>JAFRJJ010000019.1 GCA_017432325.1 Solobacterium sp. | reverse complement strand
TACACCATTTTTGTCAATACCTAAAAACAAATTTGTCAAGATATTTCGACACAATAAAAACCCTTTGTACAAAAGGGCTTGTGTGTATTCCTGCGCTGTCCAGCTTCTAAACTTTCATGGTGCTAAATTCTAAAGACGGGATATTCGGAAAGCCATCAAAAAGCAGTGACATGGTCCGCTCAAAAAAATAAAAAATAATGCTGGACATCCGATAAATCTGTGATATCATAATTCATGCAATGCGGATGTGGCGGAACTGGTAGACGCGCTGATTTCAGGGGTCAGTGGGGCGACTCGTGCAGATTCGAATTCTGTCATCCGCACCATAAAAGAAAAATGACTTGAAAAAGTCATTTTTTTTGCTGTTTACCTCTGTGTTACTAAAATAATCAGAAAGACTGATGAACTATTTGAATACTGTTCATCTGTTTTTATGTTTCCGGATCAGGGAGTTTTTCATACGCTGCCCTGGGAAACGGATCGCGCTGTACATGAAGGATCCCGCACTGCGTGAATCCCTGTTTGACAAGCAGACCGCGCATCGGGGCATTTGCGGTATGTGTATACACCCTCATATGCGGACATTGTTCCAGCGCCCATTCCAGGCAGAATGTACCGGTACCTTTCTGAGATCCGTCTGAAGCCAGACGATGGATGATGCCGTAGGGACTGCTGTCCAGCCAGCCGCCTTCCATAAAGTCACGGTCAGACGGTATCCCGTTCTGTTCGATGAGAAAACAGAATGTGCTTATGATATGTCCGTCATCCCTGACACAGACATAGCTCCTGCCGCGGCGGATATCGTCCAGAAGCACTTCTTCCTGCGGATAGCCGGTCGCTCCCCATTGGTCAGGGTTTCTGTGTTCCGCCATGAATGTTCTGGCAGAAACATAGATCTCCATCATTCTCGTAAGATCATCCGGTTCTGCTTTTCTGATCTTCATCATACCGACCTCTTTTTCTTACGCTTATTATACAGCAGGAATGACAATTGAAGGCTTACGATGCTGTTTTGCAAATTAAACAATGTAAATGTTTAATATTGGGTAAAATCCAAATGAAACCATCATGATGATGCTAAAATACTTTACATGGAGAACGCCAGATGAGCCAGCCGCAGACGAATATTCATCCAATAGGTATTATGACCCGTGTGAGGACAGGATTGTTCAGCGCAGTATTATTGCTAGACGCATCCTTTTCGCTGTTCGGCATGTGTGCCCTCGGTCTCCTGTCAAATGATCAGAAGATGATCATGATCACAGGTGCCGGCGGACTGGCAGGCGTGCTTGTTTCGTTCCTGATCATGCGCAGATCCATGACGGGAGGCGTCAGGATACCGGTCACCAGACTGCAGAGACGGATCATGCTGAGAACGCTGATCTTCGCAGGCATGCTGTGCAGCCTTTGGCTGATCCAGTACAGCAGGTTCCCGAAGAGCAGGGGCGGTCTCTCTTTGGGACTGTATATCATGATGATCTGTGCCGGAACGATCTATGCGTGGAACCAGGCAAAAGCCTACACGGTACAGAAACTGCATGATCCTGCACTGCAGAAGGTAAAAACATATGAGAACGGCAGCCGTTTCTGCATGGTTGCCGAGAAATATCATGTCAATCCGGATCAGACATACACCGTGGTCGGGGAAGCGACCGGCATTGTCAAACCCGGTGACAAGCTGTATCTGTATTCCGACCAGAATCACTGCAAACCGATCACGGCAGAAGGATGCAGACTGGATCCGCTGGATCCGCCGGTTCCCGGAAAGATCCTTGCCAGCATCGTCCTTCCGCTCAAGGATCCGGGTGAGATCAAAGCGTATACAGTCATATCGAGTGTGAAGCACTATGCGTACCAGACAGCGGAAACACCTGTTGAAAACCCCTATCTGGCAGGCATGGCGCAGTCATTTTCACACATGAAGGAACGCGCCGGATACGTCGATCAGATGTTCCGCGCTGTCGCGTACGGCAAATACCTTGTATCGATCGAACGCAGAACACCGAAAAAGTCACTGATGGACCATGTGGATGATCTGTTTATGGAGGATACGGATTTCGCTTACGGGATCCCGGTACTGACGTTTAAAACAGGAACATTCTTCCCGGTCTACTCCGGATGGGATGCCCTGAGGCGCAGCAAGGATTATGAAAAACACGATACCGCCGTCATGTCATTCCAGGAGATCGTCCGGATCGTCACCGAGCATAACGGACAGATCGTGCTGGATCCGTTCGGTCCCTCAGCGACCTATTTCTCGGACAGATTTATCAAAGATATCATCAACTCTCCCGGATACAAGGCCGATTTCAATGCCTGGGAGGGCAATACGCTCAGAGATAAAATGAGCGATTATCTGCGTACCTGCAATATCCGCCCGGCAATGGACCTCTCGGAAGCGGTGCGCCTGTTTGAAAAGATGTGCCGGGAGGTCAGGCTTCCCGATACGCTGGAAGAGGGCAAATCCGTCAGTATTGATATGACCGCAGCCCGGGATCATGTACTGATCAGACTGAAGCGCAGCGTCTTCCGTCTGACCGGTGATGAAGAGGAAGCTGCCGTAGTGATCAGCCTGGAACTGAAGGACGGGGAAACAGCAGACTGCCTTGAGATCCAGGAAAACAGGAAATACTCCTTCGAAGCGATGATGGAACAGCTCCAGGTCTACAGGGAATACAAAAACCGCCGTATTGAAGATATCTCGGTTGAATGATCAGCCGGGATTTTTTCATGGGTGACAATCGGTGCATCTTCGATATAATATAGTGCAAACATCCGGGGTGCTGTATTTATGGAATATTTTGGACATTTCTATCTTGACCAGGAAAAAGACATGATCGTGATCCTGTTGAAACAGGACGGGGACATGTTTTATGAACTGAAAACACCGAATCACAGCACGGGAAACCTCATCACAAATCTCGCCCGGCTCTGCGGTCTTCCGCTGTCCCGGGATGAGAACGGCCTGAAGGTGATCCGCGGGCAGGTGCCGGCGTATATCGACGCGTACAACAGACTGATCTATATCTTCAGGATGGGCAATACAAAGATCGCGAATATTTACCCTGACGGAACGATCGAGATGAAGGCATCCGTTCCTTCCATCTCAAAGACATTGATGTCACAGACCAAGGACTACCGGCTGTCTGTAGAGAAGACGATCGTCAAAACATATATCCTGGAGGATGTCAAATTCCGGACAGACCTGCATACACATATGAACGCAAACCTGCCCCCGGATATTCTGATCGCGCTCGGGATCTTTCATCAGATCCGCTACCCGCTTTACTATGTGAAAAAGCTCGGTCTGCGCCTGAGCAGGGAGCAGGAAAGAAAGCTGTCGGAACGCAGGAGCGAAGCTGCATGGCAGTTTGAAAACTCATCACTGGAAGGCAAATACCTGACAAGAAAGATCGATGACAACACGTTCATCAACTTCGCGGACCTGATCCTGAATGACCTGCCCGACGCGCTGTACAACATCGCGAGGATCAGGACATCCCTGGCGGTCATGAAGGACGGACAGGCGGTATTCACGAACCTGGAAAAGGTCTATCTGTACCGTTATGTGTTTACAAAGGGTATTCCGGCAGATGACCTGATCGAACTGCATGACATGGACATGATCGGCGACAGGGAGATCGAACAGGCACTCGCGCAGATGATACTGGACAAACAGACGCCCGCTTACAGCAGGAATACGCTCTTCCAGAACAAACTGCTCTGGATCGCGCGCGGATACGCAAAAACAGGTGTTTCCTACTGCGAGATCTCCGATACGACACTGGTGAAAAAAGATGCCTCGGTACAGATGCTGAAGCAGGTACACGAAGTTATGCCTGCGGTCTTCAGGGAGACAGGCGTACGGATCCGCTTCCTCGCGGCGATCCGCAGGATCCCTTTGATGCTCATCAGGGACCAGATCGATACCGATTACCTGCATGACAACCTGAGGGCACTGCGGGCGGTATCCGTTGATCCGTACGTGGCAGGCTGCGATTTTGTCGGAGAAGAAATGAACGATATCCGACAGCTGCAGCCGGTGATCAGGGAACTCGTCAGGATCGCGCAGGATGACCCGACATTTGTGATCCGTATCCATGCCGGTGAAAACGACAGTCTGAAGGACAATGTCGCCAACAGTATCCGCTGTGTTGCCCAGTCGCTGGCAGAAGGTCAGAACATGCCGCATGTCAGGATCGGACACGGTCTGTATACGGCAAACCTCAGATCCGAAAAGGGAAAACAGCTGCTGGCTGATATCCGGAAATACAATGCCGTGCTGGAATTCCAGATCACATCCAATGTACGTCTGAACAACCTGAGCAGCCTGAAAAAGCATCCCCTGAAGCAGTATCTTCACGCAGGGGTGCGCTGTGTGCAGGGAACCGACGGCGGCGCGCTGTACGGAACGGATTCTATTGACGAACAGCTGTCCCTGGAAAAGATGCTGGATCTGAACCATGAAGAGATGAAGCTGATGCGCGAGGCGGAAAAAGAGATCGCGGCACAGGCTGAAAAAGACTTTATCTATAAAACGGAACAGATGGATCGGCTGTGCGCCGGGCGCAGTGTGGAAGAAGTGCTGAGTGAGCGCATGGCAGGGGAAGAACAGATCACCGGCGATCTGACGGCAGGACCGAAGAAATACAGTACCGCTGTGGAACTGGATGCCCTGATCCGGGAACTGCCGGAAGACAAACTGCCGGTCGTAATCGCGGGAGGCAGCTTCAACAACGATCAACGCACCACAAAAACAAATGAACAGGGCAGGCAGATGATCGATGAACTGCTGGCGCGTCTGGACCCGGCCAGGGTATTCTTTGTCATCGGCCACAAGCTGAACGGATATGAGCAGTACCTTGCAGAACAGAACCGGGGACAATTTGAGATCTTCGCGATCGTACCGACCATGCTGGGCAGACACGAGATCACAAAGCTGAAACAGTACGGTCTTTCCATACGTATCTCGATCGAACCGACAGGACACGGATTATACAAGAGCTTTGCATACGAGATCTTCAAGCGCCGTCCTTCCGTGCTGATCGCTTTTGACGGCAACAGTGCAGGGGCGAACCTGATCCAGGAGGCCAGAAACGGCAGGGGCGGCTGCAGGATATTTGTTTCCTCGCATGCAAGGGTATTGAAAGCCAAGGCACAGTCGATCGAAGGTTATATCACGATGTTTTCTAAGGAATGTCCGCAGACAGAAGAGGTCCTGTACAGAGTTTCCATACTGGCGGATATGGAAGAAAATAAACCGGGAACAGCGCATCAGAGCGTATAATACATAAGGAAACGGAGAATTCTATGTATCGGAAACTGAATTTATATACGCATGACGGACTGTTTCATGCGGATGATGTATTTGCGGCAGCCATGCTGTCGCTGATCGCCGAAGAGATCAATGTCGTGCGCGGCAGTGATACCCAGCTGCCGGAGGATCCCCACAACTGGATCATCTTTGATATCGGCGGCGGTGAGCTTGACCATCATACTCCGGAACGCAAGGAAGCCAACGGCTTTCACCCGGGTACGGAGATTCCCTACGCGGCATGCGGCCTTGTCTGGCGGAAATACTATCAGGAGATCCTCGAGGAACTGGACTGTCCGCAGAACTATGCTGAGCAGGTATACCGCAGACTTGAGAATTCCCTGGTCCTTGGCATTGATGCCGAGGACAACGGCGTCAATCCCGTTGCGCTTGCCCTGAACCGGATCCCGAATCTTTCGGATGATCTGAAGAAATCTATCCTGTCAGACGCAAGATGCGAATACACCGCAACGCAGATGATCAAGGATTTCAATCCGACCTGGAATTCGGAAATGAACTATTATGACGCGTTCATGGATGCGGTCAGCTTTGCGAAGGACATCCTGCTCAACCGCATCGACAGTATCATCTCCAGCCTTGACGGCAGGGACTATGTCCTCAACTGCATCGCTTATTCGGCCAACCATATCATGATCATGGATCAGTTCGCGCCATGGGAAGGCGTTCTGTATTCCCAGTCGCGCAATCCCAAGGCACAGGATATCTGGTATGTCATCTCACCGGCATTACGAGGCGGCTGGAACATCCAGTGCGCTCTCAGCAATTCCGATGACCGTACATCCTACAGACATCCGCTGCCCGCATCCTGGTACGGTCTGCGCTATGAGGAACTGCAGCAGGCATCCGGCATCAAAACTGCCGTATTCTGCCATCCGTCCGGATTCCTCGCCGGCGCGGAAACCCAGGAAGGCGCTCTGGCTATGGCTGCCGAAGCCATGAAATAAAGCTTTCCTTACAATATCCGTTCAGTGATGACGGAAAAACAGAAACCGAGTCTCTGATGTCAGCCGCTATGATAGGACTGTACAAGGAGACTTTTTTATGACAGCACGTGCAGCAATGAAAACGATCATCTACCTGGATGAAACATGTAAGGAAACATTCGGATGGGGCTGGAAGGACTCTCTTCCCCTGACAAAGGATGACTTTTATGACTACTTCACCATGACCGGTACGCTGTTTGATTTTGACGGAAAATATGTGTACTGGATCGGCATGGACAACGGGAATATTCCGGACGTGTTCCGCAAGAACCTGTACGGGAAGCTTTCCGCCCTGACAGACAGACTGGATCAGGATGCACTGATCATCAACGGAACGCATACGCACTCCGGTCCAAGGATGACCAGGACACGTGTGTCCATGCATGGGGCTTCCGAGGAAGACTGCTACATGGAATTCATTGAAGCCAATACAGACAAAGCGGTACAGATGTTCAAGGAGCTGGAAGGTCAGCTTCAGGAGTTCACATCGCAGATCGCCGTCGTGCCGATCGAAGGATGCTACGGGAACCGGAACAACCTGGACCTGCCGGCGGACAAGGATGTCAACCTGATCGCGCTCAATACATTAAACGGGGAACGGATCGGCATTCTGATGGAACTGACGACGCATTCCACGATCGTATTCCCGAAGAACCCGAAGATGACGACGGACCTGGTGGGAAATGTCAGGACGAAAGTATCAGAGCTGTTCGGCTGTCCTGTTCTGCCGTTTGTCGGCTGTGCCGGAGATTCCTCCACCAGACTGACGAGACAGCGTTCCAAGGATCCTGCCCTGGACTATTCCGAACTGCTGCGTCTGACAAATGAGATCACTGCCCAAATCAAAGACAAAGCAGTGTTCGAGGATGTTGTGATCGACCGTTTCGAAACAGAGTCCGTTGAACTGCAGTACAGCTATACGCTGAATCCGGAAACCATGAAGAAACGTCTGGTAAAGCTGGAACAGCAGATCGCGGAAGAGACCAACCCGCAGCAGCTCAGACTGCTCCTGCAGTCCAAAGAATCGCTTGAAAAGAGGATCCTGGGTCCGTTTGACGCGCAGGATACCTTGATCGGACGCGCATATAACTTCGGTGAGATCAAGATCGGTGTATTCCCGGGTGAACTGGTCGCTTCACTGGGACTGCAGATCATCTCCCACGAGCCGCATGAGCATCACCTTGTCATGGGATATACGCCGGACGGAGTCGGCTATCTGGTGGAGATCGGTGAATATGGAAAGAATTTCGAATCGATCAACTCCAAGATCCCGGTCGGACTTCCGGAAGTGCTGACATGGATGATCAAAAACAAAGTTGAAGAATTTTGATTGAAAAAATACAGGGCCGTTTGCATGAAATGCACGGTCTTTTTTTGCGGAAGCGAAAAAAAAGTCTTTTCTGCCTGTTTGCCTGTGTTATAATCTGCGCATTGATTGAAACGGAGGAGGATTGTAAGATGGGAGGATTCTTCAGTACAGCGCTTAAAGAAAACTGTATCTTTGACTTATTTTACGGAACCGATTATCACTCACACCTTGGAACCCGCAGGGCAGGTCTTGTCGTATACGGGGAAAAGGGATTCACCAGAGCGATCCACAATATTGAAAATTCTCCTTTCAGAACCAAATTCACATATGACGTTCAGGACATGGAAGGTTACCTGGGCATCGGCTGTATCTCTGATTATGATCCACAGCCGCTTGTCGTCAGAAGCCACCATGGCGCGTATGCCATTGCCTGTGTGGGCAGGGTCAACAACGCGGCAGAGATCGTCGAGACCGTGCTGAGCACTTCCAAGACCCACTACATGGAAATGACCGGCGGCGAGATCAACAAGACAGAACTTGTCGCGACGCTGATCAACCAGTGTGAAAATCTTGTGGAAGGCATCAAACATGCGCAGAACGTGATCGACGGATCCATGTCGATTATGCTGATGACGCCGAAGGGCATCTACTGTGCAAGAGACAAGTACGGCAGAACACCGATCCAGATCGGCAAAAAAGAAGAGGGATACTGCGCGACGTTCGAATCGTTCGCATGCGAGAAGCTCGGCTATGAGATCTGTTATGAGCTCGGACCTGGTGAGATTGTCGTCTTCGATCCCAACGGCATGCATGTTCTGGCTGCTCCGGGAAAGAAACTCCGCATCTGTACATTCCTCTGGACATATTACGGTTATCCGCCCAGCACATACGAAGGGATCAATGTTGAAGACATGAGATACCGCTGGGGCAGGATGCTCGCGAAGCGTGACGGCATGACGACAAATGAAGTCGATATCGTAGCCGGTGTGCCGGATTCCGGTATCGGACACGCGATCGGCTATTCCAATGAGTCGAAGATCCCGTATTCCAGGCCGTTCATCAAATACACGCCGACCTGGCCGCGCAGCTTCATGCCGACCATGCAGGAGAAGCGCAACCTGATCGCGAAGATGAAGCTGATCCCCGTTCAGGAACTGATCGAGGACAAGCGCCTGCTGCTGATCGATGACTCGATCGTCAGAGGCACCCAGCTGCGTGAAACGAGTGATTTCCTGTATGAAAGGGGAGCCAGGGAAGTACATGTACGTCCTGCCTGCCCGCCGATCCTCTTCGGCTGCAAATATATCAGCTTCTCCCGCGCAACTTCCGATATGGAACTGATCGCAAGGCGCATCATTGCCCAGGAAGAAGGCGATGATGTAGAGCGCGTCATCCTGGACGATTATGCGGATCCGGATTCCAAACGCTATGAAAACATGCTGGAGATCATGCGGAAGCAGATGCATTTCACGTCACTGCGCTTCAACCGCATCGATGACATGGTCGAAGCGACCGGTCTTCCGGCTGACTGTCTGTGCACATACTGCTGGACGGGCAAAGAATAAAAAAAGAAGGGCTGTACCTGTGCTGTGAATGATCACACACGGATACAGCCTTGGTTTTTATGTTCAGTCGTCCGAATCGTCTTCGATCTTTTCGGCGGTCAGAGGATATGCTACCCAGAGCGGTTCGTTTTCGATCAGTTTGCGGATCTCCCGGAAGGACGCTGTCATGAAGTCAGGATGGGATTCCAGCAGGGCGGGAGTCTTGTCACGGTTATGAACAAATCCGATGCACAGTACGCCTGCTTCTCTGCCTGCCGCCATATCAACGGCACTGTCGGCAATGAATACGCAGAACTTCGCGTCCATGATCGCGCATGCGGTGATGATGCTGTCGGATGCCAGTGTTTCGGTGCCTGCGCCGGCATTGCCGATCACGACGTCGATCAGCTGAGCCATGTTGCTGTGCTCAAGCAGGTCCATAACAGCGGAACGCTCCTTGACACTGACGATACCTACCTTATAGCCGCTTTCTTTCAGCCAGATGAGGAAATCGACAACGCCTTTCATCGGCTGGATCAGATCTCTCAGATGATAATCCTGATAGGCACGGTATTCCGCAACCATAGCTTTCGGATCCTGTTCCGGGAAGTATTTCTTCATCATTGCCAAAGCGCTGGAATCGAGAACTTCCATTGATACATCCTTGGTAAATTCGCTTCCCTTGTCATACTTTGCAAAAATATGTCTGTATGTTGCGAGAATAGCCGGTTCGGTATCCATGATGGTGCCGTCAAAGCTCAGCAGTATAACGGGTTTGACTGCGTTCTTCTTGGACTTCTTTGAAGATTTCTTATCCTTTTTGCTCATGATGATATCCTCTTCTTTCATTGATTCAATTGATTATATGATCTTTTTTAATCTCTTGACTGCATTATATCATTCCTGATGAATCTGTAGAACTCTTTTTCCGTTCAGGCTGTGTATATCAGCGGCCGGTCTGATAAAATAGAGCCATGATCAGAAACTTTTACAAAACACTTGCAGCAGCTGCGCTCTGTTTTGCGCAGATACCGGCCTGGCATGCATCAGCGGAAGAAACGGAAACACTGGATCGTACCGGATCATTTCTCTGGAACAGCAGCTGGCAGTTCCATGAAGACGGAAATGACACGGTCGAAGTGGAACTTCCGCATGACTGGACGATCACGCATACACCCGATGTTTCGGGAGAAGCGGAGAGCGGTTTCCTGCCGGGCGGTACCGGTACATATGAAAAGACATTCACGGTCAGTAACGAACTCGCTGATCATGAGTTCCTGCTGGAATTTGAAGGCGTCTATCATCGCGCTTCGGTGTATGTCAATGGAGAAGCGATCGCGTATCATCCGTACGGATATACGCCGTTTACCGTTGATCTGACTGATTTTATCAGGGCAGGAGAAGAGAATACCGTCAGTGTATTATGCGATACAGCAGAAGCTTCCTCCCGCTGGTATTCCGGCAGCGGTATCTACCGCAATGTGACGATGCATGTCAAAGAGAAACTACATCTGGATCAGCAGCGCATGCATGTTGAATATGATCAGCAGTCCGCAGGATCTGCCGCAACAAAGCTGTCCGCCTATCTGGTTAACCATACAGGTGAAGAGAAAGATGCGGAAGTGCAGGCTGTCATCTATGACAGATACGGCAGGGTCTGTGCCGAAACTTCCCGGAACATCACCGCAGAAGAAGAAACATTCGCTGAACTAGAACTGGCAGTTTCCGATCCGCAGGTCTGGGATACAGAACATCCTGTCCTGTACAGGGCGGAAATGAACCTGCTGTATGAAGGTGAAGTCATCGATACCATCAGTACATCATACGGATACAGGAGTATCGCATTCGACGCGGATACCGGTTTTTACCTGAACGGAGATCCGGTCAAACTGAAGGGCGTCTGTCTGCATCATGATCTCGGCGCGCTGGGTTCTGCGGACAACCGGTATATCTGGAAGCAGCGGCTGGAACAGCTGAAGGAAATGGGCTGCAATGCCATCCGCATTACCCATAATCCTGCATCTTCGACACTGCTTGATCTTTGCGCGGAAACCGGAATGCTGGTGATCGAAGAATCATTTGACACATGGGCTTATTCAAAGAACTGGAATCTGGCTGACTATGCGGAATGTTACAATTCGGCAGTCGCGCAGGACCATCTGGTGAACCTCAGGCCGGAATGGATCTGGGCACAGGCTGACATCTATTCTATGGTATGGGCAGGCAGAAACAATCCTGCTGTGATCATGTGGTCGATCGGCAATGAGATCCTGGGCAATATCGGACCGGCTCCGGAAGATTATCCTGCCTATGCGGATATGCTGTGTACATGGGTCGCAGAGACTGACGATCAGCGGCCTGCAACGATCGGAGACAACATGACTGACGGCAGCAGTGACGTACAGAACGGCATGGATCAGGCTGTGGCGGATCATGGCGGAACGATCGGCTTGAACTACGCGCTGACAGAAGAATACGATGCCCTGCATGCCGCGTATCCCGACCGTGTCTTTTACGGTTCGGAAACGTCGTCTGAGCTCAGCAGCAGGGGCTGGTATCTGAAACACGGGATCGACCAGGATCACCTGCAGGTATCTGCCTGGGATGAAGAAGCTGTTGAATGGGGCTGTACCGCACAGAAGGCCTGGTACGATGTGATCACAAGAGACTTTATTGCCGGGGAATTTGTCTGGACGGGATTTGACTATCTGGGTGAACCGGAACCGTGGAACGGTGTTGAGCCCGGTTCCGTCAGCGGTCAGGGACCTGTCCCGAAATCTTCCTATTTCGGAATCATTGATACGGCAGGCATCAGAAAGGATTCATACTGGTTCTACCAGAGCCAGTGGCGGGATGATGTGACTGTTGTACATATCCTGCCTGCCTGGAATAATGAATCCATCGAAACAGATATGTTCGGCAAAACAAAGGTTACAGTTTACACCAATGCATCGGCGGTAGAATTATTCCTCAACGGCAGATCGCTGGGTACGCATTATGCCCAAAAGCATACGACGGATGCTGGCTATGAATATCAGACATATGATGGAGAGCTTTGTCCTTCCTGGGATGTCAAATGGCAGTCAGGTACGCTGGAAGCGGTGGCCTATAATGAAGCGGGCAATGTGATCCAATCCGTATCAGGCAGAAATAAAGTCACGACACACGGCAGCGCCGCATCGCTTTCATTTACGGACAAGCGCATGCGTTCTGATACTGCCGGAGAACTCATCACACTGTATGCAGCAGCGTATGATGCGGAAGGAAATGAAGTTTATGACTGTGATCAAAGGGTATTCTTCGATGTGAGCGAAGGCGCAGAGATCATCGGCATGGATAACGGTGATCCCTGTGATACAGATCCTTACCAGTCACCGGAAACCGGAAGAAAGCTGTTTTCCGGTAAGGCTGCCGTGATCATCAAGATCACGGATCCGGCAAAAGATATCACTGTCAGCGCACGGGCGGATGGAATGGAACCGGCTCAGATCAGCATCGCTTCTGCAGCCGGGACACATCATCCCGTTGAATATCAAAGAAAAGAAGGAGAATGAACATGCCTCAGTTACAGATCATTGATGAAACTAAAGAAGAGAAGAAGACAACAGCAGCGAAAAAGAAGCCGGCTTCAACAGCCAAGAAGAAACCTGCTGCTTCGACCGCAAAAACATCTTCCGCACAGCTGAAGCTGACTGCAGCGGAGAAGAAACTGGTGCAGAATTACCGGAAATGCAACAAGCTGGAGAAGGAACTGATCGCAGTGCTTGTGGAAAAGGCGTCGGAAGATCTTCTTTCCGAAAAGAACAACACGATCAATCAGTTCATTTCATCTTTGCTGAAATAACTGCCTTCTGTCTGAAATTCTGAAAATCACGTGTTTTCACACTTAGGAGCGAAAGGTTAAAAATCACACAATAATGCGATACTTTTGAAATGAGTATTACTCATTTTGGTTCAAAAGTATCATGATAACGTTTTCTAATTGCAATTATATTGAAACAATAGTGTCAAATTCCGGAAAAGCGGTTCCATTTCACACAATTCTGCGTATATTTGATTTATCGAAGGGGGTCTATAGACCATGAAAGATAAATTGATGGACGGCCTGCTTAATTTTGCAGGCAAACTCCAGGCGAATCGATTTATGTCCTCCATCAAAAACGGATTTACCGATTTGATGCCGGTCATCATCACAGGTTC
>JAFRJJ010000018.1 GCA_017432325.1 Solobacterium sp. | reverse complement strand
TTACTCACCCGTTCGCCACTGACATAGCAAGCTATGTCCGTTCGACTTGCATGTATTAGGCACGCCGCCAGCGTTTATCCTGAGCCAGGATCACACTCTCCATTTGATTTAGCTCATTATTTTTTGCTGTATTTCAGTCTGCTCAGCAGACTGAATTCAATAAATTTATTGACGTCTGTTGCTTAATTTCTGGTTCAGTTTTCAAAGATCACTCGCCCTTGCCTCTCCGGCTTCGAGCAAATCAAGATTCTACCGCATCCCTTCAAACCTGTCAACATCTTTTTTTCAATTCTTTCGAATTTCTTTTCGATGCCGACCCCGTTTTCCCGAGTGCCTTCTTAATTTATCACTATCACTTCCTCATTGCAAGAAGTTTTTTTATTTTTTTCGTATACGTTAATCCCTGTATTTCTGACAGAAAAAGCCTGTCCTTTTCAGGACAGACTCCGTCTGGATATGGATCAGTTTTCAGCTTCCCACTCTTTTACCAGGCATTCGCCGTTAGTTTCACAGATCTCCTTGAAGACATCATAAGATTCTTTCTTTGATCTGTTCAGTGTTCCGCTTCCGTCGTTCTGTCTGTCAACATAAACGAATCCGTAACGCTTCTTCATTTCACCAGTACCTGCAGATACGATGTCGATCGGTCCCCAGTACAGATATCCCATGACATCTACTCCATCAAGGATCGCTTCATGTACATTGCGCAGATGTTCTTTGATATATCTCTGTCTGAACTCATCGTGGATCTCTCCGTTCTCATCCGGTTCTTCGATCAATCCGATTCCGTTTTCTACAATGAACAGCGGAAGATCATAACGGTCATACAGGAAGTTCAGGATATAACGCAGGCCAACCGGATCGACCGGCCAATTGTACGGTGCAGGAGAGCTTTCCTTCAGATAAGGATTCTTTGCGCCGGCTGCTCCGCCTGTATGCATCTTCATGACAACATCCTTATCATATACAGTCGACATATAGTAACTGAATGAATAGAAGGCAACTGTATTTTCCTTGATCAGTTTGAGTTCATCTTCAAACATCTCCGGCATTGCGTTCTTTTCTCTCATGATGCGCTTTACATATCCTGGAATGATTCCTTTGCAGAAGGCATCACCAATAAACAGTGAGATATTTCTTGCATTATTATATGCGCCGAGTACATTTACCGGATCGCAGTTTACCGGATAGCTCGCTACTGAAGATGATGAGATCATGCATCCAACCTGTGCATCCGGGTCGATCTCTCTGCAGAGTTTCACTGTCCATGCATTGGCAACGCAGATATTGTAGTAACCGGCCCATCTTTCCTGTTCTGTGATCTCAGCCGGTCTGTCTTTCATTGAAGGATCTTTTGTCAGGATCCCGTTCGGCAGCGGCATTCTGCAGATATTATTGACTTCATTGAATGTCAGCCAGTATCTTACTTTGCCCTTATAACGTGTGAACAGCGTTGTAACATATCTCTTCCAGAACTCGATCAGTCTTCTGTCACTCCATCCGCCATATTCAGTCATGAGGAACAGCGGTGTTTCGTAATGTGACAATGTGATGACCGGCTCCATTCCGAGTCTGTTCATCTCATCAAACAGATCATCATAGAATTTCAGTCCTGCTTCATTGGGTTCTTCTTCATTTCCATCCGGATAGATCCTGCCCCACGCAATGGAAGTACGGAATGCATTGAAGCCCATACCTTTCATTAACGCAAGGTCTTCCTTATATCTATGATAGAAGTCGATTCCCTCATGAGAAAGATAAGCACGGTTTGGATCGAGATTCATTTCCCATTTTCCCGTTTCATCATTCCATTTCAGTCCGGGATCCTTGGAACCGATACCGATCATAACATCCGTAATGTTGGGTTTCTTACCGTCTTCCAGCCATGCGCCTTCAGCCTGGTTAGCAGCGATCGCTCCGCCCCACATAAAATTCTTCGGAAAACTCATTGTATTATTCCTCCCTTTTGCCTGTTTCTAGAGAAATTTTTACAATATCATTTGATTCTTTATTCACTGTTTTTGTCATCTGACTGAAAAATGTTTATTTTTAAATTGTATTGTTTCCGTAAACGTTTCATTGAATTTAGCTGAAACAGAACTATAATTAGGTTATCAAATGTTTCACATACAATAGGAGGAACTATGAAATTCAAAAAATCATTTGGTTTAGCTATGGCTTTTGCTATGGGTTTAAGCCTGGCCGCATGCTCAAGCGGTTCAGCTTCCACTACTGAGCCAAGCAACCCGGAACCGGCTGCGACAGAACAGGCAGAAGAAGCTGTCGATTACTCCGGCTACACGATCCGCATCTATTCCAACTCCAACTCAACAGAACGTACCACATGGCTGATCAATGAAGCAAAGAAAGCAGGCTTCACGATCAGTATCGATGACAACAGCGTCATTTCCGGTGATACAGCCGCAGTACAGGCTGCCAACGAAAATAAAGACGGAGACCTGATCTTCGGTCTTAACGAAACACGCTGGGGCCAGATCGTTGACGGGCAGTATGAAAACCTGAAGCTTGCTGACTGGACACCCGGATGGGCCGGTGATGTAGGCGAATACAAGTATGACGGAAAAGCTTACGGTATCGTCATCCAGAACGTTCTGATGCTCTACAGAAATGATGAACTCGGTACAAACGGCGAAGCACTTCATTTCAAGCACTGGGCAGATGTCATTGACAGCGGCTACAAGTGGTACCGTCAGAACAAAGTCGGCGGAACCACAAACGCCAACATCAACTCCGCAATGCTGTATGCATTCACAGATCCTTCCAGCCCTGCAGGCGGAATCTCCGTTGACGGATGGAAAGCTCTCTGGAAGTTCTGTGCTGACGGCGTATATTCTTCCGAAGACACATATAAATACGGATTCGATCCTCTGAACAAGGGTGATGTTGCTGTTACAGAATTCTACAGCTCTGCTCTCTATGGAAAGATTGACGCTGCTGCTGAAAGCTCCGACAACCCGATCACACCGGAAAACTGGGCTCTGGTAGATATCGACGATGGTACATATTACATTGCTGAATACATCGGAATCCTTGACAAAGCAGGACGCAGTGAAGAAGAAACAGAAGCAGTCAAAGCATTCTGCGAATGGTTCGGCAGTGCTGAAACACAGGCAGCCTGGGCTGAGATGTTCGATTCCTTCCCTTGCAACAAAGAAGCAGCTGCTCTGGTTTACGGAAGCGATATTCCTGAGATCTACACACTCGACAACTTTGCACTGTCCACAGTTGCAGGAACAGATATGACCTATGCAGCATATGTTGCAGCTCATACTTCCGAATGGACAAACATTCTGACAAACCTTGGATTCTACTGGGCAGACGCAAAAGATGCACCGGCAGAGCCTGATTGGGATAATCTTGACTGGGCTACACTGACACAGTCCAAATAATGATTTAGATCATTGTTGTTTTGTAAGCTTGCAGCGGGGTCTCCCGCTGCAAGTTTCACATTTAGAGAAGGGAAAAAGCATATGATTGATTTAAAAAATATTATTGTGAGGTTCGGGGACTTTGAAGCACTTCATAATATCAATGTAAACGTTGATAAAGGTGAGTTTTTCACATTCCTGGGTCCGTCCGGATGCGGTAAAACAACGACACTGAGAACGATTACCGGCTTTATCCAGCCGGCTGAAGGAAAGGTATATGTCAATGATAAAGACATCACCAATGTCCCGATCGAAAAAAGAAACATCGGTATCGTTTTCCAGAGCTATGCTTTATTTCCGACCATGACGGTTTATGACAATATCGCATACGGACTGAAGATCAAGAAAATGAAAAAAGATGAGATCGACACAAAGGTCAGAACGATTGCGAAAAAAGTCGATCTCAGTGACGAACAGCTTGGAAAAGCAGTATCCCAGCTCTCAGGCGGACAGCAGCAGCGTGTGGCGATTGCACGTTCTCTTGTCACAGAACCGGAGATCATCTGTCTGGATGAACCTCTGTCAAATCTCGACGCGAAACTCCGTGTCCAGCTGAGAACTGAACTGAAACACATGCAGAAAGAATTCGGTATCACCAGCATTTATGTTACGCATGACCAGGAAGAAGCGCTGACACTGTCTGACAGGATCGCCGTGTTCAATAAAGGATACATTGAACAGATCGGTACACCGAACGAGATCTACAATCATTCCGCTACGGAATTTGTCTGCAACTTCATCGGTGATATCAACCGCCTTAATGACAATATCGTCAGCAAGCTCAACGAACACGGTGCCGCACTTGATCCTGCATGGCATCATTACATCCGTCTGGAACGCCTGCACGTCAACAGTGAACCGAAGGACGATGATGTTATCCTCAAGGGTGTCGTTAAGAGCAGGGAATATTACGGTCTCTATATTAAATACTATATTGATTGCGAAGGTCAGGAGCTCAAGATCATCGAAAAGAATGACGGCATCAACCTGTATGATACAGGCGACTTTATCAACATCGTCATTTCTGCCCGTGATCTGATGAGCTATCCGCCTAAGGAGGCCTGAGTATGACAGCTTCCAGATTGAAGCAGCCAAAACCATTCAATACCGAAAAGGCTCTCCAGCTGATCGGCTTCCTGTGCTTCGCATATCTGTTCTTCGGATTCATGCTGCTGCCGTGTCTGAATACACTGACAAGTATCTTCACGGTAAAGGACGCTGCGGGAAACGTTGATCCGTTTGCTGTTATCAGGTTCTTCCTCGCAGGCAATATGCCGAGATTCGTCTGGAATTCCCTGAGGCTGGCCGTTGTACTGACCATTACCGTCAATATCGTCGGTATATCGATCGTACTTCTGACTGAATACTTTGATATCAAAGGCGCAAATATCCTGCGTCTGGGATACATGACGACATTGATCTACAGCGGTGTCGCGCTTGTCACAGGCTATATGTTCCTGTACTCAAGCGACGGCATCATGACAACAAAACTTCTGGAGATGTTCCCGACACTCAACCCGAAATGGTTCTCCGGATACAAGGCAGTACTGTTTACAATGACATTCGCATGTACCAGCAACCACGCCCTGTTCCTGAGAAACGCGATCCGCGGTATTGACTACAACACTGTGGAAGCCTCCAGAAATCTTGGCGCAAGCCCGTTCACAACACTGTTCAAAGTCGTATTCCCGACACTGATCCCGACATTGTTCTCGCTGACCATCATGACGTTCATTACCGGTCTGTGCGCAATGTCTGCCCCGACACTGCTGGGATATGACTCAATCAACCCGGAGATCGTCAGACTTGCAGGAAGCTCTGTCGCAGACGAATCATTCCCGCAGGCAAGAGCCGCGCTGCTGTCGATCATCCTGGCTTGCTTTACGATCCTGCTGCTGACGATCCTGTCCTCTTATGAAAGAAAAGGACATTATCTGTCCGTTTCCAAAACCAAGGCCAAACTGAGAAAACAGAAGATCGATAATCCGGTGCTGAATGTACTGATGCATATCTATGCATATGTACTCTTCATCATTTATATGACTCCTGTCGTAATGATCGTCCTGTTCTCATTCCAGACCTATCAGGCGATCAAAGTCAAGCGCCTGGACCTGGGCAACTGGACATTTATCAACTACTACGGAACACAGGATTATCAGTATCTGACATCACGCGGCAAATATAAGACGATCGAAGGTTCGATCTCCGGTGTCTTCTCCAATGAAGCAACACTTGGCGGTATTCATACCAGCTTTGTACTGTCTGTAATCGCTGCGGCACTGGCCTGCGTCATCGTGGTCATCGCATGCAATTACATCTTCAAACACAAGAAGACAGGAACTGTCCTGGAATATGCACTGCTGTTCCCGTGGTTGCTGCCGACGATCCTGATCTGCTACTCATACCGTGTCTTCTTCAACAGCAATGATATCTGGTATGTATTCGATCAGAATCTCTATTACGCGGACCGTGTCAGGATCCTGATGATCATTGCATACATGGTCGTCAGGCTTCCGTTCTCCCTGCGTATGATCAAAGCAGCGTTCTACCAGATCGACGAAGAACTGGAAGACGCCGCAAGAAACCTTGGTTCATCACAGATCAGAACGTTCCTGAAAGTCAAGCTTCCGATCATCATGCCGAGTGTACTGGCTGTATTCGCGCTGAACTTCAACACACTGTTTACGGAATATGACATGGGTGCTACATTTGCCAGCTCATATGGAACGACATATGCAATGGTAATCCAGAGTATGTGCCGTGAAGAAGGTCTGTATGGATTTAATGTAAATGCGTCCGGCAGACGCTGTGCCTCAACTGTATTCATCATGATCGTATCCGGCATCATTCTGTATCTGGTATACGGTGTCGGCGGAAGAGATATCGGTGAACGTATCGCCGCGCGTGAACGCTTCAAAAAGCTGTTCAGCCGGTTCAAAAAGAAAGAAGCCTGATCATGATCAAGAACATATTGTTCGACATGGGAGGTGTTCTGGTCCGTTTCGATCCTGATTACTTTGTCAGGCGGACCGGAATTACTGACCCGGATGACCGTCTGCAGTTAAGACGTGAGGTCTATGGCAGTACAGACTGGGTGGAGCTGGACCGCGGCATCATAGATGATCCCATTATGATCAGGCGTGCTGAAGAAAGACTTGATCCCCGCCTTCATCCGTATATCCGGGAACTTGTTTCCGAATGGAGCAATACGCATGATGAGATCCCCGGTATGTATGAACTGGTTGAGCAGCTCAGCAGGAACTATGATCTGTATCTGCTGACAAACGCCAGCCTGCGTCATCATACATACTGGCCGGAATACCGGGTATCCGAATTCTTCGGAGAAAACGTGTTCCTCTCGGCAGACTATCAGCTTCTGAAACCGGATCAGGAATACTTCAGAAGAGCACTGAGTACATTCGGACTGAAACCGGAGGAATGCCTGTTCATCGATGATTCTCCTGCAAATGCAGAAAGTGCAATGCGGACAGGCATCCACGCAGTCGTATTCTACGGAGATGCCGGCAGACTGAGAAAAGATCTTCAGAAACATCACATTTCAATTGAACAGCAGGGCTGAGACCCTGCTGTTTTCATGCTATCCGGCAATGATTCCGATCACTGCCGATATAACGATCAGAATGATCGGTGAGATATTTTTCTTCTGTACATACCTGCTTCCGAAGTACATCAGGCAGAGAATGACAGTTATCAGAGTATTCTTAACGTTTATTACGGAACCGGGCAGACAGTTCCTGATGACCATACACAGGCCGGTCGCAAGAATGATCCCGATCACGCATGGCTTGAGTCCGCTCAATGCCGCCTGAACATATCGATTCTTTATGAAATTCTTCATAGCTGCCGTGATCAGCAGAATGATGATAAACGACGGAAGGACGACTGCGGCTGTTGCGATCAGTGAGCCGGCAAGTCCGGCCTGACTGCTGCCGACATATGTTGCAAGATTGACCATGATCGGTCCGGGTGTACTTTCACTGACAGCGATCATATACGCTAACGCGTCTTCACCCAGCCATCCATAGGAAAGAACGATGTCACGGATCAGAGGGATCGCTGCATATGCACCGCCGAATGCAAATGCGCCTACCTTGAGGAATCCCCAGAACAGTTCCAGCAGGATCATTTCATCACCCCGCCTGCAGTCATTCGCATAATACCGATCAGCGCTGCAGCTGTTAACAGTACGATCACAGAAACATGAACGCTGAAAATCTCAGACGCGAGTACCATCAGGAACGCGCAGCCTGCAATGAGCTCTGGGAAAGTTTTTTTCTTCATTTTCTTCAGCATTTTCATACCGGCATCAATGATCAGGATACCGACAGCTATCTTGATGCCATGGAATGCCCTGGCGATCCATGCGATCTCAAGGAAATGATCCAGGAAGCGTGAAATACCGAAAATGATCAGAAATGACGGGAGTACGATACCCACCGTGGCCGCAAGTGCCCCGGCAAAGCCAGACTGACGATAACCGACGAACGTTGCGCAGTTGATGGCGATCGGTCCCGGTGTGGATTCCGCTATGACCGTGATATTCATCATGTCATCATGTGTGATCCATTTTTTTTCCTCAACACATGCGTTTTCGATCAGAGCGATCATTGCGTAGCCGCCGCCGAAAGTAAAGCACCCGATCTTTGCAAAGGTCAGGAACAGATCAGCAAGTATGTTCATGTTCTTTCCTCCTGAATTCACAATTGCAGACATTGGGATCCCGGTCCAGGATCAGTGACTGTTCCCTCATTCCGGAGAATGTTTCTGCCAGACAGTCTGCTGCCCTCTGATCGGGAAAGTAGTGTATATGATATCCGCAGCGCTCACCATAGACCAGACCTGCTTCCCGCAGTATTTTCAGATGCTGTGAAACAGCCGGTTCACTGATGTTAAGTTTCTTTGACAAAGACCTGACACAGTGCTTTCGTTCCAGCAGCAGACTGAATATCCTGAACCGCGTTGGTTCACCCAATGCTTTCAGCATCCCTTCTATATCCATCCGGCACCTCCATTGATAATGAATCATGTATACTCTGTATTGTATTCCATCATTTTAATTAAGTATATACTTAATTAAAAATACTGAAATAAAGTCGGCACATTAATAAAAGACCTGCTTGCAAGGCGGTTTCCGGACAGCCTTTCCGCAGGTCTCTGTTTACATATAATTCTTAAATGATCTGTTTTCAGACACAGATATCGTATTTATCCAGTTCTGTCAGTTCAGCAGTTCCGTTTTCCGCAAAGAAACGCACTTCGATATCCGTATCGATATCCGGATAGACATTGCCTGTCATGACATGCTTTCCGCCGTCCACAAACACTTCAACGGAACATACATCCAGGAACAGGTCCAGCGTGATCTTTTCGGGCTCGCCGATATCCAGATATCTCTTCTGGGTAACTGTATCTTTTCCTTTGATCATGATCCCGGATCTGCTTCTGTCAAATACGAGCGCTTTTTCTTTTCTGTCATAGTAAATGACGGTTTCATGCTTGTCTGAGCTGAACACCTTTAACCCGCATTTTTCCGCACTGCCTGTATCGATCACGGCTTTGATCTCGGTCACACTGCCTGATGCACCTTCGATCGTCCTGCATTCGTCTGTGCACACGACATCCTTGACAGAAACATGGTTTTTCCTGAACTGTTCGATCTCCCTGACCGGTTTCTGGATGAGCCGTCCGTTTTCTATACTCAGTTCCCTCGGCAGGGTATATGTTCCTGCCCACCCTTCTTCACGCGTCGGGAATGAACGGTCCCACATTTCCTTCCATGCGATCATAATGACCCGGCCATCCGGCATTCTGAGTGTCTGTGCAGCATAGAAATCAAATCCGCTGTCGACCTCTCCGATATAGTCTACCTGGAACCGTCCTGTTTCAAAGTTCAGTTTGCCCAGCATGTACAGCCCTGAGTGAATGTTCTGGTAAAGATGACCCATCTGCGGCAGGTTCTGGGGACTAGAGAGCACGACTTCCGCTCCGTCTATCACGAAGTAATCCGGACATTCGTAAACGCCGTTCAGGTGATAGAATTCCTCACTGTATTCTTCCTGGTCATAAAGGAGTTTTCCGACATAACTCCAGTGGTACAGGTCATCTGATTTCAGCAGGACAAGATTTCCATAACCGTAGATATTCGGATCGATGTCCGTCACATCTCCGAGGGACGGTGATGAAATCGGACCGGTTTTTCTTACCGGAGGTTCGGGAACCGGTTCTCCGTCCTTGATATCTTTTACTCTTGCCCCGGCGAGCATGTAGTAAATGCCGTCTTTCAGGAACAGTCTGGGATCACGGAAGTCACGCATCGCGATCTCAGGACTGATCTGATCTGCTGTTACAATGGGATTGCCGGGATCCTTTTCAAAATGGACTCCTCCATCCGTAGAAATTGCAATGCACTGCCTCTGAAGCTCGGGCTGAGCTGCCGTATACATCAGATACAGTTTTCCGTCTTTCTCAATTGCCGATCCTGAGCAGCATCCGCAGATCACTTCATAGTCTTCCAGCGGTTCCAATGCGAGCGGAAGATTTTCCCAATGAATAAAATCTTCTGTCACAAAATGAGCCCAGTGCATGATACCCCATTCTGATTTATATGGATAATGCTGAAAAAAGAGATGCGCCTTTCCGTTGTAGAAAATCGTACCGTTCGGGTCATTTGCCCAGCCTGACAGTACATTTGCATGGTAAAACTGCCTGTAACTCTTCTTCATATGATTTGCCTTTCACTTGGATCCCCTTGATTCCCGATCCAAGATTATTCCTCTTAACAAATCATATCAAAGGGGCTTTTCACATACAATAAGGGTATCGTAAAAAACTGAACACTGTATTAATTATCCAAAAACTGACAGCAGTGCATGTAAAAAAGGCTGTTTATCATACTAAGATATGACAAATCAGCCTGTTGATAAAATATGTATTCTTCAGTGTTTCTCAGTAATTGGCTGCCTCAAGCAGCTTCTGATCGATCCTCAGCATAACCTGCAGGTAATAGCTGTCCTGCTCGGGGGTCAGTTGGGATTCATCGATCGAATCCAGCGCTTCCATGGCTTTGGCATAATCATTCATCATATTCAGATACTGCATCATGGCAGCTGTATTTGACGAATCATATGTTTTCATGAATTCACAATAGGAATCGAAGAACTGCTCCAGGTCATCCATCTTCTGCTTGAACTCTTCAAAGCTCATGCCCGAGGAATTTTCCTGCGTATTCTGTGTTCCGGTATCCTTCTGTGCTAAACGGACTGTCTGAATACTCTTCCAGAAATCATTGTAATAACCTTCCTTACAGTCATCAGACTCCAGCATCGCTATCTGAATAAGTGAACCGTCTGACGGATTCAGGAACCAGACAGCGCGGCACAGTCCGGTCAATGAACTATTGTTATTTCCGATGACCGTTGTATGGATCAAAGCGCTGTTCATAACCACATCGTTTACTGTGAACGATTCTTCTTCCACCAGTACAGGATCACGGAAGCCATCAGATCCCATTATTCCTTTAATGTACTGACTGCGGCCCTGCACAAGCTGATCATCAGTCCAGCCTGCGTTCTCATCACTCTTGTAGATCCAGATTTCAGCAAAATCTCCGGTTTCGATATTCTGGGCAGCGTAGTAGTATCCGTTATTTTCCGGCCATCCGGGAATTTCCAGTTCATAATCACCTGCCTGAAGGGTGATATGCTGGAGCGTATCAAAATCATCAGACTGTACTTTATTTTCGTAGCTGAGCGGATCCTTCGTCGGTTCAGCTGCTGCAGTCTGTACAGCTGCCGGCTGTACAGCAGAGCTTTCTTTTCCTGCCGTCTTCTCCGTATCTGATCCGGACATTCCCGCAAAGAGTAAGATCAGCAGATATGCGGCCCATCCGGCACCGATGATAATGCTCTTTTTCTTTTTATCCAGCGTATCCTTTTTCAGGATGATCAGTGTGAGCGGGATCGGGAAACAGTAGATCCATCCGAAGAAGTAGGCTATTTTCTTCCATAATGATTTCCGGGCTTCCTTCTTTTTTTCTTCTTTGATCATATCCAGCTTCTGCTGTTCCAGACTCAGCTCTGCCGCCCTGATGCGTGCGTTCTGTTCACGTTCCAGCTGACGGTCGATCAGATCTGTCGCGGACTGGAAGAGTCCCTTTTTCCCATGCTGTACATATACTGTGTTTTTTTCATGGTTCACATTGTATGTATTGTGGTTGATCACATCCTTTGGTTTGTGGATCACATACTTCGCTCCGCAGTACGGACATACTGCTTCTCCCTTTTCCTGGTCAACACGGAGCACACCTCCGCATCTCTCGCATTCTGCGTTAACAAATCCTGCAGTATCCTCAATGGTATTGATTTCTTTCTCCATCTGTATGCCTCCTGACACAGATACAGCGGTGTATTGTATCTGTCCCAGTCATTGTAGAACCGTTCCCTAAGGGAACAGTCAATCCTGTTTCTGGACAAGATAACCGATGGAAAAAGTCCGCTGTTCCGATCAGAAAAGAGGGACTGATGATCGTCCCTCCCGGTGTTATTTCTGATTCAATTCATGCTTCAGACATTGAATTCATTCATGTGCTGAAGAACGGATGTCCACATGCAGATACGTTCAGACATACTGCTGACTGAAGCGTATTCCCGATCCGTATGATTCCATTCCCCTCGGACACCGCAGGAACAGAGAACAGGTGTTCCTGATTCCGCCATGCCTGAGGCATCCGATCCACCTCCCAGGAATACATGACCGACTTCATGCAGGCCTTCTTCCACACATACATCATTGACAAACTTCCAGAGACCCATGATCTGTTCTGATGTCTCAAAGCCTCCGAACGGATCTGTAAGTGTATATTCAGAAGTTGTCCCTTCAATGACAGAGGAAGAGAACAGTTCATGCAGCTCCTGCTTCACCCTTTCGATCTCTGTTTTATAGCGGAATCTGCCGCTGAAAGTCAGTGTGCATTCACCCGGAATGGCATTTGCAACGGTACCTCCTGATATCACTGCAGGGTTCATATGAGTCCCGAGCTCCATGTTGTTCATGTTCTGGATCGCGATCACTTTATGTGCTGCTTCCGTAATGGCATTCCTGCCTGCCTCATAATTGTTGCCGGAATGAGCGCTGATACCATGGATCACTGCTTTGCCGGTCATGACATATTTGCGTCCTACACACAGTTTATGATCGATCGGTGATGTTTCCATGTCAAAGCCGGCAATACATCCGTCTGTCCAATTCCGGAAGATATCCTCCACAGGTCCATGATCACTTCCGCCTTCTTCATCACCGCAGAAACAGATGCGGACCGGTCTGTCTGTGAAGCCAATGTATTCAAGAGCTTTGATCGTCCACAGTGTGATGATGATGCCGCCCTTCATATCCAGAACACCGGGGCCGTAGGCATGGTCCCCTTCGATCCTGAACGGATGGTCGCCAAATGTTCCGCGGTCAAATACCGTATCAAAGTGTCCGGCAAAAATCACCGGTTTTCCCGGTCTGTCTTCCCCGAGCACTCCGCGGATCAGCGGAGGATAATGTTCTTTCGTATGTACGATCTCGCAGCTGACACCTGCGTCAGTAAATTTTTGTTTCAGCCATTCTGCTTCAATATCCAGATATTCCGGTTCCCTGAGACTGCCTTCCAGGTTGACCAGTTCCTGCCAGTCACGGATGATATCTTCCCGGTGCTCTGTGACATAATCCATTATTCTTTGATCCATACCTTCGTTCCTCCATCAGATTCTATTAGTTATTGTACCCTGCCTGTTTACAAAACAGCCGCCGGATGATCCGGCAGCTTCTGTATTCTGAAATATGTTTAATCTATGTTATCTTCGATTGCCTGACTCATCAAATGTTTTCTTCAGTTCAGATTCTGTCACAAAGAGCGATCCGATCAGCGGGATCATCTGAAGCGCTGTGATCGCCATGCCAATCAGACCGATCGTGTCTTTGTCTTTTCTCATCACCAGCAGCATCACTGCCGCAGTGATCAACAGTATGACAGATCCCATGACCTGCCATAGTTTTCCGATATACCGGTGCGCATATGACCAGGTATCCATGTTCATCATGGATCGCCTTGTCCTGTAGCCGTACAGCCAGTTGATCTTTCCCGGTGCTTTGTGCGCAAACAAGTACCCAAAAATGATCATGATGAGCGGGATCAGCATTTCCATACCCAGCATATATATCCAAAAGCCCATATATATTCCTTTCTATCATTTCAATGAAAACTGTTTTCGTAAATATCAAAGAAACGGGATATAAATTGAGCCTGTTCACGCGCTTCTTCTGTTCCGGATGTTACCTGCCAGCCATATGTTTTGTAATCCTGGTAGTTTTTCCGGGAAACAGGTTCAAGCTTCATTTCACTTTGGATCAGTTCCAGTCCTTCAGCATAGTTTTCCAGCAATGCTGTGTATGCGTTGACCGGATCCTTGAAGACTGCATTGCCGTCTTTATCAGCACCTATCTCAAAACGCTCATCGCGTCTCAGAAAATCATCCGTATCGACATTTCCTTTGATGTTTCCCTGTCCTGTCCGGTATTCCTGTGTATACGGGTGTTTGACTGAACTGCAGGAAACTGTCAGGCATACGATCATACAGCAAACGATCGTGCATAGTTTTCGTTTCATTTCCAGTCTGCTCACTTTCATATCGTGATCATCAATACATTCATACCGAGAATATTCTGGTACTTGATGTCCTTTGCCATCCTGTATACCATCTTGATCCCGATGTTCTTTACCGGATCATCGTGTCCGGTAAGTTTCTGACGCTCAGAGGGATCAAAAGGAATGCAGTCATCCCTGATCCGCAGGATCACATCATCTCCCTTGTGGATCACACGGATATCGATCCTATGCTTTTTGCTGTCCTTCACGAAACCGTGGCTGACAACATTGCCTGCCATTTCCTCCAAAAACAGTGCGGACAGATAAGACCTTCTTTCCCCAACCTCATGTTCAAGACAGAATTGCTGGGTCTGTTCCGCTATCGTAATGACTTCTTCCATTGTCGTTACGCTGAGATCAAGTCGTTCCTCACTTGATACGCCAAACTCTTCTGGGATCACCATCAGTTCTTCCATATTGCGTGGTATATGCCGGTTCATGAGGCACGCATAGCCAAAGAACAGCAGCAGGCTGACAATGCCGTTCAGTACATTGGCAGCATAGACACTGTTCATTCCGATGAACGGTATCAGCAATGCTGTAAAGAGCGATACACAGACTGCCCCTTCCAGCAATGCGTTTATATGGACCAATGCCTGTTTCCCGGAGGTCTGTCCGTAACAGGTAAAATGCATAGCGATGATACTGAGCGGCATGCATAACGGAAGGATCCGGAATCCGTTCACTGTCATCATATAAACTGCTTCTGAAGGATCCCGGTAGAAGATCCTGGTCAGCGGTACTGCCAGCAGAATGATGCCTGCCACGATTATACACATGATCGGGACAAACCTTGTAAACATGATGCGCATAACATCCGTCAATGTCTGCCTGTCTTCTTCGCCTGTACTGACACTGATCATCATCCTTGATACTGCCAGCATACCTGCAGGGATCGCCCAGAAGATGCCAAGGAAGTTATTGACTGCCGCAAACGCGGAAATACCTGCGCTTCCGACATAGACTGTGATCAGCTTGTTCACGATCAGTCCGCGTATCGTCTGGTAAAGATTGACTGCCGCACCCGGCAGACCAATCAGGAACATCGTTCTCAGTTCCTTCCAGTCAAGATAACCTCTGGAGACATGGAAATGCGACTTCCCTGTTATGAAGACCTCTGCCTGGATCAGAAGGAACACCCACATTCCGAATGAAGATGCCAGAGCCAACCCCAAAGCTTCCAGCTTCATTGTCCGGACAAAGACAAAGTTGAGCAGAATATTGACTATGATATATGTCACGCTCGCTGTCATAGTCCTTCTTCCCTTGTTTTCCATGGAAAGGAATGACGCAAATGAATTGCCCAGCATTACCGGAATGATACCGACTGCCTGTCCGAGCAGATATTTATTGAAAATACCGCGCACTCTCAGATAATCGGTCAGAAAGCCTGTCAGATCAAAAAAGCCTAAACAGACATATGTGACCATAAAGATGATCGCTATGATCAAAGACGCCGACAGATTCAGTGAAAAAACACTCTGCATTTTCCTCTGTTCATTCTGACCCATGTATTTTCCGCACAGAATGGCTGATCCGCCTACAAGCACAGTACTGACAGATGTCACCAGCATGCCGATCGGGCCGTACAGTCCGACTGCAGTCATCGCATCGATCCCGACATAATTGGCCGCAAAAAAACTGGATACGATACCGTTTACCGTTCCGACAGCGCTCAGCAAAATCTGTACCGGAAGAAGCCGAAACATCATTTTTTCGATCAGTCTTTTATCGGCTGTACTGATTGTCATACTGCTGTCTCCATGCTTTCCCGAAAATGACGGGAACTTTGAACCTTTTGTTCATTATAACACCGATGCCTGTTCATCTCAGAGACCGTCTGCTTAATTAAAGAAAAACATAAGCATATCAGATCATACTGCCGCAGATTTCAATGCATACAAAAAGATCTCCGTTTCATGGTGTTTCATGCCTCTGTTCCGGAGATCCTGACAGCATATTATTTCTTTCTCTTCTTAGGCAGCGGCAGTTCATCGTACATCGCTTCCAGAAGTCCACAGAGAAAATCCCTGTCTTCAAGGCGATTCACCAACAGCATTTCCTTTGCGCCTTCATAAGGTGCTTCCGGTTCCGCATCAGGCATCATTTCCCTGGCTGCTTTGACAGGCTCTTGCCAACTACGGATGATATTTTCCCGGTGTTTTGTAACACGATCCATGATTCATTATCCGATCAGTTCTGCCAGTTTTTCCATAAACGGAACCATACCGGTAATGAGAATGACAACCGTCAGCATTCGTGCAGTCTGGATCGCGGCAATCGTTGGCAGATCCCCTCCTGTTTCTTCAGCCAACAGCGTTATCTCTGAAAGACCGCCCGGAGCACACAGGTACATTGATGTAAGCACAGGCAGACCGAACAGCTTCATGATAATCCGGCTGTTGATAAATAAAGTCACCAGGATCAGCACAATGATCAGAATCATTCCGATCCACATCTGGGTCATGGATGAAGCGATTGTCTTTGTGACCATAGAACCTGTATATACTCCGACACATGTCATCAGTATTTTAGAATAGAATGAAGGCATGCGATATTCCCTTACATGAATGGTAAACAAAGTACCCGACAGGATGGAGCCAAGCATGATCGGTGCTGAGATCCCAATCCGCTTAAACAGCAATCCGATCATCGCTCCGCAGACCCCGGCAATGAGAATATCAGGGTATCTTACCGGTATACGTTTGTTGTCACCGGCGATCATTTCTTCCGGAGAAGCAATCCGGACAGCGATCGTCGGAAGGATCATGATGATCATGATCTGACGGAATACATGCATCACTCCGACAACAACGCTGTTTGCCCCGAATTCTGCTGAAAGGATGGTCAGGTCTGTCATCCCTCCCGGCGCAATTGAAAACATACAGGAAACGATATCAAAGTCTGTCAGTTTGAAGTACAGAATACCGAAAACAGCAGTTTCTATAACCAGCATGATGATGATCACCAGGAACACTTTCCAGAGATCCTTAAGCCTTGCCAGTGTCTCCTTGTTGATTTTACTTCCGATCAGGATGCCGGAGCACACCTGGACAAAGTATTTGAACCACGGAAATACTGCAGCTCTTCCGGTAAAAATACTGAAAAGCGCCACCATAAGCATGGAACCGATCATGGCACCTCCCGGAACTTTCAGTTTTGTGAACAGGTACATACCAGCTGTTGCGATCACGAGGGTCAGGAAAATATTAAGATACTGCATTCTTTTTCTCCTCTCCGAAATCCGGGTTTCCGCGGTCTGCTTCGCATCTTCATCTATATTGTACGTAATAATCTTGATTTGCAGAAGTAAGATTGATCTGACTGATCATCAGGTTCCTCTTTATATAACACTCTGCATCGCAGCAGTCATTTTCATCTGTGAGCCGATTCCGGAACATCATAAATAGATCTCCGTAGCAGCGATCTGAATGCCTGTTCCGGAGATCTTTACAGTACAGCATACTATTTCTTTCTCTTCTTAGGCAGCGGCAGTTCATCGTACATCGCTTCCAGAAGTTCACAGAGAAAATCCCTGTCTTCAATACGATTCACCAGCAGCATTTCCTTTGCGTCTTCATAAGGTGCTTCAGGTTCCGCATCAGGCATCATTTCCCTGGCTGCTTTGACAGGTTTCACCAGAAAACGGTCATCATAGATGCCTCCGACGATCTTGCCGTTGTAGTAAATAAGAAATTCACCCATCATCGGACGATAGGAAATACCCTCCAGTTCAGAGAGCTGTTCCAGTATAAATTCCAGATATGCTTTGCTTGACGCCATACATCACCTCATTGTTTTTCCATATCAATCATATCACACTGATATGTTATCTCTTAAGTTCATATGACGGATGATACAGGCCAGTTGGCTGATAATAGTTGTCCCCGATATATCTGAAACCCAGTTTCTGCAGAACTCTGCGGCTGGCATGATTTTCCGGGTGGTGACCGGCATATATCGCCTCTGCATGCAGGACTGAAAAAGCATAATCTATGACAGCATTGGCTGCTTCCGGGGCATATCCACGGCGCCAGAACTCAGGCCTCAGATGGAACCCGATCTCATATGTTTCAGTACCGAACGGCCTTAGCCCGCAGCATCCGATCAGCTTTCCTGTGCTCAGTTCAAATACCGGCCAGTACTGGACATGCTGCTCAGTATCATTGCGGACCTCCAGTTCCAGACGTGCTTTGATGTCCTCCTGACTGAATCTTCCGCTGCTGCAGATGTAGTGTGTGACTTTCTCATCTCCCCACAGCAGTTCAGCCAGGTCAGAGTCTGCTGAGGTCCACCTTGAGAACCCGATCCTTTCTGTTGTCAGAAAATAATCCCTGTTCATCTGTTTCTCCACTTCATCAGATGATATCCGGAATTGTCATCCGCAAATCCGACCGATCTGTAAAGAGGATATCCGTCCTCTGTAGCTTTCAGTTCAATGACAGATAACTGCATCTTTTCTGCGTCGTTCAGCAGAGCTTCTATGATCTTCTTCGCATAGCCTCTGCGCCGGTACTGCGGACAGGTATATACATTCAGTATCGTACCGGTCCTGCCGTTGATAAATGAAGGACTCATAGGTTTCAGGACAACAAGAAGAAATGCGCAGGAAACGATCTGCTGACCATCCCGGATCACATACACAAAGAGATCATTATTCAGATGGTCTTTATAGTAATCAGGCAGATCGGTTTTGATAGCTGTAACATCCTGTTCATCCAGAAAGCCGTTATCTTCCTGCAGATAATCCAGTCTCATCTTCACAAGTGCATCAGTATCATTGATATCCGCTTTTTCAACCATCGTGTTTTCACCTCTTACTTCCTGTACTTCTGACAGATCATACCGGTACCATTCTTCATCGGTTCTGTAAAATCCGGCCGTCTCAAACATATGCCGGCTCTGCTCATTAAACGAGTAGATATTCGCCATCACATGATCCATGCCTTTTTCTGCGGCAAGCTTCAGCATTTCCCTGACACAGCGTCTTCCGATATGACGGTTCTGGTACTCTTTGCAGACAACAACGGCTATTTCCGAGTTGTCCCTGAGAGAAACATCACCAACCAGTTTTCCTTTGTACTCAATATAATAACATTCTCCATGAGAGCACAGATAATCGTACATACCATGCAGAAGCCCTAAGTCATACGGTTCAGTTCTGTTATCGACCTGTCTGCATATATCAAGGTCCTGATACCACGGAAGTGATGCCTCATCATTTCTGTAATACGGGATCAGTCTGATCTCATTGTCTATCCTTCGTTCTTCCATTTTTCGGCCCGCTTCTGTTCTCAATATACATCTTAATCGTTTTGGCGTCCTATTCTTTTGCAAACTTAAATGAGAAGAAATATGCATAGTCATTTTCTGATAATGCATCTGTTTGTCCGTTCATAAAGTCGTCAATATCCACGATCCGCATTTCATCATTATCATAGATCAGTGCCAGCAATACCTGTTCCTCGTCATATCTGATATTGGTTTTCTCACCGATCCCGACCGCGCTTCTTCCATAGTACCCTCTGTCAGTCACATTTTCCAAAACCGGTATGTCAGCTGACAGCTTGGAACCGTCTGACGCTATGACAGTCCTGATTACAAACCTCTTGAAATCAGGTACGATCAGGATCTCACCCTTTCTGAGCGGATCCATATCTTCAAAAAGAAGCTCCATGTTCTCTTTGTTTTCAAGTACTCCTGAACGATATTCGGAAATATACAGGATCAATCGTTTATATTTTTCCGATGCAGCAAACGTATAAATATAGGCTCCATCCGGTCCGGCAAGAAGTTTAACTATTTCCATTTCCGAGCTGTCTTTCGCAGCCGGAGCCAGATAGTTCTGCGGTCTGATCTTCTGATACACAAACACTCCGAACACGCTCAGCATCAGGACTGAAACAAGCAATAATATACGGATAATGGCCTTCAGACGCTTTTGTTTCTGCGTGCTGTCGGCAGTCACACCGATCAGGTTTTCTTCTGACTTTAGGATCATATTTTCCCGGGGAATATCTTCACCGGAAAAAAACTCATTGAGACTGATACCGAGGATCCTGCACAGCTCAGAATACAGCGAAACATCCGGCAGACAGATACCGCGTTCCCACTTAGAAACTGATTTATCACTCACGCCGAGTTTTTCAGCCAATTGTCTTTGTGTCATTCCAAGGTCTTTTCTCTTACCGGCAATATATTTTCCTATCTTGACAGTATCCATATAACATCCTCTTCACCTGAGATAATATCTTTTTTCACACGAAAGAACACCCCTCGGAAGTAGAATTCATCCTTCTGAGCTATCAATGACCAATCAGACTGCCTTGACAAGTGAACGCTCGTTCACTATAATTAGAGAACGAACGGTCACCATTTGCTTTGAAGAACAATTCTTCCCTGACAAATACGACCGATAACTCTTCTGCAGTCCGAAGATGATTTTCCGGCACCGTCTAACAAAAAAACTCAGTTATTGATACATCATTTGGAGGATTAAAGTGTGAATAAACAGTTAATGAAGTGGATGCCTTTACTGGCTCTCGCTGCTTATGCAGCATCTGTATTTATAATCAACGGCGGCTATTTCTGGCCGGGTATCATATTGATCGGATTAGGAACATATCTCTTATGCGCAGCCAGAGTCTATAAAAAACAAAAAGAAAACTCTGATCTAAAGAATCACGAATAAGCGGAGGCGCAGTTGTTATGAGCAGTAAAGCACTCATTGTCATCGACATTCAGAATGATATTACAAAGCACTACAAGGATATTATCGACAATATCAACTCCGCGATCGATCTGGCAGTTGAACAGAGCATCCCGGTCATTTATATCAAGCACAACAATCTGTCTGCCGGTACGCGGACATTCAAACCCGGCACAAAAGGTGCTGAACTTGCCCCGGAGCTGAAAGTTGTGTCGGACAATATCTTTGTCAAGACGAAAGCCAATACATTGACCAGCGAAGCATTCTCAGAGTTCATCCGTACAAATGGCATCGATGAGTTTTATATCACCGGTGCCGATGCGACAGCGTGTGTAAAATCCACCTGTTTCAATATGACCAAAGCAGGATTTACCGTACATGTCATCTCTGACTGTGTAACCAGTTATGATTTAAAAAAGGTTGATGAAATGCTTGCTTATTACGCAGACAAAGGCTGTGAGGTAAGGCCTTTGGCTGAGTATCAAAGGAGCACGTTATGATCACCAAAGATCTGAAGCCGATCATGATACGGCCACTTAGAGAAGAAGAAAAGGAGTCTGCCCTTCGGCTCATATGGAAGGTATTCAACGAGTACGAAGCACCCGATTATGAGGCGGAAGGTACAGCTGAATTCAAAAAGACTTTGAATGATGACGAATACCTTGCAGGGATCCGGTATTATGGCGCATTTGATCAGGACACTCTGGCGGGTGTTCTCGGGATCCGTGAACAGAAAGCCCATATCTGCTTCTTCTTTGTCGATGGAGCATATCACCGGAAAGGGATCGGGACCGGCCTGTTTGCAAAAATATGTGAAGATCACACAAACAGAACGATCACGCTCAACTCATCGCCATACGGCCTCCCGTTTTACAAAGCATTGGGTTTTATACCGACAGGCCATGAGCAGACAGTCAACGGTATTCGTTTTACACCGATGGAATTCACCCTAAAATAAAAAGCGTTCTGTATGATCGTACCGGACTTTGCGGAAAGATGACTGCGAAAGAATGTTATAATCATGCAGAACAAAGACAAAGAGCAATATGAAGAATTACGTTTATACTGCCCTGCGTGACCGTCCGGAACTCATTGACCGGGCAGCCGCATGGTTTCACGAAAAATGGCATGTTCCTGCGGAAGCATATCTGGAATGCATGACGGCAGATCTCAACCAGGAAACAGAATACGGCTGGTATCTGTGTCTTGATGGTGAGCAGATCATTGGAGGACTCGGGATCATTGAAAATGACTTCCATGACCGTAAGGATCTGTCGCCGAATGTCTGCGCGGTGTACACTGAAAAAGCGTTTCGCAATCAGGGGATCGCAGGACGCCTTCTGAACATGGCTGTGGATGATATGCGTGCCAAAGGTATTACACCCTTGTATTTAGTCACTGATCATACCGGTTTTTATGAACGTTATGGCTGGGAATTCTTCTGTATGGTGCATGGTGATGGGGAACCGGGACTGACAAGGATGTATATCCACCGGTAGATCATTCATGACACAATAAACAGCTATGGAAATACTGTCGCTGTATTTCCCAGGAAAATAAATAATATATATACGTTATTCAGCCTGCCGGTCTCTCCGGCGGGCTTCCTTTTTTATCATCTTTAAAGAGGATCCATTATCAAATGTATCCTGATATACCCTTCCGCTTTCCGGAGGATCTGCTACAGCTCGTTTTCCGACAGATACTGTTCCAGCTGTTCGATCAGCTTATCACCGTCAAAGTCCTTGAAAAGTTTGATAAAGCATTCACTGATCATGGGATTCAGGTCAAGATCGATCTCGATCGACCTGGTATCTGTTTTGAGACCGTAGCATCTTTTCTGATTTGCATACCCGATGCCGAGTTCAACACATGCCCCTTCGTCGGGAACACGTCCGTCCAGCATCATAATAAGGATATCCGCCTTCATGATCTCAGATACATCTTTACTCAAAGATTATCTGGGCTTTTTCTTTTTCGCTCTTTCCTTCAAGCAATGCGGCTTCGATCCCGTCACGCTGCGGCAGGAAGACCTCATACCCATTGTCTTCCAGCACTTTGACGACTTGTAAGTTCCAGTCTTTTTCTCCCTGGGAGAACAGCGGTCCGGCAAAGTAGATCCTCTTTCCGGTCCTGCTTGCCGGTTCAGTGCTCACTTCCGGGGTCGGTTCGGGACTGTTGACAGCCGCAGTTCCTGCCGTGCAGGAAGACAGTCCAGGCATCATAGAGATGCACATAACTGCCGTAATGGACCTCATCAGAGCCCTGTTCATTTTCTTCATCATGTTTCCTCCAAATACTGTTTTTCTTCTGGCCGTCAGCCTGACATCAGTCCTCCGTTAACCGTATGATCTGAAGCATCTGCCTGAATGTTTTCTGTTATCTGTCTCCTGTACCGAACGTGTCCAGGATCATGCTGTACCTGTCTGCTTCGGCTTTGATGGCTGCAGCACTGCCTGCAGTAAATACCGTTCCTTCTTCTGAGAGAGTCTGAAGCATTTCTGCCCACTTCATCAGTTTCTCCGGGGTACATTGTTTTATCTGGCGCATCCAGATCAGTGTCTGGTCCTGGGGCTGTCCCGTCAGCACTGCATCTGCCGCGTCAATTGCGCCTGCAAGTACTCCCTTAGGTTTCGCAAAGTATGCATAGGCAGAGAGAATATAATTGTCTATGGTCTCCTGATCGATCTCTTCTTTCCTCAGCATTTCCGGCAGTTCGCTGATCAGATCGAATGTCTCGGCAATGTTGGGATCTTCATAGGTGCAGATGTATATACCACCGTCTGATGTGTTCTCGTTGGCACAATACGGATCATACACACCGTACCTGTCACGCAGCAGCGGCTTCAGATAGAAGTCGGTCACGATATATGCCGCAACGGTCATCCATCCTTCGTAGCCATCAAACCCCAGCGTTATGTAGCTGATATTCTTCTGGTTGTACTGAATGCTGCTGTCGATGATCAGTGCTTCACTCTTTTCAGGAACCGTGAAGTCATATTCGGCACGTTCTATATCATGCGCACCCAAAGAAGCAAAGAACCGATCTGCCACAGGACGGTTCAGACTGATGCTGTCTTCATTTCCGGCAAACACAGCGACAGCATTCGTCCGGTTGTTCAGTGCATCACGGATGCCCTTAAGCTTAGCGGTCACAGTGCCGGGATCATCCTGCATCAGTTTTTCCGTACTCACAATGATCAGGCGAGGAAGCCCGTCACTTCAGTGATCGGGAGGAATCGCCTTTTATTATTTGTACAGCCATAGGGCCTACATTAGATATATCATAGATATCTAATACCAAATATGTTATAATAATAGTAGGAATTGAGCACTATGATCAAAGATAACTATACGCACAAAAAAGGATTGGTTTATAAGAACCAGTTTCATATTGTTTTCTGCCCGAAATACAGAAGGCCTGTACTTGTGGACGGCGTGGATGTACGCCTTAAGGAAATTCTTTTTTCTGTCGCTTCTGAATTCGAAGCTGAGATTAAAGCAATGGAAGTTATGCCGGATCATGTTCATCTGTTCGTTGACCTTGACCCGAGAGTTCCTCTTCATCAGTTCATCAAAGCTCTGAAGGGTAAGTCGTCAAGGCTGCTGAGAGAAGAGTTTCCCTGGCTGAGGAGCAGAATTCCTTCCCTGTGGACAAGAAGTTACTTCTGCTGCACCATCGGTCATATTTCTGAAGATACCATCCGCCGCTATATCGAGGAGCAGAAACATGCATAGATATGAGACGACCAGATCCTTTGTTCTTACTCTGGAAGCTGATATCAAGGACTGCGAGTTTATTGAAAAGTATTTCCGTATACTGGATCAGATCTATAACGGCTGTCTTGATACTGCGCTGAAAAGACTGCACAGACTTCAGATGGACCCGGAATATCAGATGCTTGTGAAAAACAAGTCTGTTCCGGGGAGAAACAAAAAGATTCATCAGAAACAGATCGAATACGGTTATACAGAATATCAGCTTCACGAAAAGGCGGCGGAGATGAAGCATCATTTTTCAGACACTGTCGGGATAGACGAATGCCAGAAACAGGCAACAAAAGCGTTCCGGGCAGTGGAGAAGATACGCTTCCATGAAGCAGACAGAGTTAGGCACCACAGCGTTTATGATGATACATCGGTGGAAGGAAAATCAAAGAATTCTGCACTGAATTACCGTAACGGGCTGCTGTATATCGGAAGAAAGCACAAATATGAAGTGGCTGTAAAACCGGGAGATGCCTACGCAGAAGAGGCAATCCGCAATAACAGGTTGAAATATGTCCGTCTGACAAGAAAAACCATACGGGGGAAAACGAGATATTTTGTCCAGCTTGTTTTACGAGGCATTCCTCCGAAGAAACATGAATACGGATCTGAAGAAACGGTCACCGGGCTGGATATCGGAGTCTCAACTGTGGCAGAAGTGTCATCGGAACATGTTCAACTCCATGCGCTGGCACCTGAAATACCGGAAACAGATGCGGAAATACGAAGAATCAGCCGCGCAATGGAACGAAGCAGAAGAGCAACTAATCCGTCAAACTATAAAGATGACGGATCGATCCTCAGAGGGAAACTGAAGTGGAAGTATTCCGGACGGTACAGAAAACTTCGGGCGAAAAGAAGAGAGCTGTACAGAAAACGTGCAGCCTCCTTGAAGGAATCCCACGAAAAACTCGCTAATGAAATGCTCGAAAGAAGCACGTGCATTATTTGCGAAACAATGAACTACAGAGCTCTGCAGAAACGTTCAAAGAAAACTTCCGTCAATCAGAAGAACGGAAGATATAACAGAAAATCGAGATTCGGCAAAGCTCTGGCAAACCACGCACCGTCAATGTTTGAGGCAATTCTTGACAGAAAGCTTCATTACATTGGAAAACAGCTGATTCATACAGACACATCAAAGATATGTGCATCCCAGATCAATCATGTGACGGGAGAAAAAGTAAAGAAGGATCTCAGTGTCCGGACATTTGAAGTCGAAGGGATCATGGTACAGCGGGATCTCTATTCTGCATTTATAACCGGACATACTGCTTATTCTTCAAAAAACTCTGAGAAACCGGATACAGTTGATTATGAGTCCTGCGCAGCAGACTTTGAACACTACATCGTCCTTCAGAAGAAAGAACTGAAGAGACTTCAGGGAACAGGAAAACTCAGCTGGTATATCAGCTGAAAGATACTGAGCTGATAACTCATAAAACTTTCCGGCTGACTGACTGTGCAGCCGTTAGGCGGAAGCGAAAATGCACAGCAGGTCATAAATGGCCGGGCTGGAGAAGCATCCTTCGTACGAAGCAGCTCCGCAACAGATCAGGGATCCTGTCAGTGCCTGAGCTAACATACGGTCAGAACTTCTGACCGTGATGAACTCCGGAAAAGCAGATAATTCCTGAGAACCCCGTGACTTTAGTCATCGGGAGCAGTCAGGAGGAAATCATAATATTCAGGGCCTTCTGCGTACGCGTTATAGCGCATGCGCTGTGAATCACGTCCGAATGCGCGTTCCTTCATAATACTTTCAATATTATCCGGGATATCATACCGGTAGTATGCCTGGATGGTCCCTATCATTTCCAGGATCTTGTCCGGATCATCAAACCGTGTCTCGAACAGAAGCTCCCGGACCAGGTCATAACTCTCATCAAGATCGTCATCCAATACAGTCCATGATATTTCAAACCATGGATGATATCCGTCTTTACCATCCTGATACGCATCAGCAGAGATGGCTGCGTTATGTAAATAACGTCTGCCCAGCATGGCAAGTTCACTTTCCGAATGGGACTCTGTTTCCAGCATTGTGAGCAGGTTGGCATACAGATTGATCCAGTGGATATCCTCCTGTTCTAAACCGGAGATGTCGAAAAGCAGCTTTACAGTTCCGATGCCTTCTGTATTCCCAGCAACATCAATATGACGGACCCCGTCATCTGCCGTTTCATCATGCACATCATAGAGCACCGCTTCTTCCGGCAGTGATTCCACTGTGACAGCCTGCAGACTCGCTACCATTTTGCTTGTATCTTCATACTCATAGTCAGCATTGGAATAAGCAACGATCTCAGCGATCTCTTCATCGGTCATTTCCGCTTTGACGGCAGCCAGTTTTTCAGCCAGTTCAGCATCCAGGATCTCCTTTGTGCCTGCCTCAGGCTAGGTCGTCACCAACGCTGTTGACTGATTGCCGACCAGCCAGTCGGAAATGGCTTTTACGTACAGTCCCTGTTCATTCCATTTGTCCATCAGAGTCAGGCTGTCCTCAAAATCCTCGTAATTCCATGGTTCGATGGAACTCACGTCGTAATCGACCTTTGGCAGGACCACCTTTTCAACAGGATCGCAGACCTCCCTTGCCTGCAGAGCAGACAGACTCATCGAAGTCATCACAGAGTCTACCTGGTCAGCCGGAAAACCCTTTTCAGCTGTGTCAGCAAGCGCTTTATCCACGACCTGACGGAACACTTCCGCATCTCCGGGATCAACATTTCTGGCAACGAAACCGACAGCATCATCCGGTCCGTACAATTCAATATAACAATGCAGATCGCCATAAGGCAGTGCTTCCCGGAAAGACTGATGGAGGACAGAAGCATCGTCATTCAGCAGGTCGGTCAGTGTGTTCAGGATCAGCTCCTGTTCCCTGTCTTCCTTCAGGCCCGGACAAATGAAAGCGTAATAAATGATCGAAGCGTGTTCGGTGTTGCTTCCCTTTTCCACAGGAAATGAGAACGATTCAACGACAGGCTCAGTAATCGGCTCATAGCCGCTTTCTGTATGTGTGAACTCTTTCTTATCGTATTCCGAAAAATAACCGTCCAAAAGCTTCAGGAACGCAGCATAATCTTCAAACCTGCCATACAGGTAAGCGATGCAGTTCGAGGGATGGTAATACTTTTCATGGTAGTCCTTGACAGCCTCCCAGGTCAGTTCGGGAATATGATACGGGTCACCGCCGTGTTCATTGCCCAGGGTCGTTCCGGGAAACATGACTCCAAGCGCGTTCAAATAGGAGTTCCGTTCCACTGACCTTCTTCCCAGCATCTCGGAGTAAACAGTACCCTCAATGGTCAGCGGATCGTTCGGATCGTTCAGGCGATACCGCCAGGCTTCCGTACGGAAGATCGATTCATCCTCCATGACCAGCGGATGGAAGCAGCTGTCAGTAAAGAAATCCGCCAGTTTCAACAGCTGTGCTTCAGATAAACTCGCAACCGGATATGTCGAATAACGATTATATGTATAGCCGTTCATAAATGTGTTGTATGTCTGGTATTCCAGATTGTCATACAGCTGCCTGGACGGATATTTTTCAGAACCATTCAGGATGGCATGTTCAAAAACGTGCGGGATCCCGGTGTCATCCGGGGATTCCGTTCGGAATGTCAGGTCAAACACCCGGTCAGTATCATCGTTGGTGATATAATACAGTTCTGCCCCTGTCTTCTGGTGCACGAAGCGTACGACGGAAGCGTTTATCTGGGAAAAATCGCGTATTTCGAGCGCTTCAAAGCCATTTACCACCTGCCGGACTTCCGGAAAGGAATTATTATCCGGCGCTGCAGTGGGTTCAGCTGACGAATCACTCTGAGCTGTTTCATTGGCCGCTGCCTGCTCCTGTGTCCCGCAGCCAAGCAGCAGTGCTGCCGTCAGGATTCCTGATAAATACCGTTTATTTTATTCATAAAACCACCTGCTTACATAACTATTACGTACATTAGCTTCCTGTTTTGAAATCATTCAGACACATTTTTGACTCTTTTTCATTTTATATTATCGTTTACGGGTATTCCCATTCTGATGACCGCTGTTTTTGTCAGTCCGGTCATTCTGATCCATGATCATATCGTGTATATACCATGCTGGTATCGTTTTGGTCATACCGTCGAACCAGTTCAGCACTTCCTCTGCCTGATCCAGCATTTTACTCACTTCGGTTTTTCCGTAAGGTATCGCCCAGCAGACTGATGAGATCGTATTGCTCACTATATATAAAGCAAGCAGCTTCCAGAAATCTGCCGGAACATCGCCGTCAAAATAACCGTCCACCATACCCGACGCAAAGAAAGAGGATTTCTGTGCACACCAGACGATCCTGTTGAATTCCTCCCAGGGATCTCCATAATCACTCCGGTCAAAATCGATTATGTAAAGCTTACCGCTGCGGTCGATCATCATGTTTCCGATATGAAAGTCACCATGCTGGTAAGTCTGAGTCCTTCCGTTCAATAAATGCCGATTGGTGTTTATGAAGTCGATGAACGCCTGACCATCCGGGTATTTGATCGGACACCCGTTATAGTTTCTTATCCTGGTGTCGATCTTTCTGTTAAACCTGACAGCCCAGTCTTCCTGCGAATCCGGTGCAGGAAGAGAGTGGATCCTGTGAAGGATCTGTCCCGCTTCAAAGCCATAATCATATTGTTTTTTGGAAGAGAAAAGCGGGATCAGGTCTTCAGCGTCTTCTCCATCGATCCAGCTCTGGATAGAATATATGCCTTCCTCACAAATACCGAATTCGACCGGCTGACACATCGGTATTCCCAGGGATGCACAGCGCTGCATCATCACGAATTCAGACTGCTTCGCATCATACTGCGCAATATCAGAAATACGAAGGAAAAATCGTGAGCCTTCCTCATTGGTAATACAGTATTTCCTGTCATTCGACCATCCTTCAAGTATTGGTCTTCTGTCTGTGATATTCAAGATTGCCTCCATTCGTGCAAACTGCTGTTTATTTTTCCAGGACAAACCGGGCGAGTTCAACATTGCCATCCTTCTCAGCAGATACTATCCGAAACCCGCATTTTTCCGTGTAAAACTTAACGTTTTCTTTCTTGTCGATCGGAGTCACTAAAGTGAGTTTCTCCCAATCCTCGTGAAGTGTCTTTGCAAACTGAACCGCCTGTGTTCCTATTCCCTTTCCCTGAAACTCCGGAATGACGCACAGGCAGCCGATCTCATATACTCCTGCTTCCAGTTTTTTACATGAGACGCAGCCAACAGGTACATTGTTGCATAGTATGATGTGTTTCGGATAACGCCTGATCGATTCTTCCATCATTTCTTTTGTGTTCCCGTAACCCGGACACACACCGTATCTTAAGTAATCGCTGTAAAATGCCGCATTATAAATATCGATCAGAAGTTCTGCGTCTTCCGGGACTGCTTTTCTGTATTCTATCGTCATGATATATCATCTCCGTATATTCCTGCTGCCGATCTGTTCTATTTGTCAGCATCCAGTTTCGTCAACTATCCGGTTCTGCCGGCTGTCTAAGCCTTCTGCTTCACATCTGATCTGATAAAACTGTTTCACCCATTCCGGAAGCTTTTCAACATCATCCCTGATCTTTACAAGCGTCCTTTTACCGACTCTTCTGTCCATATAAGCAAAGATCCGCAGCAGATAATTATCCGACTGCAGTGAGACGGCAATGTCTGTTTTCAGGAAAACAGTTACAGAATCAATAAAGTTTGCTTCACATAAAGTACACTCGGACATCCACTTTTCCTGCAGCAGTTCATTGTATGATTTTGTATCATCTTCCTGCCGGAGGCGGCTGATATCCCGATCCTGTTCATACATTTCAGCCCATGAGAAAGCAGCAAGCTCCTTTTTATTGTAAATAATGGCTGCCCTGCCATAGGCATTGTGTACCTCATGATAGCTTGTATAAAAATATGAGATGCTTTTCTTGAGGGAATCACAAAGCAGATCATTCATCTGTTTTTTCAGATTGCTCCACGATTTATATCTGCTCTTTTCTTCATCAATCATTACCGGTTCCATCCTGCACAAAAGAACTATAGTTTCGGCTGAACAATCAGTAAACCATATCAGCAAACGGAAATTTACTGCTTATGCTCTGTGAATTTCAGTGCAAAAAGCGCGTCACCCGGAAAGCGGTATGCTGAATCGCACACATAGCCGCGAAGCCAAAGACTGCCATCCACCTTTCTAAGATAAAGTCCCTTGGGGAAAGTGTCATCATTTTCGAGCAGTTCTGACAGAACTGTAACGGCCTGATCCGGTGAACTGTGTGTTCCGGTAAGAATGGAATTCTGACTCTGCGGCTGATCTGTCCATGCAAGGCGAAGGAAAAGACCGGTATCAGGGGGACAGGGGCTGAATTGTGTTCCTTTCATATATCGAAACAGTTCATCAAGAGATGCACCTTTATCCAGGCCTAATTCCGCCAGTGAGATGACGGCTGCTGTCATCTCTTCCGTACTTTTGGCAGAGAAGTCAGGATGCGAAATAAACTTTTCCGCATAGTGATTGATCAGAATGCCGTGCTCCTTCAGCATCTGCAGACTTTGCTGTGTTGTCATCGGTACTCTTTTAACCGATATTTTCAGCATTTCCTTCACCTCCACCGATTCAGATATCCCTGCAAACCGGAACTTGTCGCTCATATTCCTCTTATGTGGTCATCCATATTTGCTTTTATCACATAGCTTCCGCGCTCCGTAATCTCCCAGATGTGGATCCCTGTGTCGGCTGTGCGGAAAAAGCGGTTTTCTCCAATCGGCATGTGAAGCAGAGCGCCGTACAACTGGTTCACCATGCCCCCATGCGTCACGATCGCTATGACGGACTCTGAACCGTTTTCCGAAAGCACTCTCTGCAGTGCGTTCTCGGCTCTGCTGCGGAATTCAACCTTAGATTCCTGACCGTACACCGCCTGATCAATGGGGAGGTTCTCTACGTGAGGATAAAGCCGGTCTGCCTCTTCGTGGGAGAGACCTGCCAACAGTCCGTTGTTGAACTCCATCAGATCCGGATCAAATTCGATCGCGATTCCTGTCTCTTCGGACAGGTGCTCCGCAGTTTGCGCCGCCCTCTTGAGCGTGCTCGCGTAAATACGTGTAACCTGATAATTCCGGGCCACATATTTTGCCATGGCGGCAGCCTGCCTATGTCCCTTTTGAGTCAATTCAAAATCAGCCCTGCCCTCGTGAACATCCAGAATATCTGCTTCGGATTCGCCATGCCTGATAACTAAAAGAATCATTTTGATTTCCCTCGCAAAACCTTAATCTGTTAATCAGAAACAATCTCAAACGGACTGATAAAACGTTCTCTGTCAACGCTTGTTTCATTTGCCACATAATCTATGAACCTTTGATAGTTGTCATCGTTATATTCGGTTTTTGCATATAAGCTCTCTAAAAAGATACTGCCGTCCGGCTGCGCTGTCCCGACAAATATATAATTCTTACCTTTTTCCGGAAGACCATCATCTTTCATAGTTTCGCCTTCCATCAAAACAAGTGTGCCGTCATTCTCGTAATATGCCGGATACACTGCTTTTATCACTTTTGCTAAGCTTCCCTTTAAGCATTCACTGACGGAAATATCATACTCCAGCCTTTTGTTCCCGCTTGAAAGTGTAAAAGAGATCCCGTCTGACAGCGTGCTGCCGATAAATACATAATCAGCAAATCCAATAATGTAATACGGATCTGTCTCTTCTGGCATAGCGACATGATCGTATTCTATTTTGCCGTTCGCTGTGTCGGCTGAACAACCAGAAAGCAAAAGCACAAGTAATGCTACGGTTGAAATGATAAGAAACGACCTCTTTTTTAACATATATACTCCCATACCTCGTAATCCTTCGGTTCCGCGCCGAAAGGAACTTTGCAGACGGACAGCTTCCCATCTTCAATACCCTCAAAAACGCCTACCCAAATGGGTACTTGAAGTAGACCGTCAACCTTGCTTCCATAGATGTATACGGATCATACAGGGGTGCCTACTTCGATGAGGTTGCCGTCCGGGTCATAGAATCTGACAACTTGCTGTCCCCAGCTGTGCGTCATCAGGCGATTGACGTATTCAATGTCAGGATAGAGCCTTTCCAGCTTTTTTACGAAGCTGTCAATCTCCGGCTCTTCAAAATACAGCTCCGTATGATTGCTTTGCGGAATCACGCGCCTCCCCGTAAACCGCTCCCAGTATTTCTCTTCCTGGAGATAAAGATTTTCGGACAGTTCCATATTGCCGTCATTATCTCGAATCAACTCGAATCCAAACATATCCTGATAAAACTTCAATGCTTTCTTACAGTCTTTTACGACGATAAGGGTTCCTTTGAATTTCATGGTCTGTTTCTCCTCCAAATCCCGGCTCTGCATAGCCCGGGCTGCTATTCTTTTTCTGTTCTGATGAAATGGCCTTCCTGAACTGCGGCAAACGTTGCTGCTGCACACACGACAATCGCAGAGTGTTTCAGCGGCAGAACGTGAATCGTCAGCGGTAAAAGAAACAGCATAGCTCCTGTCGCTTTGTTCATAACCGAATGAACTGCC
>JAFRJJ010000017.1 GCA_017432325.1 Solobacterium sp. | reverse complement strand
GAAATGAATTGTAAGCTTCGTCTTTAGTCATAAAAAACCGTTTCCTCCTTTGTATATGACAAATTCAGAATACGGTATTATTACGTGTTCTTATATATTTTTGTGAGCCGGGCTCTCGCTCGCAAGAGCGTGTTAGTTCAACGCGAATTTGTGCGATTAACTTCCGGTATATCCTTCATTCATTCTTTAATTATATTTTCGTAAGCACGTCGTCTATATCCCCATCAATGCAGATGCTCCTATATCAATTCCTTCAACGCATCCGCCAGCGGCGTAATCTCACGACCCAGAACCTTTTCCAGCTCTTCCGGAGACAGAGCATCTTCTCCGTTGTTCCCTGCAAGCGCATAATCCTGATAGTTTGTGCCCAGCATCCTGCCTAGCGGTGAAATCTCATCTTCCGTGTACACTGTTTCAAATCCCTCTCTTGTGACCACTTTTACATCCAGCTTCTTACTGCCTGCCCTTTGGGCAACAAAAGAGATAAAAAAATAAACCTGCAGGCAATCTTTCATTGAATCATTTCAGAATATATTCCATATGTGTTGTCATCAAACAGCACCCACATCACCAAATCAAATGCATCCGGATTCTCATCCATATATTTCTGAACGGTCTTAACTGCAATCTTCGCAGCCTGCTCAACCGGATAATAAAACACACCTGTAGAAATGGAGGGGAATGCTATGCTGCGTATCCCCTGTTCTTTGGCAACCTGCAGCGAGTTTCTATAACACAATTCCAACAGCTTATCCTCATTCTTTTTTCCGCCATGCCATACCGGACCGACTGTGTGAATCACATACCTGCACGGGAGATTATATGCCTTTGTGATCTTTGCCTCTCCCGTTTTACAGCCATGCAATTTAAAGCATTCAGCCCGAAGTCCCGGTCCCGCAGCCCTGTGGATCGCGCCATCCACTCCGCCTCCTCCGAGCAGGGTGCGATTCGCGGCATTGACAATGGCATCCACACCATGAACTTTTGTTATATCACCCTTAATACATCGTATCATCAATACATCCTCCTATGACAACCCGGCAAAAACCTCATCGCAGGTACTGTGGATATTCAGAAAGGCCGAAGAATCAAACCCTGTCTGTTTCGGATTGATCTGTACGATCTTGGCAGACGGTTTTATGTGATTCCAATATACGCTTCCATAGTTCCCGATTGCGCCTACAATAATGACGAGCTTTGCCTTTCGCGCCCATTCCTGAGCTTTTAGCACATCCTCATTATAGAGCCCAACATGCGCATAAACAGGCCAGCAGGAATATAATCCTCCGCACTCACATCTTGGCGCTTTCCCTTTATTCCAGATATTCACATCATAGTTTCGCTTTCCACATTTAAGACAGGTATTCACGGCAAAGCTTCCCTGAATCTCTGCCACATTTTTCGAGCCGGCAAGACTGTGAAGATGGTCCAGATTGGTTGTTATGATTCCCTGGACCTTTCCCTTCTGCTCCAATTCAGCCAGTTTCTTATGCGAGAGACTCGGACCATTTTGAAACATGGCGTCGAGAAAAGAATGCCTGGCGACTCTGTAATAATGCTCCGGCGTTGCCTTCAGCACGGTATTGGAAGCAAATTGCAGAGTCTCTGCCAGATTGAGTCCATGCATGCTCGGAATGCCGGAGGCAACCGATATCCCTGCGCCCGTAATTGCCAGTGTGAAATTACTTTCATCAATCAATCTTTGAAGTGTTTGTATCTGCCCATCCATATTCGCTACTCCCATTGAAAGTTACCTTTTCCTGCTCCCAGTTCAAAGTGATATTTCACAAGACCTGTATCCACACCGGTAAAGATGCCGTTATCACAGGAAATTGAAACCTTATTTCCTTTACCTCTGATGGTGAATGCCTGCTTTGCCAGTGCGGTAGGCGCTAAGAGTGCTGCTTCAATGCCGTCCTTAAACCACTGTGGTGCTTCTCCATCATATGAACTGACCTGTTCTGCCGTCTTTGTCTTATGGGGAACACCCTGCGTCTGACCGTAGCCGACAGCGATGATTCCTACTGGTTTTGCACCTTCGGATTTCTCCTGTGCTCCTTTCCGGTTATAGGTGCCGCCGACCCACCATGTATTCAGGCCTAGCGTCTGCGCATAGAGCATCAGATCAGCACCAGAGCAACCGCACAGTTCATCCACACCATCAGGACCAGCCATGATAAAGAAATTGTTGACTCCTTTTGCAAGGATCAGTCTGACCACGCCCGGAACCGCTGTTTTATCGTTTGTCATAAGCCTGATGGACAGGCCATGCAGCTCATTATTCATTCTGACACGTTCGTTCAGCTTATCTACGATATCCGCAGGAATAGCTCTGTCTGTATATTTTCGAACCATATGTCTGGTTTTCATAGCCTCTTTCATATCCATGACAAGCGCCTCCCGTCTACAGGATCATTTCATCCTGATTCATCTTCAGCAGCTCCACGCTCTGTTCCCACAGTTTTTTCGCAGCCTTCTTATCATAACTTGGTTCTGAAGTTTTTGCGATCGTGCCCCGGTCATTATACTTCCCTGTTATACCCTCAAAGCTCTCTTCCGTAACCATTTTCGCAAGCTCCTTCCCGGAAGTCAGTCCACTCCCGTAGCGGTTCGTGAGCTTGGCCACCATTGTCGATCCCGCGCTGATCAGGGCTTTCTGCACCTTACTACCCGTCGGCATGAAATTCGTATCCGTCATAAGACCCGGATTGAAAGCGTTAACCGTGATCTTCTTTCCGGCAGCATTCAGTCTGTCAGCCATTTCATAAACACAAAGGATATTGGACAGCTTTGCAATGGAATATCTTAGATTCAAATCCTTGCCGGATGGCTTCTCATTTTTCCCAAGATATGCCAGCTTGTATGCATCAGTAAATGCAGGTGCTTTGAGCGACATCATGATCGAAGGCCTGTGCATATCACTGGCTACGAAAATAATCCTTCCGTCTTCAGCCACCATATCAAGCATCTCATTCACAAGAAGGAAATGTCCCAAATGGCATACGCCAAAGGTCATCTCAAATCCATCTTTTGTATATTCCAGTGGAGTGCGGTTGAGTCCCGCATTGCACACGATGGAATAAATCGGCGGAAAGTTTTCCTTCT
>JAFRJJ010000016.1 GCA_017432325.1 Solobacterium sp. | reverse complement strand
ATGATTGCCATCACAAGGAATTACTCCGTTATACGGATATTGTATGTATATCTCTTCATCCAACATAACCAAATTATAAAAGAAGCAGACACTTTCGTATCTGCTCACTCTGATTTGGTCACCGCAGGTGGCCTTTTTTTAAGCATGAATCCCGTATATTTGTGCTTCATTTATTTGATTCCGTATTTGACAGCCGGAAAAAGCAGATATGACCTGCAGAAGAGACAGAAAGTATATACTGAAAACATGGAGGAATGCTCTTTTATGAAACAAGTGCAGATCGAGACTTTTGCCAAGGTCTCAAACATTTCCCGTCTGACATATTCACCGAACGGTTCCCGCTGTGTATTCTGCCTGACGACACCCAATATTGAAACAGACGGATACGACAACGTTCTGTGGATCTGCGAGAACGGATCCTTCCGTCAGCTCACCTACGGAGGAAACGAAAAACAGTTTCTTTTCCTTGATGATAATACTGTTCTGTTCTCCTCTGCAAAGGAAAAAGATCGACCGAATTACAGCAGCTGGCAGACCATCTGCCTGAAGTCCGGTGTCATTCGTGACGCATTCCGTTTCCCGGTGCCGGTCGAGGATCTGATCCTGCTGGCAGACGGCGATCTTCTTCTGAGAGGGAATACCTGGCCCGGATTTGAAGATCTGTATCTTGGTGAAGAAAATGAAGTCAAGCGCTTCACGCAGTTCATGCAGGATGAAGCGGACTATGAAGTGCTGACAGCATATCCCTGGTGGCACAACGGCGGCACCTTCACAAAGGGCATGTACCATTCTTTGTTCCGCTTCCATGTGAAAGAAAACAGGCTGGAACGTCTGAGCGGACTGAATGAAGACATCACGAACATCAGGCTGTCTGATGATCAGAAATATGTATTCTATTTCAGGGCAAGGGCAGACTTCCGCGACACCCCGAACCTGAATCTCTGCCGTCTTGATCTTGCGACAAAGGAAGAAAAGCTGCTCGTTTCCGAAGAGATGCTTCTGGTAAACCACGTGCCCTGCGGTGACAAGGTCATCGTTGCGTTCTCTGACCGCACACACGGCCGCAGCAGCGATCCTGACCTGTACCTGATCGATCCGGAAGATCCGAAGCCCGTACTGTTTGCTTCCCTTGACCGCAGCATCACTGACCTCAAATGCCGGGACGGGAAGGCATGGCTCATTATCAACGACTATGACAGCAGCTATGTATGTACTGCAGAGGACGGGAAGATCGTGAAGAAGACGTCAAAAGCAGGTCTTGTGACTTCCTTTGACGTATACGGTGATGACTTCCTCATATCCGCACAGTATGATACAAGACCCGACGAGATCTATAACAGCCAGCAGGTCCGGCTTTCTCATTTCCATGATGAGATCTGTGAAGAATATGATGTCTCCGTTCCCGAAGCAATTGAATTCGTAAATGACGGGGTCGGTCTCAGGGGCTATATCATGAAGCCGTGTGATTTCGATGAGAACAGGAAATATCCGACGCTCCTGTACATCCACGGAGGGCCCAAGGGACTGTACAGCCCGGTATATATGCATGAACAGCAGTACTGGGCACAGAAAGGATACATCGTTCTGTTTACCAATATCCGCGGTTCCGACGGCCGCGGCAGTGAGTTTGCCGACATCCGCGGAAAATACGGAACGGTCGACTACGACGACCTGATGAAGTTCATGGATGTCTCGATCGAACGGTATCCCCAGATCGACACGGAAAAACTGATGGTCACCGGCGGATCGTACGGCGGCTTCATGACCAACTGGATCATCAGCCATACAGACAGATTCCGTACCGCCATTTCGCAGTGCTGTGTCTCCAACTGGATCACTCTGGACCTGGTTTCCGATATCGGCCTGGAATTCTGTGAGGACCAGTGTGCCAGCGATCCCTGGGATGCCGGAAATGAAATGTGGAACCAGTCTCCTCTGAAATATGCCGGAAATATCAAGACACCGACCATGTTCATCCATGGATTTGAAGACTACCGTACACCCATCGACCAGGGCTACCAGATGTACACGGCACTGAAGCGTTTCGGAGTCGAAACAAAGATGGTGCTTTTCCGCGGTGACCATCACAGTCTTCCCCGCGTCGGGAAGCCGTCACACCGCATCCGCCGCATTAAGGAAATGGCAGACTGGTTTGCGGACCATCTCGGATAAATTCTGAGGAAAGCCCCGGGAAATACAGAAGAAAAGCATCCGGCATGTGAACCGGATGTTTTCTGTCTTCTCGGATATAGGTCTACTCGTACAGTCCGGCAAATTCTTCCAGGAACTGACGGATGGGAATATGCTGCGGACAGATCTGCTCACACCTGCCGCACTTGAGACACTCCGATGCTTTGGCATGGTTCATGGAGTAACGCTGGTAATACATATTGGTCTTATTGCCTGTCACGGCATAAAGATTCAGCAGACCGAAGTATTCCGGAATGTTCACCTGGATCGGGCATTCTTCCATACAGTACCTGCAGGAAGTGCAGGGGACTTTGATCGTACGGTTCAGGATCGCTGTGATCGTTTCTACCAGTTCCCGTTCACCCTCTGTGAGCGGCTGGAAATCCTGCATATATGATGTATTGTCGTCCAGCTGTGAGATGTTGCTCATACCGCTCAGCACGATCTCTGTTTCCGGCAGAGAAGCCACATAGCGGATGGCAAGGGATGCGGGTGAGGGCATTACTTCCTGATCACTGTAATATTCATGGAACACTTTGACAGCTTCTTTCGGGAGACGGACAAGCGTACCGCCTTTTACCGGTTCCATGACCATTACCTTTTTACCGTGTCTGACAGCAGTTTCATAGCACTTGCCTGATTGAGTTACAGCACTGTTCCAGTCCAGATAATTGATCTGCAGCTGTACAAAGTCAACTTCCGGGTGATCTGTAAGAATACGGTCCAGCGTTTCCGCGTCATCATGAAACGAGAATCCGGTCTTCCTGACCTTTCCTTTTTTTTTCAGGTCCTCAATAAATGCAAAGCCGCCGAATCTTTCCGTACTTTCATAGCGGTCTCTTCCCATATTATGCAGAAGATAATAATCGAAATATTCCACACCGCACCGGTCCAGCTGTTCCTGAAAGAACCTGGGATAGTCTTCCGCGGATGTTACGCGCATGACCGGCATCTTGTCCGCGATCACATAACTGTCACTCGGGTATCGTTTGACAAGAGCTTCCCTGAGCGCTGCTTCAGAGCATTCTTCATGATATGGATAGGCAGTGTCAAAGTAGGTAAATCCGCGTTCCATAAACATTTCTGTCATCTTTTTGAACTGTTCCAGGTCGATGCTTTTGGGATCTTCTTTGTTCAGAAGCGGCAGACGCATCGTGCCGAAGCCGAGTTTTTTCATAGTCAGATCCTCATGTTTTTATTGTAAGTAATATTTCATGAATACAGAAGTTATATACTTTCAGACAGACTCAAAGATGTGACAGCTTTGCACAAAAATGGATATCAAAGCTGCGGTTCCGGCAAAGCAGTAAAAGAATGTTCACTGCGGTAATTCTGTATAATGGTTCTGAAAGAACAGGGCTGTTATGCCTGTTACGGATCGGAGCAGTATCATGAGTGATCTGAAATTTATATTTGTACACGGAGCCGGAGGCTGGGGCAGGTATGATGCCATTGACCGGCTGGTCCCTTATTGGGGCATGCTGAACGGGAGTCTGATCAGTTTTCTCAGGCGAAGGGGATATGACTGTTACGGGGCAAGTGTTGCGCCTTCCGGAAGTATCTGGGTGAGGGCATGTGAGCTGTATGCCCAGATCTCCGGTACCCGCACGGATTACGGTGCCGTTCACAGCATCCGCGAAAACCGTGAACGATATGGCCGGGACTATTCAGGTGATCCGCTGATCCCGGAATGGAATGAAAATACCAGGCTGGTGCTGCTGGGCCATTCGATGGGCGGGGCTACTGTAAGACTGCTGGCACATCTGCTGGAACACGGAGATGAAGAGGAACGCAGCAGTACGCCTGATCATGAACTGTCCGATCTGTTCAGGGGAAATATGAAAGGAAGGGTCCACGCTGTCATGACGCTGGCGGCACCGACCAACGGTGCTTCTTCCCTGGATATGATCACTGATCCGGCGTTTGACGCTGATGCGGTACCGGTTCCTTTCTGGAGCAGGATCACCATGCGCATCCTCGGACTGCGCCTGAATACCGGAAGAAAACAGCTGAAGACAACAAATACCAAACGTCTGTCATCGATCGATCGTGCCTTGAAGCAGAATGAATATATCAGCACACTGCCGGATGTGTATTATTTCTGCATTGCCTGCAGCAGTACTGTCAGACAGCCGGACGGGACGCAGTATCCCGATTCCAAGAAGACAGAGATCCTGTATTATTCCCGTTCGATCCAGATCGGACGCTATACCGGTGTAACGCCGGAAGGCTTTGTGATCGATGAGAGCTGGCAGGAGAATGACGGGCTGGTCAATACCGTATCCGCGCTGGCACCGGTCGGTGCTCCGCAGAAGCCATTTGACCGGAAACATATTGAAAAGGGGATCTGGAATGTAATGCCGGTATTCGATGGTGACCATATGTCGGTGCAGGGAGGACTCTTCCATCGTCGTGATGTGAGATGGTTCTACCTCGATCTCCTGGAGATGTGCAGACAGCTGGAAAGGTGATCAGACAGCTGTGCAACCAGACATAACAAAAAACAGATGATCCGGTGAAGTGCGGTTGGTAGAAGGTAATGCAACCACACTTTACAATATTCATAGAAATCTGATTTATGGAGGTTTTTATGGAAATTGTACAGGTGAAGGATCTTACAAAAAAATATCCTGCATTTGAACTGTCAGATATCTCTTTCAGCCTGAACAGCGGAAGGATCACCGGTTTTGTCGGCAGGAATGGTGCAGGCAAAACAACAACGATCAAGTCAATGCTGAATATGGTCCATCCGGACAGAGGAGAGATCAGCTTTTTCGGCAAACCTGTTACGGGAAATGAACAGGAGATCAAAAAGAGGATCGGTTATTCTACCGGTACGGTCAGCTGGTATCCGCGCAAAAAGATCTTGGTGATCGTGGATACCGTGAAGCGGTTTTATGATACATGGGATGATGAAACATGCAGAAAATACTTCAGTCTGTTCGGTATTGATGACAGGAAGACACCGCTGGAACTTTCCGAGGGTATGAAAGTGAAGCTGAATCTTGCGCTTGCGCTTTCGCATAGGGCGGAAGTGCTGATCCTGGACGAGCCGACGAGCGGTCTGGATCCTTTCTCACGGAATGAACTTCTGGATGTATTCTCCCTGCTGAAACAGGAAGGGACAGCAGTGTTTTTCTCTACCCACATCGTTTCTGATCTGGAGAAATGCGCGGATGATATTATCTATATTTCCAAAGGAAAGATCTTTGCGTCATTGCCGAAAGAGGAATTTTTACGCCGGTACTCAGGAGATGGTGAAAGCCTTGAGGATACGATCCTGAGACTGGAGGGAGGTGCATTCCATGCGTAACCTGCTGTTCAAAGAAATGCGTTTATCCGCGTCCATCCTCTCTTATCTGTTTATACTGTTCGGCTTCATGTTTCTGCTTCCGGGATATCCAATTCTCTGCGGCGTATTCTTTGTGACGCTTGGTATTTTTCAGAGCTTCCAGTCAGCCAGGGAAGCAAACGATATAGTATTTTCGGTATTGCTGCCGGTGGCGAAAAAGGATGTGGTGAAAGGGAAATACCTGTTTGTCTTTATCATTGAGGGGTGCGGCCTGCTGCTGATGGCGTTCTGCGTGATCCTGCGCATGACGGTCTTTTCCGCTTCACCTGTGTATCTGAGCAATTCTTTAATGAACGCAAATCTGTTTGCTTTGGGACTGGCTTTCTTTATTTTCGGCCTGTTCAACCTGATCTTCGTAGGAGGCTTCTTTCAAACAGCGTATAACTTCGGGCGTCCGTTTGTGACTTACATCATCACAGCATTTCTTGTTATATTAGTTGCAGAAACACTTCATCATATTCCCGGACTGCAGGCATTGAATGCTTTCGGAACAGACAGTTTCGGACTGCAGTCAGTCCTGTTTGCGGCAGGGGTGATCAGCTTTGTTCTGATGAGTGGACTTTCATGCGCAAAGGCATGTGAATGTTTTGAAAAGATCGATCTGTAAGGAGGGCTGCTATGCTGAAAGAAAATCTGATGATGCTGCGGAATATCCACGGTTATTCACAGGAGGCGATCGCTGAAAAGATCGGCATCTCCCGTCAGGCATACGCGAAATGGGAGAGCGGAGCGACTGTTCCGGATGTGGTTAAGTGCAGCGCACTTGCGGAGATCTACGGAACGACGGTCGACAGTCTTCTGAAAACCACATCAGAGGATCGTATCGGGATCATTCCTCCGGCACCGAAAGGCAAGTATATCTGGGGTACTGTCACGGTCAATGACAGGGGACAGATCGTCATTCCCAAAGGTGCAAGGGATCAGTTCGGTCTGACTGCAGGACAGCGTCTGATCGTACTCAGTGATGAACATGAAGGGATCGCGCTGATCCCGGATAAAAAGTTTGAAGAAGGGCTGAAAAGAGCCATAGAACTGATGTCACGCAGTGATGACGGGTTCTGAACAGATGATCCGAGGAGGATATATGAAACAGCTGGTTTTATATGTGCATGGAAAGGGAGGCAGCAGTGCGGAAAGCGATCATTACATACCGCTGTTTCCGCAGTGTGAAGTCAGGGGAATTGAATATCATGCCTCAACTCCATGGGAGGCCGGTCAGGAGATCCATGATTCTGTTGAGAAATTGAAAAGCGGATATGATGGCATCATCCTGATTGCGAACAGTATCGGCGCGTTTTTCAGTATGAACGCAGGGATCGGAAACATGATCAGCAGAGCATATTTCATTTCGCCGGTCGTTGATATGGAACGTCTGATCATGAACATGATGAACATGCAGAATGTCAGTGAGGAAGAACTCAGGGAAAAAGGCGTGATCCTTTCCACATACGGGGATGATCTGTCATGGGAGTATCTTTCCTATGTACGTGAACATCCCCTGGAATGGAATGTGCCTACGGAGATCCTCTATGGGGAGAATGATGCCCTGACTTCTTATGAAACAATGCGGACATTTGCGGAAGAACATCATGCCGGACTGACCGTCATGAAGGACGGGGAGCATTGGTTCCATACAGAGGAACAGATGCGCTTCCTGGATCAATGGATCACACAGCACTGATCCGCTGTATGAACGAAAACCCGGTAAACATAAACAAGGCGCTATGCGGTATGCATAACGCCTTTGCTGTTGTGTGGCTTTACGTTAACTCAGTCAGAGTACTGACAATGGTCTTACTCTTCTTTCAGTACGCATTCACCGTTGGATTCACAGAGTTCCTTCATGAATTCATATGACTTTTTCTTCGCTCTTTCGAGTGTGCCGTGTCCGTCATTGAAGCGGTCAACATAGACAAAGCCATATCTCTTCTTCATTTCACCTGTACCTGCGGAAACGACATCAATCGGGCCCCAGTAGAGGTAGCCGCGGCAATCAACGCCGTCTTCGATCGCGAGGTTCACATTCTTGATGTGCTCTGTGATGTAGTGGATACGGAAATCATCTTCGATGGTTCCGTTTTCATTGAGGTTCTCATCCAGACCGACGCCATTCTCAACGATGTAAAGCGGCAGATGATAGCGGTCATACAGAACGTTCAGGGTATAGCGGATACCCTCGGGATCGACCGGCCAGCCCCAGGGCTGAGGAGCCTTGTCTTTGAGATAAGGATTTTCTTTGCCGATCAGTCCGCCGGTATCTCCTCTCAATGCAAATTCATAGTCGTATGTGCTTGATCTGTAATAGCTGAAGGAGAAGAAATCGACGGTATACTGTTTGATCAGAGCGAGCTCTTCATCCGTGAAGTTAACAGTGACGCCGTCTTTCTTCCATACCTTTTTCAGATAGGTCGGGACAATACCGAGGCAGAACGGATCACCGAAATAGAAGTTGGCCATCCGCTGTGATTCCAGAGCGCCGAATACATTCTTCGGATCACAGTTGTAAGGATATGTCGCGATGCTGGAAGAGGTAAGCATGCAGCCGACCTGGCATTCCGGATCGATCTCATGAGCGATCTTTACCGTATATGCATTCGCGACCAGGATGTTATGGTAAGCATCCCATATGTCCTGTTTTGTGGTGGAACCGATCGGATCGGAAGGATCCTTCGGATCTTTGACTGTCAGGACACCGCCCGCAACCAGCGGAATACGGAACAGGTTGTTGACTTCATTGAATGTCAGCCAGAGCTTGACAAGATCCTTGTATCTTGTAACGACTGTTGAAACATAACGGCACCAGAGTTCGATCAGCTTCGGATTGGACCATCCGCCGTATTCGGTCACAAGATAAAGCGGTGTTTCATAATGGGAAAGGGTGATCACGGGTTCCATGCCCAGTTCACGCATGCAGCGGAACATGTCTTCATAGAACTTCAGACCTGCTTCATTGGGTTCTTCCTCATTGCCGTTGGGGAAGATACGGCCCCAGGCGATGGATGTACGGAATGAGTTGAAGCCCATTCCTTTCATCAGCTTCAGGTCTTCTCTGTATCTGTGATAACCATCGACAGCTTCATGGGAAAGGTATGCCTTTTCGGGATCGAGACACATTTCGTATTTCTTTGTCTCTTCATTCCACTTGATGCCGGGCTGTCTGGACATGATGCCTACAAGAATGTCCGTGACATTGGGCTGCTTGCCGTCTCCGAGCCATGCGCCCTCATACTGGTTGGCAGCGATCGCGCCGCCCCATAGGAAATCTTTCGGGAAACTCATAAATTATCAACCTCCATAATTGCTGATTTCATTATATCTGATAAAACATGCATTGACGAGTTCTGCCTTGCAGTATGATGTATGTTCATTGATTTGAAAGCGCTGCTGACTATCTCCTAATGGGGTGTCCGTCGCTCAGCCGGATCCCGGTTATATGCGGTTGGTTCCGTCATGCTTTTTGATTATTGATCTTCTTCAAAGCCGCACGCTTCCAGTATCTTTTTTGCTGTCTGGGCAAATGATTCGTTGGATCCGAAACTGAGATTGAATAATCCGGAACCGCCTCCGGTTCCTACAACAGCAGCTCTCTGGATATTGCCGCTGCTGGTACACTGAACAGTCAGTGCTGTATAGCTTCCGGTCCTCAAATAGTATTTTTCGAATACCAATAACAGAACTTCTGTGTCTGGTCCTTTCTGCAGATCCTGAAATATCAGCTCAGCACCGGAGTCAGATATTTTCTCCGTGATCACTCTGGATAAGCTGTTCAGGCTCTCTGGGGAAATACGTTTCATGATGATGTTTGACTGATTCATCTGATCGTCCTCCGATCTTTTTTTATCGGTAATCACAATATTCCCAATGGTCATTCACGATCCCGATTGCCTGCATATAGGAATATATAATGACAGGCCCCGTAAATTTGAAGCCGCGCTTCTTCAGGTCATCGCTGATCTTTTCGGACAGTTCATCCTTTGCGGGCATATCCTTCATGTCAAGGAGATGGTGATCGATCACCTCTCCGTTGGTGAAACTCCAGATGTATGTGTCAAATGAGCCGAATTCTTCCTGAACCATCAGGAATGCCTGGGCATTTGAGACAGCTGCTTTGATCTTCTGCCGGTTGCGTATGATACCGCTGTCCTGCATCAGTTCCTCCAGCTTTGCGACATCATATGCGGCCACTTTGACAGGGTCAAACCCGTCAAACGCTTTGCGGAAGTTCTCTTCTTTGTTCAGAATGAGATTCCAGCTGACGCCTGCCTGCATTCCTTCCAGTACAAGCATGGCAAAAAGTTCCTGATCATCATGTACCGGCTTGCACCAGCGGGTATCGTGATACAGCAGGAATTTATCTGTAACCTGATATTCATTGTTTCCGAAACTGAAACTGCATCTTTTCTTTTCTGTCATATGCTTTGCTTTCTTATCCGTTCACGATCCGGTTTCATTGTCATAGCGCAGTCAGCCTGCTTTTCAGCAGAGGGATCCCTTCCTGCATCCACCATTCGTTATCAATACCGCCGGAACTCATTCCGCCATGGGCAAACTGCTGTATGACCGCAAAATCACCGTATTCATTGGTCAGGGGTTTCCGGGCAAGTGACAGGTATTCATTTTTGATCCACGCTTCCAGTTCGTCGGGAGTCATGATATCCATATTCTCTGCGCGTTCTTTTAAATAGTCCCAGAAATACGGATCGCCCCTGAATCCCCATTGTCTGGGTCTTTCTTCAAATATGACTGCAAGGTTCATAGCCCTGATCCTCCTTGAAATCCGGTCCTGCCGAACGAACAAACATCTTTTTGGTTATTATACAGCCTGTACGATACACATTGTACTGCAGCCATAAGTATGCAGATAAGAAAACATCCTGTTTTGCAAACTGGGGAAGGGTGTTCCGTCTGCGGGGACATCCTGCTGATCTCACCATATCGGTTGTTTATGATACGGGAAACATCCGGATCATTCACATTATCGTTCTGCATTCACCGAAAGGGACGGATGGTCTTTCTTGAAACAGTATTGCACATACCGGACTGCAGTACTTGCAATAAAGCAGGGGATGGAAAATAATGAAAACGGAGGTGAACGAAATGAATCCAGTGTTTATATGTATTATCATTCCGGTCGCTGTCTTGTTTACCGCACTGGGGATCTATGCCTGGAGACGTACTGAACCGATGTGGTTCTGGTCCGGCACTTCCGTAGGTGCTGATGAGATCTCGGATATAAAAGCATACAACAGGGCAAACGGGATCATGTGGATCGTGTTTTCCATGATATTCTGGATCAGCATCCTTCTTTCACTGCTGCAGTTCCGATACGCCGGTTTGTTTATGGGTATCGGTGTTGTTGTTGGCGGCATCTGTCTTCCGATCGTTTATACCAGGATATTTGACAGGTACCGGGTCACAAAGTAATACTGCTGAACAATGGATGCACAGCAGTTTTACAGATGCATAAAAGACCGGGTCTGTGGACTGCCGGCACTGTGCTTTTTGTACCCGGCTTCAGCTGTCTGAATGATGAGATCAAAGTGCGTCGGTTCAGCCTGATGACTGAACCGCTTTTCATATCTGCATTAACGGCTTCACAGGGTTCTTTTTCCGAGATCTCCTGAGGTATTTCGTTTTTTATCTGATCATCGGATTGACCGGTTTTTCTGTTTATATCGGTCTTTTCATTGTCTTTGATGCAGGTGTGTACTTTCTATTCAATTTCTTGATCATCGCACTTTTGTGTTAACATGAGGTTATACAAAAGAGTGCAAAAGATAAAGCAGATCGGAGATGCATATGGATAACAATTTTTTGTTTTTTGATATAGATGGGACATTGATCGACCCGTCGACCAGATCCACACCGCGCAGCGCTTCAAAAGCGATCAAAGAGGTGAAATCCAATGGCGGCCTCATCTTCATCTGTTCCGGACGTCCGTACTATGAGATTCAGGATACGTTCGGCATTGAACGCAATGGCGCTGTTTTTGCGTCAGGTGCGGGATTTGAACTGGATGGAAGGCTTGTTCTGAAAAGAGTATTCGATCCACAGTTAGCCAGGATCATCATGAAAAAAGCAGAAGAATGCCATGTCGGATATAATCTGCTGTGCCTGGAACGCGGCTACAGCGATCCTCTCTGGAGGAATATGGTATATGAGCCGTTAAAGAATCTGCCGGCATCCATCGCAAACCGGCTTCTCATCCATCCGTTCTACCTGGTCGGCAACTATCCGGTCGCGAAATATGCGGATGAAGATATCTTTAAGATCAATGTCCAGTATTATCCTGATTCCGACCGTGCTTCCTTCAGGGAGTTCATCGAACCGCTGACCACATATGTTCCTGTCAATTCACAGGCAAACCGGTCCAACAGCGGGGCTGAAATATCGCCGATCGATGTCAACAAGGGAACCGGCGTGCTTATGGTCGTTACACATTATCACGGAAACATGGAAAACACGTACGGCTTCGGAGATTCTCTCAACGATCTGGAAATGATCAAGGAATGCGCGCATGGAGTTGTTATGGGAAATGGTCAGGAGGAACTGAAACCGTACGCTGATTACATCACTACCGATGTTGATAAGGACGGCATTCATAACGCGCTATTGCATTACGGGCTCTGCAGATAATGGACTGTCTGCATACCTGTATCTCAACGAACCGGAAGACCGGTTCTTTTTTTTGGCCGTTTGATGATCTTTGATCATCCTATGAAACCGGTACATCGATTTCAAACAGCTGATTGGCAAGTCCGGTAACAGGTTCATAATCCGCTATTTTCCTGAACCCGTACTTTTCATACAGACCATGATGTTCGCTTTTCAGATAAACCTTCTGATATCCCAGTTCTTTTGCATACTGAAGAGCAGAAGAGATCAGTTTTTCTGATATCCGGTGTACTCTGTGTCTTTCGTCTACGAACACTGAATTGATAAACGGATGGCAGTCGTCAAATTTCTCCGGTACGTTGCCATTGTTTTCAAAAACACAGAAACCGATGACCTCCTCGTCCTGTACGGCGATCAATACTTTCTCCCAATCCAGAAAAGCAATGTTTTTCATCCGCTCAGCTAAACGTTTTCCTGCACGCCAGGAGGACTTTTCAGCAAACCTGATCGTTTTATCCCACAATGTATGTTCTTTATTGATTACAATGATCTTCGTGAACATGGGTTATATCCATTTTTAATAATCTGGTATAAGAAAAGTCTATCGCAAATGCACCGAGCGGGGCAGTGAGCACGATCGCGAGGACTGCTACGGCAAGAACTGCCGATCCGCAGGAAAAGCCGAGAGAAAGGGGAATTCCTCCGATTGCAGCCTGAACAGTTGCTTTGGGCATATAGGCAAACGCACAGAACAGCCGTTCCTTCCAGGTCAGTTCTGTTTTCAGCAGGCAGAGCAGAACACCTATCATTCGGAATCCAAGTGCGCCGATTATCAGAATGAGAGCTTTAAAGCCAATATATCCCAGATATCGGAGATCTACAGTCGCTCCAACCAGAACGAACAGGAACACTTCTGCCGCAACCCAGAGTTTCCCGTACTTGACTGACAGCCGTTTTGCGACAATTTCTCTTTTTTCCTTTAGACCAATGCCTATGCACATGATTGCAATTAATGCGGAAAAAGTGATCGGACCCGGCAGTGCATCTTCAATTACGACCAGCAGAAAGGAAATACTCAGAATGATCAGAACTTTTGCGGTATCCCGGATGTGAACCCGTTTGAAAAAATACGCAAGCAGAATTCCGGTCAGAAGACCGATTCCGATACCAAGCAGAATTGAAACAGGAATATTGATGAAACTGATTACTGGTGCGCCGTTTCCCTGCATCATGGAAATGAATGTTGAAAACAGAACGATGACATAAACATCATCGACAGATGCCCCGGCAAGAATCAGCTGGGGTATTCCTTCTTTTGTTCCGTATCCCTCATCCATCAGTTTCACCATTCTCGGGACAACCACTGCAGGGGAGACTGCCGCAAGAACAGAACCCATAACGGCTGCTTCAAGGATAGTGACGCCCATGCATAACGGCGCAAGCAGAATCGTTCCTACCAATTCAAAAGTGGCGGGCAAAAAACACATAAGCAGTGCAGGTCTTCCAAGTTTTTTCAGTCCGGAGAAATCAAGTCCAAGACCGGCTCTTGTGAGAATGATGATCAATGCTATTTTTCTGAGATCAGCGGAGATGTTCAGAATACTGGTATCCAGAATATTGAGCATATACGGTCCAAGAACAGCTCCTGTAATCAACAATCCTATCAGACTCGGCAGTTTTATTTTCTGACAGATCCAACCGGTAAACATTCCAAAGATAAGAATCAACGCAAAGCTAAGCAGCATATTTCATTCTCCTTCTCTCGCAGAAAAAGGCTGATCCCCACTGCGAAAACATATCACAGAAGTCATCAGCCATTCAAAGCGGTTCGAGCACAAATACTCAGGGAGGACCTCATCCCCTTATTGATTGAACGAACTATATCATGAGAATGATCTGCTATCAAGTGATTTTTCTATCGGATATGCTTCGATTCAGCTGTTACTGCATACTGGATTTTCAGAGATGGCGGAAAACAAAAATGAATACTTCTTCATTCGTACGGAAGTGAGATAAATTTGTATTTCTTGTGCATAAAAATATCCGGGCAGAACGGATTACTGTTCCGCATGGCCTTAATGGCTATGTAAGAAGGGCGGCTGTTACAGGTTATGATCCAGCGTCCCATCATGCAGATATGAATTAAATCACTTGTATGATTCTTCTTATCCCCGAGGCATCTCCTGGCTGAGGGCAGTATCAGCGCATGATGGTTCTGCTATTCCTCTTCCATCATGTTTTTTCCGCATTTCAGACATTTCCTGTTATGAACGGAAAACGGACTGCCGCACTCAGGACATGTCCAATGCCGGCGCTCATATTCAAGAAAAGCATTCATTCCTTTTTCCCTGATCATTTTCAGGTTTTCAAGCGGAGATTCTCTGTGCGGATACTTTGTTGTATAACGATTCTCTTTTTCCATCACAGCATCGCATGGATAGTCAGGACATTCATCACAATACGTATATCCATTCTCACGACGCTTCCTGCAGAGGATGATCTCACAATACCTGGCACAGAACTCCGGCTTTTGATCATCCGGTCCATTACATCCCTGACAAGGTTTCTTTTCAATGAGAGCTTGCGAGCATATATTGCAATCCAATCCGCACGGGGCAAACATGTCTGCTTTAAACATCTTATTTTCCACCGGTCCCAAGTTGTACACCCATATTAAATGCGTTTTTCAAATCTTCAGGGACTGCTTATCACGCATTTCTTTTTTATGATTTTCATTGAAGCTGGCCATATTGAACTTGCTGTAGTCAGCTACCTGCAGTGTGTCGCAGCACGCGTAGACTTCCACGGTTCCGTTCAATGCCCTGAAACTCTGCGCAGTTTCTTTGGCTTTTTTTCTGTATTCAATGATGTACATCGCTTTGGGTGCATTCATTGTCAGAATGATCCCGATATTTACTTTGCCGGTAAAATAGTTTGAATAATCATCATATGACAAAGCGCAGAAATGAAGTCTTTCAATGAGGGCATGGACCTGACTGGTGACGTCTCTCAGATAAATCGGTGAGCCGATGATCAGTGAATCGGCCGCAAATATACGGTCGATCACGGGTGAAAGATCATCCTTCCAGAAACACCTGCATCTTTCTGCGTTTTTTCTTTTGCAGGCAAGGCGGGATCTGCAACCGGTATAGGACAGATTATATAAATCAATGTATTCAGTCTCTGCTCCGGCTGATTCCGCGCCTTTTTGCGCTTCCTTAAGCATCGCAGCGGTGTTCCAGTTTTTTCTTGGGCTGCCGTTTAATATGACTGCTTTCATTTATTCCTCCGTAATTCCCTTTTTTCTGTCTCTTTCTGTTAAGAATCTCTGCTTCTGATTTCTCCCCGGCAGGGGAGGCCGGGGATTCCCTGACTTTGATATTCCCGCTGTTTTCAAACCGGATCGTGCAGAAGTTTTTAGTGCATTTCAGAACGGCAGCTTCGTTGATCAGGTTCCTGTTCCTGACGGTCAGAAATACTGTTTGGCCGGTTGGTAGTTGCTGTTCATCATACACTTCGTGTAAACATTATACAGCATGGGAGTTGAGAGCATACTTCTCTTAGACTGTATGCAGGAAAGAAAAAGATACTGCTTCTTTGTCGGAACTACGCAGATATTTTTCGCAGATCCTGCATAGATATTGCATGTGCCTTTACCGAGGATAGGGGATATGGGGCAGTGAGAGTACTCGGGAGTTTGACACCCTCAAAAACCACCAGATAACAAAGCGCGGATAATCATCGCGTTTTTTGTTTGTTTTTGTGTCAAATTTTATGTATCTATGTATCATCATTCCACGGTATGTGTGATGTAATGCGGCCATGGACAGCAGGAACTGGAGAAGACTCTCAGACGGCAGACCGGTTGACATAGATGAGGTCAAAGGCAGTCCGGAAAGTCATGTCAATGAACTGTATTACAAAGAAGAGACCTATGGCACAAAGAAAGTACCGGGTCATCTGATGATCGTTGCCTATTCACCCAGATATGCCTTATATCAGAAGAGTATCCGTTCGAAACAGGTAGAGCGGGCTGCCAGGATGATTGAAAACGGTTCTAAGGAAAAGAGTAAGAGCAATCCGAATGATCCGGCAAGATTTGTAAAGAAAGCATCTGTGACCAGAGAGGGAGAAGCAGCTGACAGGACATTATATACTCTGGATGAGGAAAAGATCAGTGCAGAATCGATGTATGACGGTTACTATGCAGTATGTACCAATCTGGTAAATGACAGTGTAAAGGATATCCTTTCCGTCAGTGAAAGAAGATGGGAGATCGAAGAGTCATTCCGTATTATGAAAACAGACTTTGAGGCCAGACCAGTCTATTTATCAAGGGAAGACAGGATCAGAGCACATTTTCTGATCTGTTATCTGGCGCTTCTGTTCTACAGGATCATCGAAAAGAAGCTGTCGCTTAATCAACTGACAGTTATTTTCAGTGCGCATGTATTGTAATAAACCGGCTGATCAGCTGATACAGATAATCAGAAAACAGATTGTTCATCTGCGGCACCACAAGAAAATAGGATGTAATCCCCTAGAGCAGCATTCAAACTACTCAACTGTTACATCCTCTTTTATGTTGGTTATGCTTCCTTCAGATAACGCCAAAGGGTAGTGCGGCTGATACCCAGTCTGTCAGCAATCTGATCGTTGTTGTATCCGAGGATATCCTTAGCTGCTTCCACAGCTTCCCGGAATGCGGCATAATCCCTGATTTCCTTTTCAAGCAGGATCGGATACATCACGGTTATATCTCTGAACAGGTTATCTTCGCCGATGGAAGTAACCAGAGTTTTATAGCGCATACCGGCAGTTGCCTTGCTGGCAGAAGATACCGCATAAAGATATCGCTCGGCCGCAACTCTCAGCTCCACCAGGTTGCCCGGCCAGGAATAGAATTCCAGAAGTGTTTTCATTTCCGGGGTAATGGAACGCGGCCTGGTCTTGATATCACTGAGCTTGTTCAGGTGACTGAGAAAGAGATCGAACAGATCTTCTTTTCTTTCCCGCAGAGAAGGCACATCCAAACGGAAGATACCCAGACGGCTTCGCTGACCGGCAGGTAGCTTTTTCAGTTCTTCTTCTGTCAGGATCGTGATAAAGCGGATATCTACAGGCATACTGTGCGTACTGCCGAGAGGACGCAGAGAATGCATACTCATGACAGAGATCAGGATGTTGATCGCACTGATATTGGCATCCGTGAGATGTTCCAGTACAGCTGTGCCATGATTGGCTTGTTCAAGCAGGCCGGAGGTATGTTCACCATGTTCATCATAGCCAAGCAGAAACTGTCCGGGATCGGAAGAACCCAGGGAAGAGAGATCGATGCGGACATACGGTCCCCGGCTGTAGGAGGAGGCATTATGTATACATTGCGCTATGATTTCCCGATGCGTGCTTTCTTCACCGATGATCAGCAGATTGTGGGGTGTTCGTGCATACTTTTGTGCCTGCTTGGTTAATGTCCGTACAGAAGCAGAGGAATACTTCAGATCCTCAAATGTTTTCAGCACGGGAGGCAGTGCTTTCCGCGTGTGTGCCTCGTTATGCCGGCGTGAACGTGTATCATGATTCAGAATCGTCAGCACACCGACAGTCTCACCGTTCGCAAGGATCTTGGACTGTGAACAGCGAAACATGGAATCACTGATCAGGTGATACTCATCCCGGCGGTCTTCCCGGCTCTGCAGAAAACGATCGGTATTCAGGTTGGGAAAGTAAACAGACATATTCTGTCCGCGTACTTCCCGGGAAGAGATACCTGTAAGCTGCTGGGCAGCACTGTTAAACATGATGATGCGGTTGTCAGTATCAGAGACGATCAGACCGAAAGTGGAATTGTTGACGATAGAACGCAGTACGGCATTGGTGCGGCGGTCATTATACAGGTCAACAGCAAAGTTTCTTGCCTGTTCAATGGCACTCATGACAGCATCTACACCGGGATAGAGGAGCACGGACTGCTTGCCGGCATTGAGAGCTGCCTGGTTGGCATGGGAAGCACCGATGATGACATCTGCGTGACTCTTTTGAATCATGTGCAAAAGTTCGTGCCCATCTTCATAACGGATGGTCTCGATTTCCCTGCCGATCAGTTCACTGAGCTCGGAAAGATCGATCATCTTTGAATGTCTGTATACTGCTACAGCCGGATGACTGCCAAGCTGCAGAGCTTTTCTGATTGCGTGCACATAATCGGGATACAGGGTGGGGATCTTGATCAGATTACGGTTGATTGTACGGACAAACTCTGCGGCATTTGCGGAACCGCCGATAAAGATCTCATAGCCTTCCGCAATTGCGGCATTAACCTGTTCACTCATATCATCCACCGTGCATTCGATCACCTTGATCTCTGTATCGGTAAAATTCAGACGCTGTATAGCTTCTCTGCCGATCTCTGTCAGCTTTCCGTAGCCGAGAAAACATAGTTTATACTCCATGATCCGCCTCCTGTTTTTCTCAAGTTAACAAATAATAAGCCTGTTTTCAAGAAGAAGCCGCCGAAAAAGGGTCAAAAAATGTTTCATATGAGACAAATAGATTATACAGTGAAACGGTTTTTAGTTTTTATGGCTGTGGATACTGAAATTGGACGGAAGAAAAACCGGAGTGTTAGTGTTAAGCCATATACATGAGAAAGGAGTACGTAAATGACTACAGCAGAACTGATCCGCATGAGCAGAATCATCCGCAGTGATATCCTGACCATGATCCATAAAGCAGGATCGGGACATCCGGGAGGTTCTCTCTCCGCAGCAGACATCATGACAGCACTGTATTTCGGCGATATCATCCACGTTGATCCGGAGCATCCCAATTGGGAAGACAGAGATCGTTTCATCCTCTCCAAGGGACATGTCGCACCGGTCCTCTACAGCGTTCTGGCAAGAAAAGGGTTCTTCCCCGCAACAGAACTTTGGACACTGCGTAAGCTCGGCAGTATCCTGCAGGGACACCCGCACAGGGAATTTACACCCGGGCTGGACTGTTCAAGCGGATCTCTCGGCCAGGGGCTTTCCATCAGTAACGGATTAGCTGTTGCCTTTAAGAAACAAAACAGAAACAACCGCGTTTACTGTCTTCTGGGTGACGGAGAACTACAGGAAGGGCAGGTATGGGAAGCTGTCATGACAGCAGCACAGCATAAACTGGATAATCTTTGCGCCATTGTGGACTACAACCATGTACAACTTGACGGGACTACGGAAGAGATCAAGGATCTCGGTAATCTTGCGGCGAAATTCCATGACTTTGGCTGGAATGTGATCCAGCTGGATGGTCATGATATGGAACAGATCACGGCAGCTTTCCGCATGGCAGAGGCATATAAGGGAAAACCCACGGTATTGATTGCAGAAACGGTAAAGGGTAAGGGTGTATCGTTCATGGAGAATGACTGTAACTGGCACGGCAATACGCCGGTTGAGGAACAGCTGAAACAGGCATTGAGAGAGATAAACGGAGCAGATGATGAATAAGAAGGTACCGATGAGAGATGGTTACGGCAAGGCATTGCTGGAACTGTGTGAGAAGAGAAATGATGTTATGGTGCTGGATGCGGATGTGGCCAAGTCTACGCGTACGGTCTGGATCAGAGACAGATATCCGGAGAAATTTATGGATATGGGAATTGCCGAACAGGATATGGTCGGTACGGCGGCGGGAATGGCACTTGCGGGGATGACTCCGTTTGTCTCGACGTACGGTGTATTCCTGTCCGGAAGAGCCTGGGATCAGATCCGCACCACCGTCTGTTACAACAACCTGAATGTCAAGCTGGCAGGTGCGCATGCCGGTATCTCTGTAGGACCTGACGGCGCTACACATCAGGCACTGGAAGATGTTGCGCTGATGAGAGTACTGCCGAAGATGACGGTGATCGTACCGTGTGATGCCGAAGAGACACGCAAGGCAGCGCTGGCCATGGCAGAGAGAAAAGGACCATGTTTCATCCGTTTCGGCAGGGAAGCTGTACCTGTGGTGACAGGGGAAGAAACACCGTTTGAGATCGGGAAGGCAAGGCTCTGCAGGGAAGGCACGGATGTGACGGTCTTTGCGAATGGTGCAATGGTATACGAGGCACTGCAGGCAGCGGAGAGCCTGACAGAAGAAGGCATATCCGTGCAGGTGATCGACATGCATACCGTGAAGCCTCTGGATGAAGAGAGCGTGATCCGGGCAACGGAAGAGACCGGCTGTATCGTGACGGCGGAAGAGCACCAGATCGCAGGAGGTCTCGGCAGCGCCGTGGCGGAGTGTCTGGTCAGGAATCATCCGGTGCCGGTGGAGATGGTCGGAACCGAAGATACTTTCGGTGAATCCGGAAAGCCTGAAGAACTGATGTGTAAATATGGACTGACAGCTGAACATATAGCGGAAAAGGTCAGAAAAGCACTGAGCAGAAAGTAGTGGAATATGCGGAAACATATTCCGCTTTTTTTGTGAAAAATCTCTGTCTGCTTTAACGGGAAACAGAGTGAGAAAAAGTACTAACGCAGAAAAGGCGCTCAAAAAGTGAATAAAAATGTTTCAAAACAGCCTATATTTGCGTTTTGGCAACAAATTTAAACAAAAAATCAAAAAAACTGTAAGCGTTTTACCGTAAAAAAACCGGGTGATAAGTTTTAGCTGTAAACAAAAACACGGAGCTGAAGAACCGTGAAACGGAGGAAACAGAGGTAAGAAACATGGAACAGAAAAAGGGATTACTCAGCGGTGTTACAGTACTGGATCTGACAAGAGTACTGGCAGGACCGTATTGCTGCATGATGCTCGCCGACATGGGCGCAGATGTGATCAAGATCGAGATGCCGGGCAGAGGTGATGATGCCAGAAGAAATGCCCCGCTTGTCAACGGCGAGAGTGCTTACTACATCAACCTGAACAGAAACAAGCGTGGTATGACCCTGAATCTGAAGACGGAAGAAGGCAAGGAGATCTTCAGAGAACTGGTGAAGAAAGCTGATATCGTTGTTGAAAACTACAGACCGGGTGTTATGGACAGACTTGGCCTTGGCTACAGCGAACTGAAGAAGATCAATCCTGCGCTGATCTACGGTGCCGTTTCCGGTTTCGGACAGTACGGCCCTTACTCACAGAGAGCAGGATATGACATTGTCGGTCAGGCAATGAGCGGACTGATGAGTGTTACCGGATGGCCGGGCGGTCAGCCGACAAGAACAGGTACAGCGATCTCCGATGTCCTTGGCGGTATGAGCGTATGTATCGGTATCCTGGCAGCGTATGCCAACAGACTGAAGACCGGCGAAGGCGAGATGGTCGATGTCTCCCTGGTAGATTCCACGGTATCCGCACTGGAGATCATCAATATGATCTACCTCTGCACAGGACGTATTCCTCAGCCTACAGGCAATAAGTATGAAGCTATCGCACCGTATGACACCTTTCAGGCAAAGGACGGACTGGTCGTCATCGCTGCAGGAAACGATAAGCTCTACAACATCCTGAAGACGATCATCAAAGATGACAGACTCAAAGCAGAAGAATTTGACGGCAACGTCAAACGTGTGACGAATTACGAGCACCTGAAACCGATCATTGAAGACTGGACAAGAGATAAGACGATCGATGAAGTCGTAGAACTCTGCCTGGCTCAGGGTGTGCCCGCAAGTCCCGTCAACACACTGGACAGAGTAGTCAAAGATCCCCATATTGCCGAAGCAAGAAGAATGTTTATCGAAACAGATCATCCGATCGCAGGCCGCATCAAAATCACGGGCAACCAGCTGAAGTTCACGGAACATCCTGTATCTCTCAGAAAGACAGCACCGCTGCTCGGTGAAGATACAGAGACGATCCTCAAAGATGAACTTGGTTATACACATGAACAGTATGAAGCATACAAAGAGAAAGGAGCTTTCTGATGACAAAAGTAAATGTAGTGGAGATCGGTCCCCGTGACGGCTTCCAGAGTATCTCCTGCATGCAGATTCCGACTGAGACAAAGATCGAGATCATCGACAGGATCATTGCTTCCGGAGTAAAGCATATCCAGTGTACAAGCTTCGTCAGCCCCAAGGCGATTCCGCAGATGAGTGACGCTGCACAAGTCGCTTCCTACTGCATCAATAAGTATCCTGATCTGGACTTCTTCGCTCTGGTGCCGAATTTCAGAGGTGCCCAGAACGCTGTTGCGGCAGGACTGAAAAAAGTAACACCGGTCATCTCCCTGAGTGTCTCCCATAACCTGAACAACGTACGCAAGACACATGAACAGTCCATGGATGAGTTTAAACAGATCATGGATACCTTCCCGGAACTGACACTGGATGTAGATATCGCTACTGCCTTCGGCTGTCCGTTTGAAGGACGAAAGACAACTCCGGAACTGGTTGACTTTGTCGGTAAGCTCCACGATAAGGGCATCCGTAACTTCAATATCTGCGACACGATCGGTGTTGCATATCCCAGCCAGGTCAGAGATGTCTTCACAACACTGCTGAAAACATTCCCCGATACACACTTCTCCGTACATATTCATGACACCCGGAATATGGGTATCCTGAACAGCCTGGAAGCCGTCAGAGTCGGTGTGGATACCGTACAGACGACCCTCGGCGGTCTCGGCGGATGTCCGTTCGCACCCGGAGCGACAGGCAATACAGCTACCGAAGACTTTGTCTACCTGCTGAATCTTGAAGACTATGAAACCGGTGTAGATCAGAAAAAACTGGTGGAAGCCGCTAAGTATGAAGTTGAGAAGATCCCCGGAAACTACAGCGGTCATCATATTCAGATCTCTGTAGAACAGAAGGGTTTCTGATTTGAAGAACGGGAGGTGTTCCAAAATCCACCCTCTCACCCCGGGACACCTCCTGTCAATACATTAGGAGAAGATACACATGAACCTTACGATCAGACATTTCCCTGCTTCATCTGCAGATATACAGCCCGATCCCGGGAAGATGCATAACTGCCTGTTTACAGGCTTATATGAAGAAGAAATCGAAGTCAACAGTAAAACAAGAAGATTCTACATATACCTGGCACCGGATCTGACAGCTTCACGTCCGGTGCTTGTGACAGCACTTCCGAGTGATGCAGACCCGGTACAGTTCCTGCGTGAGAGCGGTCTTACAGAACTGGCGGCGGAAGAAAAGCTGTATGTGATCCTGGCAGTTCCCGACAACGGAGGCTGGGATACAGCCGGCAGAGATGCAGACTACCTCAATGCTGTTTATAAGAAGATTCTGGGAAGAGAACACTATATCCTCGTTCAGGAATGCATATACCTGATCGGTGTCGGTGACGGCAGTACACCTGTTCATGAAGCGGCCGCAAAGATGCCGGAGAACTGGTCGGGAGTTGCAAGCACAGGAACGATCTGTGAAGAGATTACAGACTTCCTGCATACACAGGCTTTTGCAGACGGACCGGTGCAGATGCCCGTATACATGGCACTGCCGGTAGAAAACAGAGCTTCCGACAGACTGCTTGCCTACTGGCAGGCACAGAACCGTACAACATCGGAAACATACAGCGGAGAAGGCGCAGATCTGATCTTCCGTCCTTCGCCCGTAAACAGGCAGTTCAGTATCAACGATGTTCAGGTTTCCGAGATCCGCCTCACCTATGAGACCTCGGAGTACAGTGATCTGCAGAGAACGATCCGGAGATTCTGGCAGTTCCTGAAGAAAAACAGAAGACACCGCGGAATTGCCCGCAAACACATGCGTCCCTACACAGACTGGCGGGAATACGGTGCCGAAGAATACAGCACAGAGATCGATGGTTACACAAGAACCTGGCTGGAATATGTACCGGAAAGTGTCCGCAACGGGAATACAGAGGTACCGCTGGTGGTTGTTATGCATGGGCGTACACAGTCTTCGGAGATCATCTTTGATTTGACTTCAATGGCATGGGCAGCAGAACAGTTCGGATTCATTGCTGTATTTCCGAGAGCAGGAATCTATCGGATGTCGGAAAACAGTGTGCCTAACGTACCGCTCTGGCAGGGAAACTGTGCCGGCAAAAACTTCGATGATGTGAAGTTTATCCGCACGGTTGTTTCGGAAGAGGAACGCAGGAGAAAGATCGATCATTCCAGGATCTATGCATGCGGATTCTCCAGCGGCGGCTGTATGTCTTATGACCTTGGTATTCAGGCTTCCGATCTGTTTGCGGCTATCTGCTGCTTCAGCGGCTTCGGTGTCAGGTATCACAACGGCATACGTGAAGATGATACCCACACACCGGTAAGACCGATTGGCACAAAGCTGATCGTCGGCGCCGAGGATAACGCTTTTGCAGATACACAGGCAGATAATCCCTACGGACTACAGGACGGTGTATCCAAAGCACTGATGCGTTGGGTAGAAGCCTTCAGCAGTACGGAATACAGTGAATACAGCGTCGGAGGAAAGCGGTACAAGGTCCATATGAATCAGCGGGGAATACCGATGGTAACAGTATGTACGGTAGATGATATGCCTCATGCGGTGTATCCCTCAGAGTCATTTGAAGCATATGAGTTCTTCTGTCAGTTCAGCAGAATAGACGGGGAACTGTACTACATGGGCAGAAAGGTTTAGAAGGAGAAACATATGACAAAGATTGTTGTTCTTGACGGATATACAGAGAATCCCGGAGATCTGTCCTGGGATGTGCTGAAACAATACGGAGAAGTAACGGTATATGACCGTATCTCCTACACAGAGGATCCGGCAATTGCACAGGCGATCGGTGACGCAGAAATTGCTGTTACCAACAAGACACCTGTCAGTAAAGAGACCATGGATAAATGTCCTGCCCTGAAAGCTGTTGCGGTCCTCGCTACCGGATATAACGTTGTGGATTATGCATATGCCCGTGAAAAGGGAATCGTTGTGATGAATATCCCTACCTACGGAACGGAGATCGTCGGTCAGTATGCGGTAGGCTTGCTGCTGGAGATCTGTTCTCACTACGGGCATCACAGCGATACAGTCTTTGCGGGAAAGTGGCAGAACAGTATCGACTGGTGCTATTGGGACTATCCGATGATCGAACTGCACGGAATGACCGCAGGCATTATAGGCCTGGGCAGGATTGGCAGAACAACTGCCAGGATCCTGAACGCAATCGGTATGCATGTATTGGCATATGATAGACATCCGTGTGATGAGGGCAGACAGTATGCGGAATACACCTCACTTGATGAACTCTTTGCGAAAAGTGATGTCATCTTCCTCCACTGTCCGTTATTCCCGGAGACGGAAGGCATCATCAATGCAGCGAATATCACAAAGATGAAGGATGGTGTGATCCTCATAAACAACAGCAGAGGACAGCTGGTCAACGAACAGGATCTGGCAGATGCCCTGAACACAGGCAAGGTATATGCGGCAGGGCTGGACGTAGTCAGTACGGAGCCTATTCGCAGTGATAATCCTCTGCTGAATACAAAAAACTGTATCATTACACCTCATATTTCCTGGGCTGCCAAAGCCGCCAGACAGCGCATCATGGATATCACTGCAGAAAATATCGCTTCCTATCTCACAGGTAAGCCGCAGAACGCTGTCAATTAACAGGATCGTACCGCATCCGTGCGGTGATCATACAAGGAAAACTGACCGGTGAGGGGATGCCCGCCGGCATAATGACAAGGAGGGAAATTATGTCATTATCAATCTTAGGTGCACTTATTTGTACCATCATCTTCCTGACAGTATTGTCCAGCAGCAAGATTCCCAACTTCGTAGCATTCTTCCTGATGGCGCCGGTTGCTATCTATTCCGGACTGCTTGAAGTCAGTGATGTTACCAGCAGATTCTCACAGAATGCTGTTCACCTGCTGATGGTCATCGGTATGTTCTCGTCCTTACTGGGTATGGCACATGTCGATGTACCGATCTCCAACTTCCTGGCAAAGGTGACCGGAAGCTACAAAGGCAAGAACGTAGAGACTGTTCTGCTCGGCGTATTCATTATCATGGCCGGTTTCTTCAGTTGGTTCCTGCAGAACAACTATCTGACCCTGTCTCTGCTGCCCGTCATGTTCGCAATGTCCAAGAAGTACAACATCAGTCATTCCAAGATCATCATGATGGCTATGTATGCGACAACACTCGGCGGCTCCTGCACCCTGATCGGCACAAACACAAATACATACGCAACAGCGATCCTCGAAGGCGCCGGATATGCTCCGCTGAAGTTCTTTGACTTCGTCTATACAGGTCTTCCCTGTCTGCTTCTCGGTGCGGTATTCATGGTCATGGCACATAAGATCTTCCCTGACTACAAAGGTGAGGAACTCCCTGAAGAGTACAGAGGCGAAATCGATACGACCAAGGCTCTGACACCGGAAGAACACAAGAGGATGGTCGCAACAACAGCTGCCTTCCTGGCCTTCGTCGCTTCCCTGATCATTGCGTCCTCCACAGATATCAAGATCCAGCCGGCGATCTTCGGCTACGGTATGATGGGTCTGCTGATGCTGTTCAAGATCTACACACCGAAAGAACTGATCAAGACAGCTTCTCCGAACTTCCTGTTCCAGGTTGCCGGTACCCTCACATTCGTACAGGTCATCTCCAAGTCCGGTATCTCCGACTACATCGGCGGCATCATTGCCAACGCTCTGGCAGGACAGACAAACATGTACATCATCAGTGCAATCCTCTTCTTCGGTACGCTGATCCTGACATCTCTGATTGCCAACTCCACATGTGTACAGTTGCTTGGCCCGATCGCCATCACAGTCGCAGAAGCTCTCGGTGCCAACCCGACAGCCTTCATTCTGACGGTTGCTGTTGCATCCAGCTGCTCGTTCCTGACACCTATGGCATCTGCTACCAACTACATGCTGATACCTTATACCAATCTGCAGTTTAAAGACTTTATCAAGGCAGGTATTCCGCTTGCGATCATGAATGCTCTGGCATGCATATTCCTGCTGCCGCAGTTCTTCCCGTATTTCTAAGATACAGCTGAGAAGAGAGATACAATACCGGGAAAATTATCCCGGTATTGTGTGTAAAAGAAAGGATCAACATATGACAGAGATCAATTTAAAAACAGCAGGCAGAGACGGCAGTACGTATACACCGGAGCTGGAGTGTCTGCACTATACGGTAAACGGAAAGGACCGCAGTGTATATCTGTATATCGGAAAAGCATTTGTGGTAGCCAATCCGATCATCTTTATCTACACACCGGCAGGCTGTGACATACATGATTTTGCCGAAAAGCATGGCTGGCTGGAAGAAGCGAAGAAGCACGGAAATATTCTTGTATTCCCCGAGGCATACGGAGAATGGATTAAGCAGGAAGATATCGAACTTTGGAAAATGATTCAGGGAATCAGTGATCTTCGCTTTAAAACACATAATACAAGGCAGTATATCTGCGGATACGGAGACGGTGCAGCTATGGCTGAGCATGTTGTACAGTATTCTCCTGAATTCTTTGCCGGGGTCGTGCTGTACGATGTGCCGGAGATCGGCAGAGCAGTTCTTGATGAAGGCGGTGCCCGGATCTCTACGGAATATACTAACTACAGCGATGTCATGAAAGACTATCCGGTGATTTATTCCCGTGATGTTGAACAGAACATTCTGATCGTTGCGGATGAACCGGAAAAACTGAAGGAGACCGAAGAATACTGGCGAAATGTCGGGAAAGGATCCAATCCATTTGCCGGCATAAGAATATCTTCACCGGCAGAAAACTGGGATGCAGAGAAGATCTATACACAGTTCTTCTCAAAGACCAGGAGATACCGTATTGCGCCTAACGGAGAGCTCCGTGAAGCCAGTGATTACAGAGAGAATCCGAATGCCAGAAGATACTATGAAAAGCTGGCATCGGATGTGGAACGGGAGTGGATCGAGGTACTGCCTTCGGATTACGATCCGCAGGTAAAGTATCCGCTGATCATTGCCATCCACGGTTCGAATAATGACGGACCGCAGTTCTACGATATTACAAGACTCTGGGAGATCGCGGAAGCACGCAGGTGTATCGTTCTCTTCCCTACGGCACTGCGCAGTGAGAAGGCTTATGAGGCATGGAACTTCTATTCGCATACACCGGACGATAACGGCAATGATGATGAGAGTTTCCTGCTGGCTCTGATCAAAAGGTACCAGACAGAGTATTCCGGAGATCCTGCCAGAACATATATAACGGGATTCTCCAACGGCGGCGGCATGACTAACTGGATGGCAATGAATCATCCGGAGATCTTTGCGGCAGTGATGCCTTACTCCGGCACACACAAGAAACCGCAGTATTACACACCGTTTGATGAGAACTCAGTATTACTTCCTTACTGGATGAACCGAGGGGAACTGGAATATAAGCCGGCAAGTCTCTCGGTTGTGCAGGCAGGCACGGAACAGTGGGCATATTGGCGGAAAAGAAACGGCCTGGCAGAACTTCCGGATCGTACGATCGATGAACCGCGGACAGTCACACAGATCTTCAGCGGCAGAGTGGAAACACGTTATACGACCAGAAAACTGGCACATCATGCGATCCTCTCTGAGCAGTATTGGGATATCTGTGATAACTTCTTCTTCAGATTCCGCAGAGGCAAGCACGGAGAAAGCATTGAAGACGGGTATACGCATACAACCAGAATCGCCGGCAGGAATGTGCGGCTGATGCAGTCCAAACGTATTGACGGACATATCTATGTCAGTGTACAGGAAGTGAAAAAGACGATCGGCAGAGAAATTCCCGAAGAAGAGATCATACGGGAGTGTGAGATCGACGGCGAAACATACATACAGATTGCCTGATAACCGGGTGCATTGATCAATGCACCCTGTATCATTTCTGTGCATACCGCTATGGCAAAGCGTTTCCGCACATATTATCATCAAGGTAACAGGAGAGATATCCGTACATCCGGATATCAAACAGATCATATGGAGAATAACAGGATATATATCGGAGTGATCGCGGATGATTTTACCGGTGCTTCCGATGCGGCTTCGTTCCTGAAAGAGGGAAGGCTTAGCACTGTATTGTGCAGCGGTATTCCGGCTTCGTCATATACGGCAGAGGCAGTCGTGATCGCCCTGAAAACACGCAGTATTCCGGCCGGAGAGGCTGTCAGAGAAAGTCTTGCGGCAGCCAGGTATCTGAAGGAGATCGGTGCAGAACAGATCTACTTCAAGTACTGTTCTACGTTTGATTCCGTGCCGGAAGGCAATATCGGACCGGTTGCGGATACACTGATGGAATATCTGAAAGTGCCGTATACACTGTTATGCCCGTCCCTTCCGGCAAACGGACGTACGGTCAGGGAAGGACACCTGTATGTGGATGGGATCCCCCTGCACGAGAGTCATATGCGTCATCATCCCCTGAATCCGATGTGGGATGACAGGATCCCGGAACTGATGCGCAGACAGAGCAGATATCCGGTATACCTGAATGATACGGAGGATCACGCGGGACGCCGGTACTACGTGCCGGATTACGTCACGGAGGAAGACGGAGAGAGGATCGCAGAGCAGTACGGACATCTGCCGCTTCTTACCGGAGGTTCGGGACTTATAAAGCATCTTGCCCAGCTGCACAGCACCGGACAGCAGGACACTGCGGAAACAGCCGCTAAACCGGGCAGGGCAGTATTGCTTGCCGGAAGCTGTTCGATCATGACCAGAAAACAGATCCGGACATATACGGAAAGCGGAAAGACTGCGGTACAGCTGAAAGCGGAAGAACTGCTTGCGGGAAAGCAGACAAATGCTTCTCTGTGCAGAGAGATGGATCAGGCAGGAGAGGAGATCCTCTTCTACAGTTCGGACTCCCCTGACAATATCGCAAACTACAACATTCCGAAGGGAACAGATCTTTCTGCACTCTTTGAAGATGTGATGCAGAAGCTGGCCATACATGCACAGAAGACAGGCAGGACCCGGATCATCACAGCCGGCGGAGAGACATCCGGTGCCGTCACGGATAGTCTTGGCTATCGCATCTTCCGAATCGGTCAGAGTATCGCACCGGGGTGCCGGTCATGGTGCCGTGGGAAGATAATTCCGTACGGCTGGTGCTGAAATCGGGAAACTTCGGCAGTGAGGACTTCTTCCTCAAAGCCCTGCAGATGACACAGGAGGCATAATGATGGAAACAGAACTGAATAAATGCTTTGAAGAAGCGATCTGGGTATGCAGAACGCTCTTTCAAAGCGGAAAGGTAACAGAATCCAGTGCCAATATCAGTTTCCGCTGCGGCGACAGTATATATATCTCGGGCAGCGGTACCTGCTTCGGTACGATCGTAAGGGAACAGTTTGCCGAGGTCAGCCTCAGCGGGGAAGTGCCTGCCGGTCCCAAACCCAGCAAGGAACTACCGATCCACCTGGCATTCTACCGGAAAGACCCGAAGATCATGGCTGTTGTACACACTGACCTTATGCGGAACTTGTGTCATGTCTGCCTGCGGAGAATGAGGATGATGTGATTCCTGTCTATACACCGCATCTTGGCATGAAGCTGGGAAAGGTGGCTCTGGTGCCGTACGCAAAACCCGGCAGTCAGGAACTGTTTGCGCAGGTCGAAGAACGTATCAACAGAGGTGATGCATTACTGCTGGCCAACCACGGGGCGGTTGTCCCGGGCAGATCGGTCATGGAAGCGTTCTATAACATTGAAGAACTGGAAGACAGTGCCCGGGTATACTGGATGCTGAGAAATGTTCCGGAGGCGAAACGGATAAAGGAATGAAACTGCAGAGATACGACCACCTGGTGATCACAACACAGGATACAGAAAAGTGCAGACACTTTTACAGGGATATTCTTTGTATGGAGGAGGATACCCGAAACGACAGACTTGCTTTCCGCTTCGGCAATGCCAAGATCAATATTCACCGGCAGAAAGCCGAATTTCTTCCGGCAGCCCGGAATGTCACCTATGGGAGTCAGGATGTATGTCTGATCGCGGAGGGAGATATCGAAGAGATAAAACAGGAGATCCTGGATAAAGGGTATCCCGTGGAACTGGGCCCGGTAAAGCGTACAGGTGCACTGGGAGAAATCAGCAGTATCTATCTCAGGGATCCTGACGGGAACCTGATTGAGATCGCTGTGTACGCAGAATATAATCTCCTTTCGACATGGCTTCATGGCTATGTAAAAGGAGATTGATGAGTTATGATTCAGCGGCAAACCTGGAATTTATTATTCTGCACCGTATTCTTTCACAAGATATTCATGTTTCGATTTTGCCCATTCGAGAATATCATCATAGTCTACTCCTTGTTTTGGAGGCTTTGGAATCGGAAGAGAAATCATAGACGGATTTTCCATGGATTGCGGATTCGGAAACCTTCGTGGCTAACGGGATATACGATTCATATACTTTTATATGCTTTCCGAAGGTTTCTTTCACGGATTCAATTGTGTCTTTTGCAATATTCGTCTGCATGTTGACAAGAGTAAAGATGATTCCTGAGTACTTGAGATCCGGCTTCATATTGGTTCTGACTTCTTCAATCGTTCTTACCAGCTGTGTCATACCAATGGCTGGTAAATACTGCGGCTGCACCGGGATCAGGATCTCATCGGCAGCAACTATTGCGTTAATTGTGAGTATTCCCAGCGTAGGGGAGCAGTCTATGAGGACATAGTCGTAATCCTCTTTAGCAGCCTCAATTCCATTCGCCAGGATCTTCTCCCTCATGAATACACCGGCCAGTCTTGGCTCATACTCTGACAGACTGATGTTGGAGGGGATAAGATCCACACCCTCATCATGGTGAAGAATGATGTCATCAAACTTCACCTTTTCCTTGCAAATCGATGCTTCAATGATATCTGAGACTGTATGATTCAGCGCATCCACGTTCTGCCATCCTAAGCAGGCAGTAAGATTTGCCTGGGGATCTAAGTCGATCAAGAGCACTTTCTTACCGGCTTTCGCCAAGCCAATGCCTAAGTGCTCTGTAGTTGTGGTCTTACCGACTCCGCCTTTTTGGTTCGCAACGGCAATGACCTTACATTTCGATTGCATAAATAAAAAATCTCCTTTCCACATGGCCTTTATGGCTATGTAAGAAAGGAGATTTGGTTTGATATAACTTGTCAGAGATCCTTTGTTATCTTTCCCAAAATACACAGATCATGAAGATCCTTGTTCCTTGGTTCATAACCGCTATGGAAGACCTTCTGGCCTTCCAAAGAGATACACGGGATCTCTCTGCCGTCAAAGACCGCTCTTCCAAAGTATTCCTGCGGGAATTCCCAGAAACCGCCTTTCGGATTTGCCTGTTTCACATTTCCATCTGAGATCACGAATGGATGGATATCAAGATATCCGAGTTCCTCGTGCGAAAACTCTGCGCGTATCGGCAGCCAGGCAAATGCTTTTTGTCGCTATGTTATTTCTGAATGCAAGATCATGTTCTACGAAGATCATTGTAGGAGAAAATTCCCTAATCAGATTTTCAATTTGCATTCGAGAATAGATGTCAATATAGTTAAGAGGTTCATCCCACACATACAGATGTGCTTGTTCACAAAGGCTTTTTGCTATCAACACTTTTTTCTTTTGTCCCGCTGAAAAATCCTCCATTTTCTTTTCAAACTGTATTCGAGAAAAATCCATTTTCCGTAAGATTGCCTTAAACAAACTTTCATCAACACGATTAGCTTCCGCAAACTCTGATAACGAACCATTCAGCATAGAAGTATCTTGAGGTACATAGGACAATATCATGCCAGAACCTATTGCAACTGTCCCACGATGTTCTATTTGTTGCCCAACCAGTAGCTTTAGAAGGCTCGTTTTCCCAGAACCATTTTTTCCATCAAGGGCAATGCGTTCTCCCTGTTTTACTATAAACGAGATTGGCTGGCAGACATTTTTGCCGTCAAAAATCGGTACAACATCAGAGAAAGTCACTAAGGTATCTGAAAAATAGGGGAGCGGAGCGATTTTTAAATCTTCTGCGGTTTCCAAATTTTTGAGAAGGCCGGACTTTTCCTCGATTGCACGTTGCTGCCGCACTTTGATAGCCTTTGAGCGTTTCATCATTTTGGCAGATTTGTGACCAATATACCCTCGGTCAACCGGGCCGTTCCCATATTTTGACGCTTCAATTCGGTCTGACCAGACAGAAGTTCTTTTAGCTGCCTTTTGCATATTATCAATGCTTTTTTTAAGCTTCACATTTTGAGCGAGTTCAAATTCTTGTTGACGCTGGAAGTTGGTGAACCAAGTAGAAAAATTTCCGCTTTGCACTTCGATGTTTGACCGATTGATCGACAGGATATGGTCAACACAGCCATCTAAAAAACAGCGATCATGAGAGACTAAGATAAATCCCTTTTTCCGTTTCAGGTATGCTGAAACGGTTTCTCTGGCTTTCATATCCAAATGGTTTGTCGGTTCATCAATCAGTAAAAAGTGTCCATCATTCAGAAATAGAGCGGCAAGCAGCACCTTGGTCTGCTCTCCATTGGAAAACGTAAAAAATGGCCTCCAAAGTACATCATCACGGACTTCCAGATAGGATAGTTCTCTCAACAGCTCCCACTCTTCCGCCAGCGGGCAGACTTCCGAGAGAATATCCGTAGTTAATCTGTTTTTGTCGTTCACAGGATATGGAAAGTAATCAAATTGCACAGAGGCTTGTATTTTCCCGTGGTATTCGTATTTTCCAAGCAAGAGATTTAGAAAAGTTGTTTTCCCTCTACCGTTTCTTCCAACAAACCCAAGTTTCCAATCTGTATCAATTTGAAAATTGACATTGAACTAACACGCTCTTGCGAGCGAGAGCCCGGCTCACAAAAATATATAAGAACACGTAATAATACCGTATTCTGAATTTGTCATATACAAAGGAGGAAACGGTTTTTTATGACTAAAGACGAAGCTTACAATTCATTT
>JAFRJJ010000015.1 GCA_017432325.1 Solobacterium sp. | reverse complement strand
TTCATATAACAAACTCCTTTCAAACAATCATCCATCGGCACATTAATCATCTGACTCTGCAAGACTGAGTACAACTGGAATTTACTGGAAACTGATTTCTACTTCACCCATTTTGAAGTGGAATTTACTTTTTCACTTCAGTTGTGACAGAGGTTTTCCGAAAATGATAGCAGCCTTATTTTAAATGGGGTATAATAACTCCCATGAAATGGCCCGTTGAAATTGTAGCTATCAGTGACAATCATGGCTTAGAGGAGCCAATTGCCAGAATCAGACAGGTATATTCCAAAGAAGCAGACTATTTTTTTCATCTTGGGGACAGTGAGTTTCCCAAGCGGATGCTTCAGGGATATGCGTGTGTCCGCGGCAACAATGACTATTACGGTGACCTGCCGGAATATCTGACGATCCAGATCGGCAAGTACCGGATCCTTTTGTGTCATGGTCACCATGATATGTACTGGCGCAATGTTGCACCGCTGGTAAAGCGGGCAAAGAATATGGGCTGCCAGATCGTATTTTTCGGTCATACCCATATGTATACGGAAATTGAATCGGACGGTATCATTCTGCTCAATCCCGGGAGTATCCGTTATAACCGTGACGGTTCAAGGCCGACCTATATGATCGTCAAGCTGTATGAGGATCATATTGAAACAAAAAGAATGGAATATGAAAAGCTTGAAATCAGAAAACACTTCTGATATTATAGTTCTGCTGTCCTGGTAGCTCAGTTGGATAGAGCACTCGCCTTCTAAGCGAGTGGTCGCGGGTTCGAATCCCTCCCAGGACGCTTTTTCTTTATTTGCGAGGTTATTATGAGCGGCTATTATGATGAGATCCTTGATGAGATCAGACAGCTGACAAAGAACGGCGAAGCAGATGAAGCACTGTTCCTGATCCGGAAAGAACTGGCAATGCCTTATGTTCCGCAGGATATCGAACAGGAGCTCAGGAAACTGCAGAAGGATGCCGTCTATGCGAAAACCGACAAAAAAACATCCTATGAAAGATCAGAGGATGAACTGCTCAGAATGCTGAAGGGGAAACCGGTCAGCCAGCTGACTGCGGCACAGCAGCTTTCCGACAGGAATCTGCGCGGATGCAGTGATGAGATCAGAGCGTATCTTAAGGAAGATCCGCTGCCTGAAGCTGCCGCGCTTCTCATTGACGCGATCGCCGAACAGGAGATCCAAGAAGAATTCGTGATCGTCAAAGACGGCATGGAATATACATTCTGGGGCGATGCCGTAACTCCCGTCAGTAAAAACCAGGGCTTCCGGGAAGCGCTCGGCATGCTCGATGACCTGATCGGCAAAGATCCCGCAATGCTGGAAATGGCCAGATCCGTACTCGTGCATCAGGCATATCTCTATCTGCCGCTTTCATACGAAACAGAAGAAGCCTCATACATTGCGCTGGAGGCGATCCGCCAGGTCAGCGAGCTGATGGATGACGGGGAGATGTACCGCAGGGCAGAACAGATCATACGTGAAAGGTCATAATAACAAATTGATCAGAAACATTAATTCATCAGTACGCAGCAGAACAGCAGCGAATTCTTAAGAGAAATGGATCTTCTGCAAAAAATAAAGAAAATTTAGCAGTCAAGTGTTGACAGTGCTAAAACCATTGTGTATGATTTTAGCAGGTTTCAGGTGCGAGTGCTAAATGAAAGCAGATATCGCTGTTAAAAGTGTAGCAGTTCATGATGAATTTTGTTATACTTGGACAGGTAATTATAGATGAAAGGAGCTTCAACAAATGTCAACTTGGACACTGAAAGAAAATTCAACCGGCGAGCTCGTCGCTAAAGTAGAGGGAGAGGTCTGGACAAAGGCTTGTGATAAGGCATTCAACAAGATCGCAAAGACGATCGAATTGCCCGGATTCAGAAAAGGAAAAGCACCCAGAAAGATGCTTGAAAAAAGGATCCCCAGACAGCAGGTATATTACGAAGCAGTCGATGCAGTCGCAAATGACGTACTGCAGGCAGAAGTCAAAGCAAACAATTTGGAACTGGTCGCAAGACCCGAACTGGATCTCGGAACACTGAATGATGAATGTGCAGAACTGATCTTCAAGCTCACAGTCAAGCCTGAAGTCAAGCTCGGCGAATACAAGGGCCTTGATTACAACATGGGCGACACAACCGTTACGGATGAGGACTTCGACAAGGAGATCAACCGTATGCGTGAACAGTATTCCGATATCGTTACAAAAGAAGGCCCCGCAGCAATGGGTGACACAGTCAACATTGATTATAAGGGATTCAAAGGCGAGGAAGCATTCGAAGGCGGCTCCGCTGAAGGATACAAGCTTGTGCTGGGCAGCGGAAGCTTCATTCCCGGTTTTGAAGAGCAGCTGGTCGGTTTAAAGGCAGGCGAGGAAAAAGAACTCAACCTGACATTCCCCGAGGATTACCATGCTGAAGATCTTGCAGGCGCGGATGTCGTGTTCAAGGTCAAGGTAAATGAAGTAACAGAAAAGGTTCTTCCTGAACTGGATGACGATTTTGCTCAGGATGTCAACGCTCCGGGCGTGGAAACAGTTGACGATCTGAAGGCACTTGTCAGAAAACGTCTGGAAGACAGCAAGAAGCAGATCGCAACAAGAGATGCAGACGAAGATCTGTTCAGACGTGTCAGCGACAACGCTGAAGTCAATATCCCTGAAGTCATGATCGAGGATGAGATCCAGAATCATGTACAGCAGCTCCAGTCACAGCTGCAGCAGTACAACATGTCTCTGACAGGTTATCTGCAGATGATGGGACAGACAGCTGAACAGTTCAAGGAAAGCTTCCGTGAGGAATCCGAAAAGTCCGTCAAGATGCGCCTCGTACTAGAAGCGATCGGAAAAGCTGAAAACCTCGAACTGACAGAAGAAGAGATCGACAAAGAATATCAGAATCTGTCGGAAATGTATCAGATGCCGGTTGACAGGGTCAAAGAACTCGTCGACCGTGACATGCTGATGACAGACATCAGATCTCAGAAGGCATATGACTTTGTTAAGAAGAACGCAAAGGGCGTGCCTGCTGAAGAACCTGAAACACCTGCCGAAGCACCTGCTGAAGCAGAATAAAAACCGAATTCAATAAAATAAGACGCCCGGCGTCTTATTTTATCCAAAGGGTTATTGTTAATCGATAACAGGAGGTACTCAATGAGTAATGAATCTATTGTAAGAGTTCCTGTCGTTGCAACGAGAGGGATCATCCTGTTCCCCGGTCTTGATTCCATGATCGAGGTCGGACGTACGAAGTCGATCAATGCTGTTAACACATCTTCACAGTCATATGATTCCATGGTATGGGTCGTGTGCCAGAATGACATCATGGTCGATGATCCCAAAGAAGAGAACCTCTTCCGTATGGGAACGCTCAGCAAGATCAAGATCGTCCGCCGCAAGGAAGGATTCATGCGTGTTACATTCACCGGAATGAAGCGTGCAAGACTTGTCAAGCTGGACAACAACAGCGACATGATGATGGCCGATATTGAAGTCATGAACGATGTTCAGGGCTCCCAGATGGAAGAAATGGCACTTGTCAAACGGATCATCTCCGAGTTTGAACGCTTCAGCAACCTGAGCAGTTCATTCCCGGCTGAGGTCATCTCACAGCTGACACGCGGCGTTTCCGCGATCACGCTGACAGACCAGATCTCGCAGTATTTCCCTATGGATACATCCGTCAGACAGAAGCTTCTGGAAACGCTTGATGTCAACGAGAGAATGCTGATGATCATTGCCGAACTGGAAAAGCAGCAGCGCTTCAGCCAGATCGAAGCTACCATCAACGACAGAGTCAAGGAACACATCGATGATGGCCAGAAGGAATACTACCTGAGGGAAAAGCTCAAGGCCATCAAGGAAGAACTCGGTGATACGACAAGCATGTCCGATGATACCGAACAGATGCGGGAAATGATCGAAAAGAACCCGTATCCAGAACATGTCAAGGAAAAGGCAAGAGAAGAGCTGAGACGCTATGAAATGCTTCCTCCGGGCTCCGGAGAAGCATCCGTTTCACGTACATATCTTGACTGGCTGCTGAAGGTTCCCTGGTGGCAGAGCACCGAAGACAACCAGAATCTGAAAGAGGTCAAAAAGATCCTTGATGAAGATCACTACGGTCTGAAAAAGGTGAAGGAACGCATCATGGAGTACCTTGCCGTCAAACAGATGACAGGAAACCTGAACAGCCCGATCCTCTGCCTTGTCGGTCCTCCGGGAGTCGGCAAAACGTCACTCGCCAAGAGTATTGCCAGAAGTCTTGACAGAAAGTTTGTCAAGATGAGTCTTGGCGGTGTCCGTGACGAAGCTGAGATCAGAGGCCACAGAAGGACATATCTCGGATCACTTCCGGGCCGTGTCATCCAGGGCATGAAAAAGGCCGGCGTCATCAATCCGCTGTTCCTGATCGATGAGATCGACAAAATGGGTGCTGACTATAAAGGCGACCCGAGCGACGCGCTTCTGGAAGTACTTGATCCCGAGCAGAATTCATTCTTCTCCGATCATTACCTGGAAGAACCGTATGATCTTTCAAAGGTCATGTTCATCGCGACAGCCAACTATCTCGACAACATTCCCGCACCTCTGCAGGACCGTCTGGAGATCATCGAGCTTCCCTCCTATACAGAGATCGACAAAGTCCACATTGCCCAGGATCACCTGATCCCGAAACAGCTGAAGGCAAACGGACTGCATGCGTCACAGTTCAAGCTCAGAGAAAAGGAGATCCTCTATCTGATCCGTCACTACACCAGAGAAGCAGGTGTCAGACAGCTTGAACGTACGATCGCTTCACTGTGCAGAAAGACCGTTCTTGCCATCCTGAACGATGACAAGAAGAGTGTCACAGTTACCCAGAAGCTGATCAACCAGTGGCTTGGAAAAGAGATCTTTGAATACGGCGTCAAGGAAAAGAACGACCAGGTAGGTGTCGTTACAGGTCTTGCATATACATCATTCGGCGGTGATGTTCTTTCCATCGAAGTCAATTACTTTGAAGGTAAAGGAAACATGGTTCTGACGGGAAAACTCGGTGATGTCATGAAGGAATCCGCCGCGATCGCGCTTGACTATGTGAAAGCACATGCCAAGGAGCTCGGTATCGATCCGAAGTTCTTTGATTCACATGATATCCATATCCACATTCCGGAAGGGGCTGTTCCGAAGGATGGGCCTTCTGCCGGCGTTACACTGACAACAGCGCTTGTTTCTGCTCTGAGCGATACACCAGTGCATGCGGACCTCGCAATGACCGGTGAAGTCACACTGAGAGGCAACGTACTGCCGATCGGCGGTCTGAGAGAAAAATCACTTGCTGCGCACAGAGCAGGCATCAAGAAGATCCTGATCCCGAAGATGAATGTCAGGGATCTGGATGATGTGCCTGAAGCAGTCCGTGAAAGCATCAAATTCGTGCCTGTTGAAACGATGTCACAGGTGCTGAAAGAAGCACTGGTGCGCTGATGGAATATCATGAGATCAAGTTTCTGAACAGCGCAGCGAAACCCTCGCAGTGGCCTGATTCAGAGCTGCCTGAGATCATCTTTGCCGGCAGATCCAATGCAGGAAAAAGTTCCCTGATCAATTCACTGACAAACAGAAAGAATGTCGCTTATGCCGGAAAGACACCCGGCAAAACGAAGCTTCTGAACTTCTTCGAAGTTGACGGGAAGGTCATATTCACGGATGCGCCCGGCTACGGATATGCTTCCGGCGGAACGAGAAGCGTACTGTCCTTTTCCGATATCCTGGAGCCGTACTTCAATGAACGGAAACAGCTGAAGGGAATGGTGATGGTACTGGATGCCAGAAGGGTCCCGAACAGTGATGACCTGACAATGATCGAATTTGCCAGGGCAGTTCATCTGCCGGTGATCGCAGCCTGTGTCAAATGTGACAAGCTCAGCTATTCACAGCAGCTCAAGAGCATCAAACAGATCTGCGAAACACTGGATATTTCCAAAAGCAGCGCCTATGCCGCCAGCAACCTTAACAAAACAGGCATAGACGAACTGCGCGAAGCTATCTTCAGAATGGCAGGTTTAGAATAAAAGACGATGGAGATCAGTCCGATTGACTGACTCCATTTTCTTTTTAGCCCTTACTGCATTTTATGTGCTATAATCGCTATCTGTCAGAATGTTGAACGTTTTGATTGTATGGTCAGTTCATGAAAACTGATATGTGATAGAATAAATTAACAGGTTATGAAAAAGGTAATGATAGCGACAGGCGGGACCGGCGGACATATCTATCCGGCGACTGCGCTTGCTGAAATATTGAAAAAAGTATATCCGGACTGTGAGATCACGTTTTTCGGGTCTTCAAACAGGATGGAAGCCAGAATGATCCCGGAGCTGGGCTACAAGTTTGCGGGACTGGAAATGACCGGAATGAACGGTGGGATCATCGATAAACTGAAGTCGTTTCTGTCTTTGGTAAAGGCAGAACGATACTGCAGAAAACTGCTGAAAGAAGAGAAGCCTGACATCTGTGTCGGTTTCGGCAACTATATCAGTGTTCCTTTGATCATGGCGGCACACAGTCTCCATATCCCGACGATGATCCATGAACAGAATTCCTATGCAGGGAAAGCCAATGCGCTGCTGGGAAGATATGCCGACGCGATCGTAGGCTGCTATGAAACATCATTGAAGCAGTTCCCGGAGAAGAAGACAAGATTGTATGGAAATCCGGAAGCTACGCTTGCATGCGAAAAGGAAACAGACCGTACGATCCTTGAGCGGTACGGACTGAAGGAAGAACCGTTTGTTGTCATGATGATGGGATCACTTGGTTCATCAAGTGTCTCCAGGGTCATAGATGAAGCCTGCGCACTGTTTGACGACTATCAGGTCGTGATCGCTGCAGGCAAGGCAAATGACTACGTATACAGGAATGCGGACAGAGAGAATATCCACCTGATGGAATATGTTGACGGCGTACAGATGCTGAAGCAGTGTGATTGTGCTGTTGTCAGGGCGGGCGCGACGACGATGTGTGAGATCACAGCGATCGGCACACCTGCGATCCTGATACCAAGCCCGTATGTTCCTAACAATCACCAGGTCATGAACGCGCTTGAACTGGTGAAGCAGGATGCGGCAGTCATGATCGAAGAAAAAGACCTGAGTGCGGAAAAACTTGCCGAAACACTGAACGGACTGATGGCAGACCGAGAAAAACGGACAAAACTTAGTGAACATGCAAAATCCCTCGGAAAAAGGGATGCTGCATATCGTATGATTGAATGGATGGAGGAGCTGACCGTACATGGATGAATTGTTAAAAGAACTTTCAGAATATGCCGTTGTTGAAACTGATGTTCCGATGTCCAGCATGACAACGCTCCATATCGGCGGACCGGCTAAATATGTCGTTTATCCGGAAAATACGATCGCCTTGGACGCTATTATGAAGCTGCTGAAGGAAAAGAACATTCCTTTTAAGGTGTTCGGAAAAGGCTCAAACCTCTTATGTTCCGATCATCCGTTCAATGGAGTCGTCCTGCGTCTGGACAGGCACATGGACGCGTATTATTTCAATGATGATGAGGTGACGGCTGAAGCAGGGTGTTCCCTGATCGCATTGTCATATGCTGCCGCAAAGCACGGGCTCTCAGGACTGGAGTTCGCAAGCGGCATTCCCGGCACGATCGGCGGAGCCGTATTCATGAATGCCGGTGCCTATAAGAGTTCAATGAGCGAAGTCCTGAAAGAAGTATTTGTTTACCGTGACGGTGTACTTGAATGGATCAAAGCGGAAGACTGCATGTTCGGTTACCGTTCCAGCATATTCCAGAAACATAACGACTGGATCGTAGCCGGAGTCAAGCTGAAGCTTGTACCTGGAAATATTGATGAGATCAGGTCACTGATGGATAACCGAAGGGAGCGCAGGATCTCCTCACAGCCGCTGGACAAGCCAAGCGCAGGCAGTGTATTCCGCAATCCGGAAAACAGTGCCGCATGGAAACTGATCGAAGGGATCGGCTACCGCGGCAGGACGATCGGCGGCGCAAAGGTCTCCGAAAAGCATGTCAATTTCATCGTGAACGAGAACTGCGCGAAAGCATCTGATTATCTTGATCTTGTGCAGGAGATACAGGAAAAGGTACGCAGTCAGTTCGGTATCGATCTTCATATGGAAGTGGAGAAATTCAATTGGGATTAGATAAGACGAAAACACTCGAAGATTTCAGGAATATCCCGAACGGCGTCGAACAGCTGTTCCGGGAACGTGAGATCAAAAATGACAACGAAGGATTTGAAGCTGCGCGCGGAAAGCTGTTCGCAGGAGCGCTGTTCTTATCCATTTTTCTCATTGTCATGATTTATTATTTTTCTCCCGCCAGCAAGGTACGCGCGATCTCGGTCAGCGGAAACAAATATCTTGAAACAAAGTATATCGAATCTCTTGCCGGGATCAGCTCTGATTCCAGGTATTATCTGACATTTCCCTTTACGGTAGAAAAACGGATCAAAGCCGATCCGATGATCGATTCAGTCAATATCAAAATGATGGACAGCAATGCCATCCATATCACAGTCTCCGAGAAAAGACCGCTCGGATACAGGTATTCCGGCGATGTCGCATACATCCTGTTTGATGACGAGACGCAGACGGAACTGACTTCCGAATATATGCCGGTCGTTTCCAGAATCCCATATATCACCGGATTTGATGAAGAAGAACAGACGCATCTTCTTGTGAATGCCTTGAAGGCGATCGATCAGATGATCATAGAAGATGTTGCGGAGATCCATCAGTACGCACTGAAATATGACGATGAAGCGATCCAGTTCCAGATGCGTGACGGCACATATGTATTCTCCGGATATTTCTATACAAAGCCGCTGAATGAATACTACCGTATGATCAGCCAGGTAGAGAACAAGGATTACTGCTTGTACACAGTAGAAAGCGGGAAAGCCGAAGAACGGATGATGGTATCAGCCAGGGCTTGTCCCTGGGATGAAGTGCCGATCGAACATGAGTACTGGATGGATGCGAACGGCGATTACATTCTGAATAAGTACGGCGACCGTGTGGTCAAGCACTATTACCAGGATGCCAACGGATTCTACTTCCTGGATGAAAACGGAAACTATATCCTGATCCCGATCAATGAAAAGGGTGAAGACCAGCGCGATCCTGACTTTGACGCAAATTATCATGCAGGATATTACAAGACCGGTGAACTGGTGATCCCTACCGAAGAACCGGAAGAGCCTGCTGAAGAAGGCGGAGAAGAAACAGGAGAAGACGCGGAAGAAGCCGGTGATGCCAAAGAAGGCACTGAGACAGAAGAAAACGGTGAATCAGGCGATGAACAAGGCTGATATTTTGAAAACATCGTGTCTTCTGATATAATATTTTCTCGAATAAGGAGTATAACCATGACAGTCGAAAAGAAAACAGATTACGGCAATATCACAGTATCATCCGAAGCTGTTGCTACATTGGTGGGCAGTGTGATCACTGAGTGCTACGGTGTTGTCGGTATGGCTTCAAAACAGGTTCTCAAAGACGGTTGGGCGGAACTGCTGAAAAAAGGCAGTTATACAAAAGGTGTTGTCGTGCGCCATGAAGAGGGCGGTCTGGCAATTGACCTCTACATTATCGTAAGCTTCGGCGTTAAGATCTCCGAAGTCGTGCAGGAAGCACAGAAGAAAGTAAAATATGTACTTGAAAACTCGCTTGCGGAGAATATTTCCTCCGTCAACGTGTTTGTTCAGGGCGTTCAGGTAATGAACTGAAAGGTGATTGATTATGGATAAGTTAAACGGCACAACTCTGCTGGAAATGCTTGAGTCCGGCAACAATAATCTGAATAATCATCAGTCAGAGATCAATGCGCTGAATGTATTCCCGGTACCTGACGGAGATACCGGCACAAACATGTCTCTGACAAGTTCCAACGGTATCGCTGAAGCTGTCAAGAGCGGCAGTAAATCCCTGCCGGTCGTCGCAAAGACATTCTCCAGAGGACTGCTCATGGGTGCACGCGGAAACTCCGGCGTCATCCTTTCTCAGATCTTCCGCGGCTTCTCCAAGGAAGTACAGTCACTGGATGAGCTGAGTGTCAGGGATCTTTCCAATGCCTTCCTTTCCGGTTCAAAGATGGCCTATAAGGCTGTCATGAGACCTGTCGAAGGAACGATCCTGACAGTCGTCAGGGAATCCACGGAACAGGCGGACGCATATCTCAACGAGAATCCTGAAGCAACTCTTGTCGACTATATGGATACATTATGCGCAGCTGCCAAGGTATCGCTTGATCATACACCTGAACTGCTTCCGGTACTGAAAGAAGCACGCGTTGTTGACTCGGGCGGAAGCGGACTTCTCTGTGTATTTGAAGGCTTCAAAGCCTATCTGCACGGAAATCCTGTCCGTTCGGAAAAAGAAGGCGGTCAGAAGACTTCCGGCACAGCGGTACAGGAATCCGGTTACTGTGTTGAATTCATCGTCAATCTGTCAGAGCGCGGAGCTGTCCAGTACAACGACGATAAGGTACGCAGTGTTCTTGAAAAACTCGGCAATGAACTGACGCTGATCAGGGATGACAATACCGTTAAGGTCAAGATCAATACAAGGCTTCCCGGCGATGTCCTGAACCAGGGACAGCGTTACGGTGAATTTGAAGAAGTCCAGGTCTACGGACTTTCCAAACAGGCAAGACCCTCGATCTTTGATGTCAGAAAAGAAGCTCCGGCTGTACAGGAAGAGAAAGAATACGGCATTATCACTGTTGCGGCAGGCGATGGCCTGAAAAAACTGTTTACAGACTACAGAGCTGACGTTGTCGTATCAGGCGGACAGACGATGAATCCTTCCACCGAGGATTTCGTCAGCGCGATCAGCGCACTGAACGCAAGACATGTATTCATCCTCCCGAACAACTCGAACATCATCATGGCTGCCAAACAGGCCGCTGAAGTGTCCGAAGGAAAGGATGTCATTGTCATTGAAACGAAATCGATCCCGCAGGGACTCAGCGCATGCATGGCGTTCAATCCGGAAGGTGATACGGAAACAAATCTCAATGCGATGAGCGAAGCGGTTGCTTCCGTCAAAACAGGACAGGTCACATATTCCATCAAGGATACGGTCGTTGAAGGCAGGGAGATCCATGAAGGTGATTTCATGGGACTGCTCGAAAAGGATATCGTCCTGACTGATCCCGACAAAGTTACAGCTACAAAAAGACTTCTTGACGAGATCTGTGATGAAGATACAGAGATCATCACACTGATCAAAGGCGAAGATGTCACAGAAGAGGAATTCGAAGCAGTGCAGGCATACATCGAAGAAACCTTCGAAGTCGATCTGGATGCTGAAGACGGCGGACAGCCGGTATATTCCTTCATTATCGGAGCTGAATAAACAGATACACAGAACGGTCGGAAACGGCCGTTTTTGATTTGTTCATCCATCAGGACAAATGAGTATTTGTTATAATAATCATATGGATCTGAACGCAAAACAGCTGAAGCTGACAAAGAAACAGATTGAAAAACTGAACGCGCTTCATATATATGACAGTGAGGATGTACTGAGATACTATCCTTACAGATATGAAATGATGAAACAGGACGATTATTCCCAATGGAAGATCAAGGACAAGGTGACATTTGAAGCAGAAGTCATCAGCAGTGTCCGGACATTCCGTTTTGGCGTGAAAAAGAGCGTATGCAGCTTTGATGTCATGGCATTTGACAGGATCCTGCATGTATCGATCTTTAACCGTCCCTGGGCAAAACAGCTTCCGCTGAACAGGATCATAACGATCACCGGTGTTTATAACGGCAAAGATAAAGTCACTGCCATGAGCTACCAGGAAAAGCCGATGGCAGAGATCGATCCCGTTACCCCGGTATACTCCGTAAAAGAAGGCATCACACAGAAGGATATCCGGAATATCATCCGCAAAGTGATGAACGCCGTGGAGATCAGGAATATCGTTCCCGGTGACCTGATGGACAGATACCGTCTGCTGGAGCGGAAAGAAGCACTGCGGTATGTTCATGAACCGCGCAGTGAAGAAGATATTCAGAAAGCCTACAGAACGCTGAAATATGAAGAATTCCTGGTCTTTTTCATCAGTATCCTGCTGAACAGGGAAACACAGTTTGTCATGATGAAGCAGGGCAAGACGTTTGATACAGCAAAAATACAGCAGCTGATCGACAGCCTTCCTTACAAAATGACAAAAGACCAGATCAAAGTACTGCAGGATATCTTCCTGGATATGACGAGCGACCGGTGTATGTACCGTCTTCTGCAGGGCGATGTCGGATGCGGCAAAACCCTTGTCGCGGCGATCGCGATGTATGCCTGTGTATTATCGGGACAGCAGGCCGCATTGCTGGCACCGACCGAGATCCTTGCCTCCCAGCATGAAGCAAACATCTCATCATTACTAAGCAATGCCGGTGTCAGAGTCAGGGCTTTGTATGCCGGTATGAATGCAAAACAGCAGCTGGAAGTCCTGGAAGAAGTCAGAACCGGGACAGCGGATATCCTGATCGGCACGCACAGCCTGATCCAGGAGCGTGTTGAATTCGCTGATCTTGGTCTGGTGATCGCGGATGAACAGCAGCGGTTCGGTGTCGAACAGCGCAAGGCACTGCGCGCAAAAGGCGAAAAAGCCGATTTCCTGCTGATGAGCGCCACACCGATCCCGCGTACACTGGCGTCTACACTGTACGGGGATATGGACATCAGTACGATCGAAACGATGCCTCCGGGCAGGAAACAGGTCATCACGAAGCTGATCAGAGAGAACAGTTTTCGATCTGTCCTTGATGATATATACCATCTGCTTGAACGCGGCAGACAGCTTTATGTCATCTGTGCCGCAGTTGAAAAGAATGAAGAATTCAATGCCCGCAACGTGAACGATACGGCTGCCAGTCTGGAGAAACTGTTCGGTGAAAAGTACCGTGTCGGATTGCTGCATGGCCGCATGTCTTCCGAAGAAAAACAGCAGATCATGAATGATTTTGAATCAGGTCAGATCTCTGTACTGGTATCTACTACGGTCGTTGAAGTAGGGGTCAATGTTGTTAACGCAACCGGCATGATCATCTATGACGCCGACCGGTTTGGAATGTCACAGATCCATCAGCTGCGCGGAAGGGTACAGAGAGGTTCCGAGCAGGGCTACTGCTGGCTGCTGACCGGTTCACAGGATGAGAAAGTCCTGGAACGTCTTGAAATCCTGGAAAAAACGACAAACGGTTTTGAAATCTCTTATCAGGATTTACGGTTAAGAGGACCCGGTGATATACTTGGAACGAAACAAAGCGGTCTTCCGGATTTCATATTGGGCAATCCGGTAGAAGATACACGTATCATAGCCCAGGCCAGAAAAGACGCCGAGCAGATCATTGCATATCCGGAGGATTATCGTGAACTGATCAGCAGATGCAGGCCTGCAAGCTATATGGATTAGGGGGTTAACGATGAAAGATATTATCAAATGGCTGGATAACAGAGGTATAACCGTCAATGATGCTGATCTGATTCGTCAGGCTTTTATGCATACATCCTATGCAAATGAACACCGCTCGAGACTGGATAACGAACGCCTTGAATTTATGGGTGACGCTGTACTGCAGCTTTGGAGCAGTGAGCACATATTTCCGCTCAAACCGGCATTGTCCGAGGGACAGATGACAAAACTCAGGGCACAGCTGGTCAACGAAAAAGCACTGGCAGCTTATGGCAGACAGCTGCAGCTGAATGATTACCTGTTGCTTGGCAGCGGCGAAGAGAAGACCGGAGGACGCAATAAAAACGCGATCATCGCGGATATGTTCGAAGCGTTCCTCGGCGCGCTGTACCTGGATCAGGGCATGCACGCGGTGGATAACATCCTGGATGAAGTCGTGACGCCGCAGCTGGAACATCCGGATCATGTGGAAACGATCCATGACTACAAAACGAAGTTCCAGGAATATGTACAGACCGACAACAGACGAACAGTACGCTATGAACTCGTTTCGGAGAGCGGTCCGTCCAATTCCCCGACATTCGTCATGAATGTCATTGTCGATGACCTGATCATGGGAACGGGAACCGGCTCCTCCAAAAAACAGGCAGAACAGAATGCCGCAAAAGACGCGTTTGATAAATTGGTGAGATGAAATGGAATGCAGGGAATTCGGAACAACAAATGAAGGTCTACAGGCAAGACTGTATACGATCAGTAATCAGAATATTGAGCTTTCTCTGACTGATTTCGGAGCAGCTCTTGTCAGCGCAGTCTACAGACCGCTGGACCGCGATATCGTCCAGGGGTTTACGGAAGTCAAAGGCTACCAGAATGAAGTCCGGTACATGGGATGTTCTGTCGGAAGAGTCTGCAACAGGATCTCCAAAGGAACCTTTACACTCAACGGCACTGTATACCATGTACCTGTCAACAACGGTCCGAATTCACTTCATGGCGGACTGATCGGTTTTTCCGATCAGATCTGGGAAACGGAACTGCATGAGGATCACGTGATATTCCGTCTCTTCAGCAAAGACGGTGACCAGGGTTATCCCGGAGGTCTGCATGTGCAGGCTGAATACAGACTGCTGGATGACGGCTGGTCAGTAACATATACGGGAACTGCCGATGCAGATACGCTGTTCTCAATGACGAACCATGCGTTCTTCAATCTCAGCGGACCATGTTCTGACACTGCCATGGACCATGAAATACAGACAGATGCCGATCATTTCCGCAGAGTGGATCCGGACGGGCAGACATACGGCAGCGCGCTGAGTGTTGAAGGAACACCGTTTGATTTCCGTCAGCCGCATTTGCTCGGTGAACGGATCGGTGCAGACGATGAGTTCATTAAAAACGGAAACGGATATGATCATCACTTTGAAGTTCCTGGTCATGGCATGCGCAGGATGGTCACCTGCAGGAACAGCGACATGACCATGGAAGTCCGGTCCGACCTGCCGGGATTCCATCTGTATTCCTCCAATTTCCTGAATGGTGATTCCATACACGGGAAACAGGGAGGAGTATTCCCCTGGCGCAGTTCTGTGTGTTTCGAAACACAGTATGTACCGGATGCAGTCAACCTGAAAGATGCGGAAATACCGCTTCTGAAACAGGGACAAACACGATCAAATACAACTGAGTATCATCTTTGCACAGGAGGAATAAATCATGAATGCCAGTGAAATGAAACAGCTGCTTATGTCCGAAGGATCACCTTTGAACAATGTCTACTCTGAACACGAACTGAAAGAAGAAACAGAACGCTGGACGGCTCTGCTCGATCACTTTACGGATCAGGACGCGGATGTTCATCTGTTCAGCGCACCCGGCAGAACGGAGATCGGAGGCAATCACACAGATCACCAGAACGGACGTGTCCTTGCGGCAGCGATCTCACTGGATACTGCCGGAGCAGCCTGCAGAACAGATGATATGAAAGTCGTCTATGAAAGCTCCGGCTATACAGTCAGACCGGTTGACCTGACCGATCTGTCCGTCAGGGAAGAAGAAAAGAATACGACCGAGTCGCTGATCAGAGGCATCGCGGCAGGATTCGTCAACAGGGGATACAAGATCGGCGGTCTTAAGATCTACGCGGAAAGCCAGGTATTACCCGGCTCTGGCATGTCTTCAAGCGCAGCCTTCGAAGTTCTGATCGGAACGATCTTCTCCGGACTGTACAATGAAGGAAAAGTTACACCGGTCGAGATTGCGATCATCGGTCAGTATGCTGAAAATGTCTATTTCGGAAAGGGCAGCGGCCTGATGGACCAGACAGCCAGTGCCTGCGGCGGATGTGTCGCGATCGACTTCGACGATCCCGCACTCCCGGATATCGAACGCCTTGACTGGGATCTGGAGAAAGATCATCTGTCTCTCGTCCTGACAGACTGCAAGCAGTCACATGCCGATCTGTCCGGTGAATATACGGAGATCCCGGAAGAAATGTATGCCGCTGCGCGCATCTGCGGAGCTGAGAAACTGCATAAGGTTACGATGGAAGATCTCCTCAAACATGCAAAAGAGATCCGTGAACAGGCTGGCGACAGATCATTCCTGCGCGCTTATCACTTCCTGAACGAAACACAGAGAGCAAAGCAGGAAGCCGATGCGCTGCGCAGCGGAAACACGGATGAGCTGCTCAGACTGATCAAGGAATCCGGTACTTCCAGCTGGAAATATCTCCAGAACATCTGCGTACCGGCTGACAAGAAACATCAGTCACTGGCGGTCGGACTGGCACTCAGCGAAGAAGTCCTCAAAGACAGAGGCGCATACAGAGTTCACGGCGGCGGCTTTGCCGGAACGATACAGGCATTCGTACCGGATGACCTGCTTGAAGCATATATCTCCCTCATGGAATCAGTATTCGGAAAGGGATGCAGTTATGTGCTCAGGATCAGGGAAGCCGGCGGCGTTATGATCCGATAGGAGGAAAATATGATCAAAGACAACATGATTATGATCGGTAAAGCGGGAGACAAGGAGATCTATCTCAATCCTGCCCAGCTGAACCGTCATGGCTTCATTGCCGGCGCAAGCGGTACCGGTAAAACAGTCACCCTGAAAGTGATTGCCGAATCACTGAGTGAACTCGGTGTTCCGACAGTTATTGCTGACATTAAAGGTGACCTGACCGGAATGATCGTCCCGGGTGATGAGGACGGCATCCGTGAACGCTGGCAGAGTATGGGACTTGAATCATATGATGTGAGAAAATACCCTGTTCATTTCTATGATATTTACCAGAAAGCCGGCCATCCGATCCGTGCCGTCATGCAGCAGATGGGTCCGATGATGCTGAGCCGTATCATGGATCTGACAGACGCGCAGCAGGGCGTACTGAATATCATCTTCCGTGTTGCCCAGGATATGGAACTGGATATCATCGACCTTAAGGATCTCCAGGCAATGACCCTGTATGTCGGAGAACATTACAAGGAATACACATCCAAGTACGGAAATATTGCTAAGCAGAGTGTCGGCGCGATCCAGAGAAAACTGCTGGAACTGGAAACAGAAGGCGGTGACATATTCTTCGGAGAACCTGCGCTTGATATCAATGACTGGATGGTCACCGAAAAGGGCCTCGGCGTCATGAATATGATCGAGTGCGATGAACTGTTCCAGCACCCGCTGCTGTACTCCACATTCATGCTGTGGATGCTCGATGAACTGTATGACAGACTTCCGGAAGTCGGTGATGTGGAAAAACCGAAGATTGCGTTCTTCTTTGATGAAGCACATCTGCTGTTTGACGGAGCTCCGAAACAGCTCCTCCAGCAGATCGAACAGACAGTCAGACTGATCCGTTCCAAGGGTGTCTGCGTATTCTTCATTACACAGAATCCGCTGGATATCCCCAACTCTGTTCTTGCCCAGCTGTCGCACCGTATCCAGCATTCACTGCGCGCATATACACCGAGCGAGATCAAGAACGTTAAGGCAGCAGCCAATGCGTTCCGCGCTAATCCCGAATTTGACACATTCGAGATGATCACAGCGCTCAAAACAGGCCAGGCACTTGTATCGGCACTGGATGAAGACGGCGCGCCGACGATCGTCCAGAAGACAAAGATCCTGCCGCCGCATTCATCGATGAAGATAGCTGATCCAAACCGTGTCGCATACGCGATCGAAACCGACTCCATTTACGGTAAGTACGAACGGACGATGGATGCTCAGTCTGCATATGAAGATCTGCCCGAGATCTATGCTGCGGAAGAAGAGATGAAAGCAAAAGCCGAAGCCGCAAAACAGGCGGAGAAGGAAGAAGAAGCACGCCGCAAGGCTGAAGAACGTGCTGCCGCGAAGAAAGCAAATGAGAAGTCCTGGGAGGAAAAGCTTGCCAGGAAAGCTTCCAACAAGCTCCAGAATGAACTCGTCAATATGGGCGTACGCGGCGCCAAGAAGCTTCTGAAAAATCTGCTGAAATAATGATAAGGGCAGCCATGAGGCTGCCTTTTTGAAAAAGGAGGGAACGGTTATGATCAGACAATATCTCGTTGATGCATTTACCGATCAGCTGTTCTGCGGCAATCCTGCTGCAGTATGCGTTCTTGATGAATGGCCTGATGAGAAACTGATGAAACAGATCGCAGCGGAGAATAATCTCTCCGAGACCGCATTTACGGTCAAAGAAGGAGATATTTACCGCCTGCGCTGGTTTACACCGACAGTGGAGATCAATCTCTGCGGACATGCGACGCTGGCAACAGGCTTTGTTCTTCTGAATCATTATGAGAAGGATGCCGGGTCAGTGGAATTTACAACGATGAGCGGAAAACTGAAAGTCACAAAGATCGATGATACGTATGAACTGGATTTCCCGACATATGAACTTCAGGAGATCGAAGTGACCGATGAGATGGAACGTGCATTCGGTGCCAGACCTGTCAAAGCGGTCCTTGGAATGGACCTGATCTGTATTTATGATGATGAAGAAACGGTCAGAAACATGAAGCCTGACATCTCACTGGTAGAACAGCTTCCCGGCAGGCTGCAGAACGTTACTGCTCCCGGAAAGGAAGCTGACTGTGTGACAAGGAGCTTCTGTCCTAAAGCCGGAATCATCGAGGATCCGGTATGCGGTTCCGCGCACTGTCAGGTAGCGGATTACTGGGCAGGGGTACTCAACAGGACATTCGTCACAGCATACCAGGCATCCGCAAGAGGCGGAACACTGTACTGCGAACTTGCCGGAGATAGGATCAGGATCCGCGGAAAAGCAGTCCTGTTCGCTGTTTGTGATCTGAACATTTAAAAAGCCGCATTCCGCGGCATGATATTATTGGCCGGAACCGGCGTCTGTGATCTTCCAGACGTCGTTTTCTTTTTTGACGGTAAAGACGGTACTCTGCCTGATCTCAGAACAGTCCTCTGCCATTTCATCAAAATGGACGGTCATGTAATCAAACATTTCTTTCAGTATCGCATTGTCCAGCGCCGTCTGGCCTTTTTCATCATAGATCTGTTTCAGTTCCTTCTTTTTTTCTTCCGTCAGGATCTGGTCGCGGCCGGTGCTGAGCATGTCTCTGGCTGCGTAGCTGATATCGTCATAGTCGACGGAAGTGATCTCGGCATGAACCTGATATTCACTGTCACTGACCTGGATAACTTCTCCGACCTCATGAGACTGAAACGATAGGGCGATGATCTGGTCGATAAAGTGATCGTACTGGCTTTTCAGTTCATCATTCATCTCTACATTACTGAATATATCCATGATAGGTTCTGTCTGACTGTAGAATTCTTCCGTCATCAGTTTTCCTTCGCTGCTTTCAGAAAGATACCCGGCGGATTTCTTCAGATCGCCGTTTTCGAGCGCCTGCAGATAATCGTCAACAGTGTCTTTTACTTCACTGATATCATCCTTTCCAGACTGTGCGTCAGGATCTGATGCGGCACAGCCTGCCGCAGAAATACAAAGCAGTGCAGAAAGAATGACTGATCCGGCAAAACGATTCATAAGAATGCCTCCTGTATAAGCCTATACATATTACCATGTTTGAAATGTCCGTATGTGAAAAATTATTTCTTAAGAATTCACATGAACTTCAGAAACCGCTCAGTAAACTTCCATTCTGGTCGCATAAACTTACAGATGTCAGGAGGAACAGGATATGACAAACGTGATCGAGAGCTTTCTCAGAACGGAATACAAATACAGAATGAACCGCGCGCAGGTCAAAGAATTTATGGAACGCTCGGGTGACAGGCTCGTTCCAGATCAGTATCACAGATATACCGTATATAACGTATACTGCGATACAGCTGATGACAGAATGGTCATCAACAGTCTGGAACATCCTGAATACAAAGAAAAGATGCGTATCAGATCTTATGTCGAACCGTCTGACGGCACACCGGTGTTTCTAGAGATCAAAAAGAAATATAAAGGTCTGACAGGAAAACGCAGGATCACCCTGAGAGAACAGGATGCGTACCAGTATATGACTGACGGTACGAGACCTGATATCCATACGCAGATCGCTGATGAACTGGATTATTCCGTACAGCGTTATAAACCGGTCATGAAGGTCTATGCGTCCTATGACAGGACCTGCTGGAAATCCGTATCCGAAGATGATGTCAGGGTAACGTTTGATGAAAACATCCTGTACAGGACATCCGATATATCACTGCATCCCAACGGCAGCGAACAGAGACTGATCGATGAGGATACGGTCCTGCTCGAGATCAAGGCAAGCGACAGATGTCCGATGTGGCTCACGGATATCCTCTCGGAAATGGGACTGAAACGCACATCATTTTCCAAATATGGAAACATCTACAGAAACATCATGACACAGCAGATACACCGGAACATGATCCCGGCATACGATACAGAAACATACAGAACATACAGGAGGACAACAGCATGTTCAGCTCAATATTAACAGGAACAGCTTCATATCTGAGTATCACACAGGTACTGACTTGTACAGCAGCCAGCATCCTTTGCGGCATGATCATAGCACTCGCATATAAATTTACAGAACATCCCAGCAGGAACTTCCTGATCTCGGTCGTAATCCTGCCGGCAGTCGTACAGATGATCATTCTGATGGTCAACGGGAACCTCGGCGTCGGAGTGGCTGTAGCAGGCAGCTTCTCACTGGTGCGTTTCCGTTCACTGCCCGGCAAAGCAAGCGACATTGTGATCATCTTCCTCGCAATGGGAGCAGGCCTGATGACAGGCATGGGATATGTCTGGCTGGCAGCCGCCAGCGCACTGCTGATATCGCTTCTGTTTGTCATGACAGCGCGTATCCCCGCATTTGACGAAGACCGGACGATCCGTTCACTCCGGATCACGATCCCGGAGGATCTGGATTATATGACAGTATTCGATGATCTGATGGCGAAATATACAACATCCAGCAGACTGGTATCTTCCAAAACCGTCAATCTCGGTACGATGTACCAGCTGACATATGAGATCAGACTGAAGGATGAAAAAGAAGAAAAGAAAATGATCGATGAACTGCGGACAAGAAACGGCAATCTAAGCATTGCGTGCGGACACCAGGCTGCCGTGGCTCAGGAACTGTAAATCTTACACGGACCTATGGTCCGTTTTTTAACGGAACAGGTTTCCGATGAATGTCAATCTCTGACTTCAGACCAAATATATGCTATCATTTACGGGTGTTCAGAGGTGCATATGAGTTTATTGCTGAAAGAGATCCTGAAAGACAGTACATTGCCGGATGCATTATACGGCGCTGAGATCCGTTCTGTCAGATTCTACAAATCTGACGGGCATGCGGAGATCTGTGTTCATACATCTGATTTTCTTTCATATTCGGATTATGAAGACCTTCTGGATGAACTTGATACAATGCTGCAGATGAAGACACTGCTGTATATCGATCCTGAAAACTGCCGTGTCCGTACATCGGAACTCCAGAAATACCTGGATTCTTTTGCAGCAGCCAATGACAGACTGTCTGTTTTCAGCAATGCCGTGATCCGCTTTGAGGAAGCGGACAGGAAGCTGATCTTCCTGTTTACCGATGAGTCGGACTGCGCGCTGAGCGGGGAGATGCTGCCGAAGCTGAACGAACTGCTCGAACAGATCGGTCTCAAGGATATGAATACATTCTGCGAAATGGCTGTACTCAACGCAGTGGAGATCGGTGAAGTATCAGTACCTGTACCGTCCGAGAATCCTGCACCTGTACCTGAGAAACAGGCGAAAAAGAAGTATTACCGGCCGAAACCTGAAAACTATTCTGAACTTAAGCTGAAAGAAGCCAATACACCGATGGAGAATATCCAGTTTGAGGGTGTTGTATTCAATATTGAAAACTTTGAGATACGCGCAAACAAACATATCATTCAGAGTCTTTCTGTGTTTGACGGGGAAGATGCGATCATTGCCAAGCGCTTTGAAGGCAAACTGTTTACACGTGAAGAGATCGACGATATCAAAGAAGGGCAGCGTATCCGTGTATACGGAAATATCGTCAACGACAAATATGCCAATGACCTGGTATGTGAAGTAACGCAGATGGAAAAGCTGGATTCCGTTAAGCTCAAGGACACAGCTGAACCCAAACGCGTTGAACTGCACTGCCATACGAATATGAGTGAAATGGATGCGGTATGTGACGCGGAAAGTGTTGTAAAATATGCCTGGAATCTCGGTCACCGCGGCATCGCGATCACCGACCATGCGGATGTGCAGTCATTCGTGAAGGCATATAATACGGCAGCCAAGCTGAAAAAGGGCTCTGACAGGGAGTTCAAGGTCGTTCTTGGCTGTGAGGTCAATGCGGTCAATGATCAGCTGACGATCGTCAGGAACGTGACGGATCACAAGCTTGATGATGAGCAGTATGTCTGCTTTGACCTTGAGACCACGGGTCTTTCCGCGAAATATGATTCGATCATCGAATTCGGCGCTGTCCGCATGAAACATGGCGCTGTCATGGACAGGATGCAGATGTTCATCAAACCACCGTTCCCGATCCCTGCGTTTATTACCGCAAAGACCAATATTTCCAATGATATGGTCAGAAGTGCCGGAACATTCAAAGAGTGTGCCGATGAGATCCTGAACTGGATCGGAGATGATGTCCTGGTTGCGCACAATGCGACATTTGACTATTTCTTCCTGAACGATGAGCTCCGCAGGATCGGCAGAGAACCGTTGAAAAACACTGTTATTGATACACTTGATATGTCCAGGGCGATCCTGAAGGAACGCCGTGCGTACAGACTCGGCAATATTTCAAGATATTACCATATTCCGTATGACGAAGAAGTAGCCCACAGGGCGGATTATGATGCGGAAGCCTTATCGGGTGTATTCCTGTGCCTCTTAAAGGATGCCAATGACCTCGGCGCGGTTACTGTCAGGGATCTGCAGGAAAAGATACAGGATGAGAATGCGTTCAAAAAGGTGCGCAGATACCATGCGAACCTGCTTGCGAAGAACCACGCGGGTCTGAAAGAACTGTATCATCTCGTGACGATATCCAATACAAAGACACTGGCTGTCATGGGCAAGGCTGCCGGCAAGGAAGCCGCTGAAGTGGCTGCTGAACCGAGAGTCCTCAGAAGAGATATCGACGCCCACCGTGAAAACCTGATCGTTTCCGCCGGATGCTATAACTCCGAACTCTTTGAGATCGCCTGCAACGGTGATGATCAGAGGCTGGAAGAATGCATGAAGTGGTATGACATGATCGAACTACAGCCGCTGGGCAACTTTACATGCTTTGTTGCCATGGGCAATGTACCGGATATGAACCGTGTCAAACAGGTTCAGAAACGGATCATAGAAATGGCTCAGAAGCTGCATATCCCTGTATGCGCCACCAGTGACGCGCATTACTGCACGCCTGACCAGAAGACATTCAGAGATGTCTATATCATGTCCCAGGGTGTCGGCGGCGCAATTCATCCGCTGTATATCCGTGATGACGCACTTCGTTACAGGACAAAGAATCCTGACCAGCATATCCGCACCACACAGGAAATGCTGGATGAGTTTGCCTGGCTGGATGATGACCAGCTTGTGCGTAAGATCGTCATCGAGGAACCGAACAGGATCTTCGATATGATCGAAGAAGTCAGACCGGTTCCTGCCGGCACATTCCCGCCGACGATCGAAGGCTCTGACGACAAGCTCAGGAAGATCTGTCATGACACAGCCATGAGAATGTACGGGTTTGAAGGCAAAGTTCCCGAATATGTTACGAACAGGCTGGACGGTGAACTGGACAATATCATTCGGAACGGATTCGGTGTGCATTACTATATTGCCCATCTGCTGGTCAAAAAATCGAATGAAGACGGTTATGTCGTAGGTTCCCGTGGCTCCGTAGGTTCATCATTTACGGCAACAATGTCGGGTATTACGGAGGTCAATCCGCTGGCACCGCATTATCTGTGTCCGTCCTGCCATTACAGTGAATTCATCGATGATCCGAGTGTCAAATCCGGCTTTGACCTGCCTGACAAGGTCTGCCCGCACTGCGGAGCGATCATGAAAGGGAACGGCCATAACATTCCGTTCCAGACATTCCTCGGCTTCAACGCGGACAAAACGCCTGATATCGACCTGAACTTCTCCAATGAATATCAATGGCGCGCGCATGCCTTCATCAAGGAAGTCTTCGGCGCGGACCATGCTTTCCGTGCCGGTACGATCGGTACTGTCGCCGACAAGACCGCTTACGGTTATGTCAGCGGCTACTGCGAGAAGATGAATATTACAAATATGCGCAGGCCTATGCGTGACTATCTGGCGAAAGGATGTCAGAACGTCAAGCGTACGACCGGTCAGCATCCGGGCGGCATCATCATTATCCCGGAGGAATACGAAGCGGAAGATTTCACACCGGTGCAGTATCCGGCAAATGATCCGACCGCAGACTGGAAGACAACGCATTACGACTTCCATGACATCCATGACAACGTCCTGAAGTTCGACATTCTCGGCCATGTCGATCCTACGGCTATGCGGCTGATGCAGAACATTGCGGATGTCAAACCGATGGATATCCCGATGAACGATCCCGAAACGCTTTCGCTGTTCTATGAAGACAGGGCACTGAAGGCGGATCCGAAGCTTTATCACCAGGAGACCGGCGCGCTCGGTCTGCCGGAATTCGGCACACGCACCACAAGAAGAGTACTGGAGGAAACAAGACCGCGCTGTTTCTCGGATCTTGTCATCATTTCCGGTCTTTCCCATGGTACAGACGTATGGTCGGGCAATGCCCAGGTCCTCGTACAGCAGGGACATCCGCTGAGCGAAGTCATCGGATGCCGTGACGATATCATGACTTACCTCCTGGAAAAGAAGCTTGAACCGATCGATGCCTTCAAAACGATGGAAGATGTCCGTAAGGGAAGAGGACTCAGGCCTGACCAGGAAGAGAATATGAAGGCGCACAACGTACCTGACTGGTATATCGATTCCTGCAAAAAGATCAAGTACATGTTCCCGAAAGCACATGCTGTTGCATATGTCATGATGGCTGTGCGCATTGCCTGGTATAAGGTTCATGAACCGTGGAATTTCTACATCCAGTATCTCTCACTGCGATGCGACGCATATGAGATCGAGACCATGACGAAGGATATCCAGACAGTCCGCGACAGAATGTCGGATATCTCGGCACGAATGGACCGGTTCAGCTCCAATCCTGCTTCCAACAAGGAACGCTCGCTCTACGATACGCTTGAAGTGGTAGAAGAGATGATGGCCAGAGGGTACCGGATCGGCAATGTTGACCTGTACCGTTCATTGGCGACGACGTTTACGATCGATCCGAAAGATAAGCATACGATCATACCGCCGTTTGTCGTGATCGACGGTCTTGGCGCTAACGTAGCCAGATCGATCGAAGAAGCACGCAAAAAAGGCGCGTTCCTGTCTAAAGAAGATATTCTGAAACGTACGCAGCTCTCTGCAGCGCTCATGAGAAAACTCGAAGTGCTCGGCTGTCTTGACGGCATGCAGGAACGGAATCAGATGAGTCTGTTTTGATTTGACCGGCATCTCTCAAGAGCCGTATAATGAAACCATATAATAATGTAGAGAGGGCAAAGCTATGGCAAATAAAGATCACAGTCTGGATGAAAAAATCATTGAAGCCGCCCGGAATGAGTTCCTGGAAGTCGGATACAGGAATGCGTCTATGCGTAAGATAGCCGCAAGAGCGGGTATTACGACCGGTGCTCTTTATACGCGCTATGAGAATAAAGATGTGCTCTTTGCATCGCTTGTCTATGAAACAGGACTGCTGTTTGAAAAAGAGTTTTCCGCTCTGAAACCGGAACATTACAGGATCGCGATCCGGGAAGGGAAGTTCTCACAGCTGACTGCGCATGAAGCCGGCAAGATCCTCGACATTATTTATGACCACTTCGATGAATGCTATCTGCTGTTCTGCTGCTCCGAAGGCAGTACAGCCGAAAAGTATTATCCGCTCCTGGTCCGCAGCAAGGCCAAGCAGACAGCCAGGTTCATGAACAGCAACGGCATGGCGATCCCTGTTGAAACCGTGGAGATGCTGATGGCTGCCCAGTACAGCTACTACGTCGAAGTACTGAAACGCAGATACACCAAAGAGCAGGCGACAGAACTGATCAGGAATGTCATGACATTCTCAGACGCAGGCTGGCTTGCCCTG
>JAFRJJ010000014.1 GCA_017432325.1 Solobacterium sp. | reverse complement strand
ATCGCTATCATGCTGTTCTCCAAGCGTGAAGACTACAGACAGATCGCTAAGCTGTCCATCCCTTGCGGAATCTTCAACATCAACGAACCGATGACGTTCGGTATCCCGATCGTCCTGAACCCGATGTTCGCTGTACCGTTCATCCTGACTCCGGTCGTATGCGTTATTATCGGTTATGTTATGACATCCATCGGATTTGCTGGTCGCGGTGTTGTTAACGCTCCTTGGACAACTCCTCCGATCATTGCTGCATTCCTTGACACAGGCGGATCAATTGGTGCTGCTATCACACAGGCTCTCTGTATTGCAGTTTCAACACTGATCTACACACCGTTCATCATTGCTGCAAATGCTAACAGAGAAGAAGAATAAGCATTAACTAAGTAATTATTTACGACCTGGTGTACAGTTTCTATGAAGGAATCTGTATACCAGGTCATTTTTCTTCAGAAGAAAGGCAGGATCATAAAATTGCTGATTAAGGAAAAATTGAACAGCGGCTTGAAATTGTCGCCATCTGAAAGACAGCTTGCTGACTATATTTTTGAGTATCCGGACAGGTTTCTGAAGATGTCCATACCGGAAGTGTCAAAACAGCTATATGTCAGCAAATCCACAATTATCCGGTTTGCGAAGAAACTGGGTTTTGTCGGTCATAAAGATCTGTGCCTTTCGCTTGCAAAAGAACTCAGTCTTGAGACAGCAAACCCGGTCGTACTTGACCAGATGCGTCCGCTTGCCGAGCAGATCAGAGCGGATACAGTGGTCCAGGATCTTTTGAAACTGTACAACCGGGTGCTGATCAGGCATTGCGGACAGCTTGATATCAAACAGCTGAACAGGATCGCCGACATGATCTCAGAGAGAAGAAGAGTCATTCTGTTCGGTCTTGCCGACGCGTATCTGATCGCTTCCGATTTTCAGTACAAACTGATGGAGATCGGGATCGATGCGATCCTTCCGATCGCACCGGATATCTTCTGGAAGCAGGGATTCAACGTCAAAAACGGTGATATTACCCTGATCATTTCCCTGAAAGGTGATTACCGTGATCTGTTTGATATCACATCCCTGATGAACAAAAGAGAGAGCCGCATCGTCCTGCTGGAAGGCTCGGAGGATGAAAAACTCAGCATGTTTGCGGAAGAAGTCGTTAACATAGAGTGCAATGAAGGGGATGCCAGCATGCGGATGATCGCAAACAGGACGCTCGTGACCTTTGTCCTGGATATTATTTATCTGCTGATCTATCTGCGTAATGAAGATCTGCTTTCTGAAAAATGAGCACGCGAAGTGCTCTTTTTGTTTCAACTCTTCTTTCGGGACAGTTCATGTTACAATAGAACGCGTTGGAGGAATTTCTGAATGAATGAAGATATTATCAAGACGATAGCCGCTGAACTGAAAGTCGGCATCGATCAGGTAAAGAATACGCTGTCCATGCTGGAGGAAGGCAATACGGTACCGTTCATTGCCCGCTACCGCAAGGAACAGACAAAAGGCCTGGATGAAGAGCAGATCCTGTTTATTGAAAAACAGTACAAATACCAGGTCAACCTGAAGGAACGCAAGGAAGCCGTGCTTGCGCTGATCGAACAGCAGGGCAAGCTGACGGATGAGATCCGTGATTCCATCAATGCATGTACAAAGCTCTCACAGGTCGAGGATCTGTATAAGCCTTACAAGCAGAAGAAAAAGACAAGGGCTGCCGTTGCGATCAAGAACGGCCTGCAGCCTCTGGCTGACTGGATTCTGGCACTGCCGGAAGAAGGCGATCTGTCTGCGGAAGCTGCAAAGTATATTACCGAAGAAGTGAAGACAGCTGAAGACGCGATCCAGGGAGCGAAAGATATCATTGCCGAGAATGTCAGTGATAACGCGAAGCTCAGATGGAGCTTTAAGGATACGATCCTGAAGTCCGGTGTTCTTGTCACAAAGAAAAAGAAGGATGCCGAAGACGAAAAGCATGTCTATGAAATGTATTATGACCGTTCCGAAAAGATCTCCCAGATCGCGGATCACCGTGTCATGGCGATCGACCGTGCCGAAAAGGAAAAGGTCGTAACTGTTACTTTCAGCTATGATCTCGAATATCTCGAGAATGAAGCGATTGGTGTCTATCAGAAAGGCCAGAAGACGATCGTTGAGGCTGAACTGCAGGATGCAGTCAGGGACGGATGCGAAAGACTGCTGCTGCCGAGTGTAGAGAATGAGATCAGGAGCGATCTGTCCGACCGCGCTCATACAAGCTCGATCGAGGTCTTCTCCCTGAACCTTGAAAAGCTGCTGTCACAGCCGCCTCTGAAGGGAAGGATCGTTCTCGGTTTTGACCCCGGTTTCTATAACGGCTGCAAGCTTGCTGTTCTGGATGAAACAGGAAAGATGCTGACGGTAGACAAGATCTTCCCGTTCCGCAAAGACGGGGATATCGAAGGCTCCAACCGCAAACTGCTGGCACTGATCAAAAAGTACGGTGTGCAGATCATCGCGATCGGCAACGGCACAGCTTCCAGAGAGAGTGAAAAGCTTGTCGCGGAACTGATCCACAACAATGGTCTGGATGTCAGCTACGCGATTGTTTCCGAAGCAGGTGCTTCCGTATGGTCTGCCCAGGAAGCTGCCAGAGCGGAATTCCCGGACATGGCTGTTGAGGAACGTTCTGCTGTTTCCATTGGCAGAAGACTGCTCGACCCGCTGGCTGAACTGATCAAAATCGACCCGAAGTCCATCGGTGTCGGACAGTACCAGCACGACCTGCCTGAAAAGGCACTGAATGAACGTCTGGATGAAGCGATCATGAAGTGCGTCAACCGTACAGGCGCAGACCTGAACACAGCTTCCCAGGAACTGCTGACGCATATTTCCGGTCTCAACAGCGCGACAGCCAAAGAGATCGTCAACTACCGCAATGAGAACGGCAGGTTCACAAACCGCAATCAGCTGCTGAATGTCAAGAAGCTCGGCGCGAAGACATTCACCCAGTGCGCAGGCTTCCTGCGTATCAAGGATGGTGATGAACCGCTGGATGAAACATCGATCCATCCTGAGAGCTATGACGCAGCGAGAAAGGTCATGGAAGTATGCGGCATTACAAAGCTCGGTACACCGGACGCGCAGTTCCCGGAAGATAAAGTACAGGAACTCGGGATCGACAGCTATACGCTGAAGGACATCGAAGACGCGATCCGTCAGCCCCTCAGGGACTACCGTGACCAGTTTGAAGGCGCACTGCTGAGAAGCGATGTCCTGGAGATCAGCGACCTGCATGTCGGTGACCAGCTGTCCGGTACAGTCAGAAATGTCGTCGACTTCGGCGCATTCGTTGACATTGGTCTTCATGAAGACGGACTGGTCCATATTTCCCATATGTCCATGAAGCGTGTCAGCCATCCTTCCGAGGTGGTATCCGTCAATGACATCGTCAAGGTCTGGGTCTATGAGATCGATGAGGCAAGAGGAAAGGTCAAGCTGAGCCTGCTGCCTCTGGAACAGCTCAAGGCAAGAGATGAAGCCGTCAAGGCCGCAAGGGAAAACCGAAAGAACGGCAAGGGTAAGAATAACCGCAATAACAATAACAACCGCAGGAACGATAACCGCCCGGCAAAGAAACAGCCGGAGAAGGTCACCATGGAAGACGCTACAAAACGTCTCCTGGAACGTTTCGGCAAACAGCATTAACATCATCTTCCGGCTGTGAGAGATCACGGCCGGTTTCTTTTTGGCAGTGTTAATGAAATTCAATGAACTGAATGGTATGATTATGGACATGAAACGCACAGTGATCGGAATTCTGGCACATGTCGATGCCGGAAAGACAACATGTATCGAGGGAATGCTCTACCGCTCCGGAACGATTCGGAAGATGGGCAGGGTAGACCATGGTGACGCTTACCTGGACTATGACGAACAGGAGCGCGATCATGGGATCACCATCTACTCCAAAGAGGCTGTTTTCACGTGGGAAGATACGGAAATACAGGTCATCGATACACCCGGTCACGCTGATTTCTCCAGTGAGATGGAAAGATGCCTCAGGGTGCTGGACTTTGCGGTGATCCTGATCTCCGGACAGGACGGGGTACAGAGCCATACACAGACGATCTGGAAGTGCCTGGAACATTACCATGTACCGGCAATGGTATTCGTCAACAAGATGGACATCAGCTATAAAACAAAGCAGGAGCTGATGCAGGACCTGGAACAGCATCTTTCCGATACATGCGTGGATCTGTCCGATCCCGACAGGTTTGAGAAGCTGGCGCTGATCTCCGATGAAGCGCTGAATGAATACATGGAGACCGGCTCGATCAGTGATGAGACCGTCAGACAGGCTGTTTATAACAGAAAGTGCACACCTTGTCTGTTCGGCTCCGCGTTGAAGCTGGACGGTATCGATGAGCTGATGGACCGGATCAGCTGGCTGAGTGAAGAACGGGAGTATCCTTCTGAATTCGGTGCCAGGGTATACAAGGTCTCAACCGATGAGAACGGCGCAAGACTGACGCATATCCGTATGACCGGAGGCGTTCTCAAGAGCAGGCAGAAGCTGTCGGAAGAAGACAAGGTCGACCAGATCCGCGTATACAGCGGGAAGAACTGGAAGATGATCGATGAGGCGGAAGCCGGCATGATCTGTGTCCTGAAGGGACCTGTCACACTGGAAGACGGTCAGGGACTCGGTTTTGAAGAAGACTTTGAGAAACCGATGCTGAATGCGTATATGACATACAGGCTGGTCGTTCCCAAGGGGGTGGATACCATGGCACTGATGCGGACATGCAGCCAGCTGATGCAGGAAGATCCTGCACTGTCCGTGAATGCCAACGAAGAGACGCATGAGATCCAGATCTCCATCATGGGAGAAATGCAGATGGAAGTTCTGCAGAAAAAGATCAAGGAGAGATGCGGGATCGATGTCCTGTTCACAACAGGAAAGATCATCTATATGGAAACGATCCGGTATCCTGTGACAGGATCCGGACACTTTGAACCGCTCCGTCACTACGCGGAGGCACATGTCCGTCTGGAGCCCCTGGAACGGGGAAGCGGGATCATTGTGGAAAGCCAGTGTTCGGCGGATGATCTGTCGATGATGTGGCAGAGGTCTATTCTGTCCGCGCTCAATCACAGGATCCACCGCGGCGTACTGACCAGATCACGCCTGACGGACGTCAGGATCGTCCTGATCGCCGGCAGAGGGCATCTGAAGCATACAGAAGGCGGTGACTTCCGTGAAGCCGCCTGCAGAGCGGTGCGCCAGGCACTCATGAAGGCAGATAATATACTGCTGGAACCATACTGTTTCTTTACGCTCAGGATCCCTTCCGGCTCTCTTTCCAGGGCGATGTATGATCTTGAGATGCGTCAGGCTTCCATTGAGATCGAAAGCAATGATGACAGTGAAGCTGTGATCACCGGAAAGGGCCCTGTCCGTACACTGATGGAATATCAGAACGATGTCACTGCATATTCACGAGGAAAGGGCAGATTTATCTGGCGGCCTGAGGGATATGAAGAAAGTCCTCAGCAGGATATGATCGTTGAATCGATCGGTTATGATCCGGATATGGATTATTCCCAGCCTGCCGGTTCCGTATTCTGCGCGCATGGCTCGGGTTTCTACGTTCCGTGGGACAAGGCAGATGAATATATGCATATCCAGTTCCGCACGCCGTCTGCTTCTTCCGCTTCCCATCCGGTCCGCTACAAGGTATCGGAAGATGAACTGAAGAAGGTCTTTGAAATGACGACCGGCCGGAACAAAAATGAAAAGAAGCACTATGCCCCGAAGAAGGCAGAAAAACCGGAAAAACCGGCAAAACCGAATCCGGTCGTGCACCTGCCTGTCTGTATGATCGTTGACGGATACAATATGATCTACGGATGGGAAGATCTGAAGGAGCTTTCCAGGGTGGATCTGTATGCGGCGAGGGAAAAGCTGATCGACCGTCTCTTCAATTACATGGGATATACCGGATATCAGATGATCGTTGTATTCGACGGATACAAGGTCAAGGACAATATGGGAACAGAGATCCGCAGGGGCGATATGACGATCGTTTATACAAGGGCGGATCTTACGGCGGACGCTTATATCGACAAGGCTGCGCATGAACTGAAAAATAAATACCGCCTGATCGTTGCGTCATCTGACGCGCTGGTCCAGAATGCGGTATTCGCGCAGGGTGCTTCCAGAATGTCTGCCAGGGAACTGGCATCACAGCTGGAGTACTATGAAAAACAGATGCTTACGAAAATCTGAAGCAAAACAGCTCCCAATCCGGAAGCTGTTTTTGCATGTTCAGAATATAAACTGCATTAGCAGGATACAGCAGTAAACAGAAAGAAGTTCGGAAGTATTCTTCCGATGGGTCTGTACCTCGTATTTCAGGAGGATCTTTCTCAGGATCGGAAACACAGGCATGAGGAAATACAGTGAGATCCGCTAAAAGACCATTCAGCAGCCTGTTGTGTTTGCATGATTTATAATCACCGCTGAAAGACCGTGTCTTTCAGCACATTGATCCAGTCTCTTCTTGCATAAAGGAAACGAATGATGTAAACAATATGTTTATCTTCGTCAACGGTATAAAATGCCAGGTAGTTTTTAACGACAACATACCGGATCCCATGCGCTTTAAAAAAAGGATCGTCGATTATTTCGTGGATTTTCGGGAAGTCTTTAAGATGAGCCAGTTCAGTGTCCAACATATCCAAAAGACGATCCGCAGCAGATGAATCAAGAAGAATATGATCGATATAGTCGATCGTATTATTCAGATCGCTCACTGCGGTTATTGTATATAAAACTTCATAATTCATTTTTGTCTCCGGGTTCTGATTTCGGACATGACCTGTTCTGAAGCGACAGTTTTTCCTGCGGAAATATCATCCAGTCCGTTCTGAAGGAGACCATACAATTCAAAACGGCCTACCAGCTTTTCATAAGCTTCTATACTGAGAACAGCTAGATCGCCTTTCCCGTTTTTTGTTATGAAGACAGGCTCGGAATATTGATGGCAGAAATTTGATATTTCATTATAGTTATTTCTTAAGTCGGCACTTGATCTGATTTTCGGCATAAGTCATCAACCTCCTTTTATATAAAAAAATTATACCTGAATTTCTTTATATTTCAAAGTGATATGGGAGAAAAGAAAAGCAGCACATCGAAGAGCGGCTTACAGTGCCTCATCCTGATTGTTTTCGATTATGCAATAAAAACTTCCGGATGTTTCCGGAAGCTGTTTTTGTATGTTCAGAATATAAACTGCATTAGCAGCATGCATACAGCGGTGCCGCCTGCGATCGACAGCAGCGTCTGTTTTTTCCAGAGATGGAGCAGGATGGTAACGGTCATGCCGGCAGCTTCCGGGATACCGTGCGAGCCTGATACCAGGCTGACATCCTTGAGACAGTACACCACCAGCATGGCGAAGATCGCCGGCGGAAGGGCATTGCCCAGATAAACAATGTATTTCGGGGTATCTTTCCTGAACGCCAGGAACGGGAGGGCACGGACCAGAATGGTCGCGATCCCGCATGTCAGGATCGTCAGGAGCGCCTGTGTCTGTGTCATGAGAGATCACCTGACCTTTCGATCGGTTTCCGGAATACCGTTAACATCAGTACGATGACTGCCATAGCCGGGATCAGGAAGGAATCCCTTCCGAAGATCAGGAGGCAGGCCAGGGATGCGGCTGCGCCGATCCATGCGCTGATATGGCTCTTTTCCTTCAGGAGCTGGTTCAGCAGGATGACAGTAAACATGGAAGTCATGACAAAGTCCAGTCCTTCCGTATTGAAATGAATGATCTGTCCGAGAAGGCCTCCGATCGTGCATCCGGTCATCCAGTAGATATGATCCAGTCTTGATACATATTCCCAGAAGCTGTACTGATCGATGCCATCCGGGATATCCGCGGAACAGTTGATCGAGAATGTTTCGTCTGTCAGCGTATAGATCAGATACCATTTCCGGTGCCCGGCACCTTTGTACTTCTCAAGCATCGCAAGACCGTAGAACAGATGCCTTGCCTGTACCATGACTGCCACCAGGAATGTCTGCAGGAGATTGAACGGTCCTGCCAGCATGGATACGACGAGGAATTCCAGGGAGCCGCCGTATATTACGATGGAGGTCAGTGTCGGATACCAAAAAGGATTGCCCGCGGCAGTCATAAAGACTCCGTAGGCAATTCCCAATGGTATATATCCGGTCATGACCGGGATCGTGTGAGGTAAAGCTGCTTTTAATGTATCAAGGGCCTGCCTGTTCATGAACAAAATCTTACTATCTGCAGTCCCTGATTACAATATTTTTACTCAGTCAGCAGTCCGATGAGATACGGGATCGCCTGCTCGAAATTGACGCCGTATGTGTTGTGGTTCTCTTCCGCAAGTGTGAGACGGATCGATTCCGCAACATACAGGCACGCGATCTTCATCGCTTCATCCAGGCTCTTGCCGATCGTCAGCGCTCCGCACAGTGTGCCTGCCCAGAGATCGCCTGTACCGTGGAAGTGTTCCGGCTGTTCGTCTGTGAAGAATGTATGATATTCATCATTGACGCTGTCATAGGCATAAGCGCCCGTTTTTCCTTTCTCAAGACTGATGCCTGTCAGGATCGCCGTCTTTGCGCCGAGCGCGCAGAGTTCCTTCAGTTCTTCCCTGACATACGCTTCGTCATAATTGTCTCCGCAGTATTCTTTTCTCAGCATGAACGAAGCTTCGGTCAGGTTCGGGCAGATATAATCTGCCTTTCCGCAGAGCTTAGCCATTTCATCCGCAAATTTCTGATCGAACCCGTAATAGAGTTTACCGTTGTCTGCCATAGCAGGATCGACGAGGATAAAGCCGTCCCTGCCAAAGCGCTCAAACAGTTCGGACGCGATGTCCAGCTGTTCAAATGATCCAAGATAACCTGTATAGATCCCGTCAAAACGGAACTGTTCTTTCTCCCAATGATCCATGATGGGACGGATCTCTTTCGTGAGATCACAGAATGTGAAGCCCTGAAACATCGTATGTGTGGACAGAACCGCTGTAGGGATCAGCGCTGTTTCAACCCCCATTGCGCTGATGACCGGGAAAGCTGCGGTAATGGAGCATTTTCCCACACAGGAGATATCCTGCATAGTAACTACTTTCTTCATATCATTGTTACCTCTGCGTATATCTTAATATGATGTTTTAAAATTACAAGCCTCCTGCACGCTATGCCTGTTCCATCGTGTATAATGAAAAAACAGGGATCCTATCAATGGAACAGAAACAATACAGAGAATTATATGCCGCAGGCGGCTGCTTTTGGGGCACGGAGCGCGTCTTCCAGTCGCTGAACGGCGTGGTTGAGACCACTGCAGGATATGCCAACGGACATACAGAACATCCGACCTACCGGCAGGTATGCACAGATACGACAGGACACAGGGAGGCTGTCAGGATCATATACGATCCTCAGACCGTTTCCCTGGAAAAACTGTTGAAGGCTTTCTTTATCTGTGTGGACACTTCTGTTTCCAACCGCCAGGGCAATGATATCGGAAGCCAGTATCAGACAGGCATTTATTACACGGATGAAGAAACCGGGAAAGCAGTCAGGGCATACTTTGAAGAAGAAAAGAAACACCATGATATTTTTCTTGTGGAATGCGGACCGCTGAAGTGTTTCTTTGATGCTGAAGAGTATCACCAGGATTATCTGATCAAAAATCCCGGAGGATACTGCCACATTACGAACGCAGAATTTGAAGCGGTCAGAAAACTGAATGATGAACGATAAGAGGACAATTATGAAGATCACATTGCGTGCAGAAAACAATTTTGAAAAAGTAATTGAACGGGAAACACCGTGCAGTACAGAGGAGCTCATCCGTGAACTGCAGGGGGAATTTCCCTATCAGATCCTTTTATGCCGGAAGGACGGACGGCCGGAGTCACTGAATACCGTTCTTGACCATGACTGCACGGTGGATCTTCTGGATCTGAGAAATCCTACCGGAAACATGGCATACCAGGTGTCACTGACATTCCTTTACATCAAGGCAGTGCATGATGTGCTTGGGCCCAATACACGGGTGATCATTTCCAATTCCCTCTGCAAGGGCCTGTTTACACAGATCCGTACGGGAGGCATTGACGACAATACCGCCGGAAAGATCGCGTCCCGCATGAATGCGCTGATCAGGGCTGATGCGCCGTTTACCGGCAAACGGGTGAACAGGGATCAACTTGAAGCGTTCCTGAGCAGATTCGGAAGACGGGATCAGACTGACTTGCTGAACAGCTCAGACGACCTTAAAGAGGCATATCTGTATACACTGGACGGGGAAACGGAAGTGTTCTATCACATGCTGGTACCTTCCACGGGATACCTGAAATGGTTTGAGGTCAGACGGTATAAGAACGGAATGCTGCTGAGGTTCCCGCATCAGTCCAACCCGGACATGATCCTGCCGTTCGAAGACCAGAAACAGCTTTATGAAGCGTTTTCGGACGCGTATCACTGGGATAAGATCATGCGTGTGGAATACGCGGCGGACCTCAATAAAATGATCAACCGGAATGACTACAGCGACCTGGTCCTTCTCTCGGAAGCGCTGCATGAAAAAAAGATCGCGGAGATCGCTGAAGAGATCAAACGGCTCGGCAAGCGGATCGTTCTTGTGGCCGGTCCTTCTTCATCGGGAAAGACTTCGTTCGCAAAACGTCTGTGCATCCAGCTGAGGGTCAGCGGAATGCGTCCGCTGTACATGGGAACGGATGACTATTTCCTGGAACGCTGGCAGACACCGCTGCTGGGGAACGGGGAAAAGGACTTTGAAAGCATTCGCGCGATGGATATTAACCTGTTCACCCAGCAGATGAATGATCTGCTCGCAGGAAAAAAGGTCGATCTGCCGGAGTTCGATTTTAAAACAGGTTCCAAGACATTCGGCATCCGGTTTGAATCGCTGGAACCGGGTCAGCCTGTCGTACTGGAAGGCATTCACAGCCTGAATCCGGCACTGACGAACGGGATCGAAGAAGACCTCAAATACAGGATCTATATCAGTCCCTTGACACAGCTGAATATCGATGAACACAACCGTGTTCCGACAACGGACGGCAGACTGCTGAGAAGAATGGTGCGTGACTACCAGTTCCGCGGATACGATGCCAAGCATACGATCCATGCATGGCCGTCTGTCAGGGCGGGCGAGGAACAGAATGTGTTCCCGTATGATATCAATGCGGATATCTTCTTCAATTCCCACTGTCTGTATGAACTGACATCACTGAAAAAATACGCGAAGCCGCTGCTGGAGGAGATCACACCGGAGGATGATGAGTATATGGAAGCGCAGCGCATGCTCGACTTCCTGGCCTGCTTCAGCGAAATGCCGGACGACTCCATCATTCCGAACAATTCCCTGGTCAGGGAATTCATCGGCGGAAGTATTCTGATGTAAAAAATATGCTGTTCAGGAAATGATTGATATGATCAGATCCTGTTCAGCATATTTTGTATGTGTTCTCTCAGCAGACGGTACAGGAAATAGCCGATGACCGTACCGACCGTGTTGGTGATCAGGTCGGTGATGTCGGCCGCCCTGTATGGATTGAGGAAGGGCTGTATGCACTCAATGGCAAGGCTTGTCAGGAAACCCGCTGATATGATCGCCAGCGGACTTCGCTGCATGATCAGCGGCAGCAGGAACCCGAACGGGATCATCATCAGGATATTCAGGATGATCTCTGTTTCCGCGTTCAGGTGGCCTTCGGCTATATCGATGAACGGCGACAGGTTGATCGTACCCGCAGGTGACAGATAGAAATTCGGGATCGATGCCAGCACGGGCATCAATGTGAAGTAGACGACCATGCAGAGGTAACAGTAAAAGACAGTGCGCAGGAACAGACGCAGTCGGCCCATTTCCTTCCACTTCCTGAAGAATACGATAAAGTATACAAATACCAGAACGACAAAGTCCGGCAGACTGGCTATTCCCCGGATCATCGTACGCTCCGATCTGTCGTCGTTATGCTGTGCATCCATAAAATCGTAACATGACGTCTTAAAGAAAAAAAGACTGAAAAAACTCATAGCAGAGTGCCAATGAGGTAAAATGTTGACTATGAGGAAACTGATCGCGGTCCTGTCAGCCATATTGATCTGCATGTCACTCCGGGTGCGTGCGCAGGATGATCCCGGTATATTTCTTCTGATGGATCCGGGAAGCCTTTTCTATGACGCTTCATCAGAATACGATCCGTCCGGACATCTGACTGTCTGGAAGAAAGATACGCTGCTGCTGAAGGCGGTATACCATGCGGAACATGACGGTGAACTGTCATTGTCCTGTGAACAGGGTGTACGCGCATCATTCCTGGAAAAAGTCAGCGCATCCATCGGTATCGGGAATGATCCGGCCATCCCGCATTATGATGTGCCTGACCGGATCGGCACGCAGACATATACTGCCGTACAAGGTGAAACAGTATATGTACTGATCGAGATCGAAGTGCCGGAAAATACCGAAGCCGGGAAGAAAGAAACAGTCGTTGTGCTGTCTGACGGCACACAGCATCCCCTGCACATCGCATATGAGGTCATGGATCACGTTCTGCCTGAAACGGTCCTCACAGCGGAATACTGGCAGTATCCGTACGCGTCACTCAGGTGGTATGACATGCTGGAAGGCGAAGAACCGTTCAGCAGGAAACATCAGTCCGTTCTCGGGAAACAGCTGGACGCGTACGCGGAACTGGGTATGAAGAACATAACGGTCACCGTCACGGATGAACCATGGGGACACCAGGTATATGATCCGTATCCTTCCATGGTCAAGTGGAAACATGACAAGGACGGTTATCTGTTCTTTGATTATACGGATATGGATCAGTGGATCAGCCTGTGCATGGAACACGGGATAGATGGTTATATTGACTGCTTCGGCATCCTTCCGTTTACCGGGAAATGGCAGATCATGGAATATGACGGCAGTGTAACGGACGTCAGCCCGGAGATCGGCAGTTATGAGTGGACAGATCTCTGGTCGACATTCCTGTACAGCTTCACGGACCATATGGAAGAAAAAGGCTGGCTTCAGAAGACATACATCACGATCGATGAGCGTCCTGTCGAGGACATGAAAACAGCAGTCAGCCTGGTACATGAGATCTGCGGGGACCGTCTGAAATTCCGCGCGGCACTGGCAGAGATCTCGGAAGACAGCTTCTATGATGAGTTTGACAGACTGGCGGTATCAATCGCGTCATTCTCGGGAAAAGAGGATATGATGCGCCGCATCATATCACACAGAAAAGAGCTTGGCCTGACGACACAGATGTATAACTGCTCAACGAACTATCCGAACGTGTTCGCGCTGTCTGAACCTGATGAAGCGCTCTGGACAATGGAATACCTTGCCGGCATGGGATTTGACGGTTTTCTCAGATGGGCTGCGGATGCCTGGGTGGAAGATCCCCGGCTCAGTTTGGACTTTGACCACTTTGAAGCAGGGGATACGATGCTCGTATATCCGGACAGACATGACAGTACGGACCCTCAGATCAGTCAGTCTTACAGGCTGAAGATGATCGGGCAGGGGATCAGGAACGTCACCAAACTGCAGGCACTGGGCAGACAGGATATCCTGTCCGTGATGTACCGGGGCAACGGAAAGGAAAACAGGTACGGCGCGGTCTATGCAAAGCGCCAGGGTGTCAGGGCGCTGACATCGCTTGAAGCAGACCGCATAGAACAGATGATCCGCAGCAGTGAAGATCCTGCTTCAGGCATACAGGAGCCTGATCCGGATATCCACCGGTCCGTTCTGACATATCCGGGACTGAACCCTTCGTGGGATGGTGCCTATCTTGGATTGCATAAATGCATTGCCCTGATCAATGTCATGTGTTTTGTCCTGGATCTGCTCATTCTTGCTGTGATGTTTGCGCGTCATGCAGGTAAAATAAAGAAAATGGCAGCGTGTGTGATCGCGCTGGCTGCAGCGGCATGTATTCTGCTGAATCTGGGCAGTACTGCCGTTCTGACCGACAGATCTACTGTCCTGATAATGACAGGAATGATATTATGTGCCGTGATTGCCTTAACCGGCAGAAAACGGCAGGGAGAATCAAAAGATGAAGCGTAAATTTGGAAGTGTAATTTCGGCTGTGATCGCTGCTGTCATGACAGCTGTGCTGTTCGCACTGCTGATGCTGGTAATGAAGATCTATCCGTTCGGAGACCATACGTTATTATATGGTGACGGCAAACAGCTGATCAGTCTGTATGCCAGTATCTTCGATATCGTCAAACATCCGGACCAGCTGCTTTATTCATGGAATTCTGCGATGGGCACGGAAATGCTGGAAGTATCCGCGGCTTATCTGTTCTCGCCGCTGAACTATCTGCTGTTATTGTTCAGGAGCAATATTCTGCTCGGTTTCCATGTGATCGCCGGTCTGCGCCTGTCGCTTGCGGCATTTACATTCTGCATCTGGCTGAACCGGAAAGAAGGACTGCGCGTCTTTTCCAGAGCCATGCTCGGTACAGCATATGCATATACCGGATTTACGATCACTTATCTGACGAACACATCCATGATCGACGGCGCGGTGATCCTGCCGCTGCTGGCACTGGGTGTCGCGCGCATCTATGAAGGAAAAGGCATACTTGTATATGTGCTTTCCATGATCGCCGCGATCCTGACCGGATACAGATTGATCGCCATGTTCACATTGGCGTCTGTGCTGATCTATTTCAAGGGGATCCTGGATGAACCGGGCGGTGTCAAGCGTCTGAAGCGCACATTTATGCCGTGGTTTATCGGATCGGTACTCTCGGTGCTGCTGTGCGCCTGTGTGCTCATCCCGATCTATGTTTCCACACATCACGGTTATGTGTTCAAGATGCCTGAGTTCACGATCCTGAACGGAGATCCTGCAGACCTGCTGTCTGCCCTGATGACAGGCAACCTCATGAAGCACATCCCGCCGATCTTTATCGGTATCGTTCCGCTTGTACTGGCTGCCGCATGGTTCTTCGACAAGGAGATCACACTGCGTCATAAGGCAGTCATGCTGGCGATACTGGGCATTGCCCTGGCATCGATCTGGATCCCGATCCCGTATATGTTCAGGGATTCCGTCAATGTGGCTGACTTCGACATGAGATGTACATGCCTGGCTGTATTTATCCTGATGGACCTTGCGGCAGAAAGCAGGGGAAGCCTCGAAAGCATGACAACAGCCGGGTATATCCTGACCGGTATCCTGTGCGCGGCACTGCTCGCAGGCTACGCGGTACTGCGTCAGGGAGAACTGGTCATCTGGGCAGTAGTCGTAGACGGTCTGCTGATGGCAGGTGCTGTCGTGCTCTGCTGGCTGATCGGCGCGAAAGCAAACAAGATCGCCGCAGCAGCGCTGATCCTGCTGGCGCTCGGAAATTCCGTGGAAAACAGCTGGCTGTCACTGCATGAAGGCGTGAAGGAAGTGTCAGCTGCGCAGTTCTATGATGTGTATGACAAAGCAGCCGGAACGGCCGTACAGCTCAGCAGCGATTCACTGGAGCGTACCGCTACAGCATTCGCCTGGGGACAGGAGGACGGCTTCCTGTATGAACTGAACAGTCCTGACGGATATCTGGAGTACAGACCGACGGAAGGTCCTGCATTTGCCCGAAAGCTGGGTGTTGTCTGGGACAGTGAACACAGCAGCTACGCGGAAAACGCAGGCAATATATCCGAATCCGCAGACGGCCTGATGTCCGTGAAATATGTACTGAGCAAGGATGCTCTGAAGAACAAGTCTTATACAAAGTCAGACAGCTATTCCGGCATCAATATTTATCAGAATCCGTTCTGGACCGGTGTTGTAACGGCTGTAGAAGAACTGCCCAAAGCAGGAACCAATACGTTTGAAACACAGAATCTGATCTGGCAGAGCCTGTCAGGTGAAGATGATGCTGTATATACAGATGCCAAAGCCGTACTGAAGAAAAACGGCACCGGCGTCACATTGACGGTCAAGGGTGACAGTAAGCCACTGTATATGGAAGTGCCTGCGGGCAGTGCTGAGATCACGGTCAGGCTTGATAAAAACGAGCAGGTCTATGAACATACCCCGACAGCCTGTGTCTATTATCTGGGCAAACCGTCAGCCGGAAGAACGGTTACAGTCACGATCATTCCGGAAAACGGGGATGACGCTGATTACGGCAAGACTGTTGTATATGCGGAAGACCTGACAGTGCTGAGAAATCTGTCCGGCACCGCGCAGAAACGCGCTGTTAATGTGAAGCAGATATCACCGGCGCATCTGCGCGGTGAAGGCCCGATCGCTCCTGGCAGCGGTTATATCCATACGAGCATTCCTTACTCGGCAGGCTGGAATATCACGGTCGACGGAAGAACGGCGATCCCGTTCTCCGATGTCAACGGTATGATGTGCTTCGGTATTACCGAAGGCAGTCATATCATTGAGATGGTCTACAGACCCACAGGCTTTACCGTCGGTATGATCATCTCTGCTATCGCTGTCATCCTGCTGGTCGTCTATATGTTTGCCCTTGGCGGCAAGATCAGACGCTACAGGAAGCAGGATAAGGAAGAGGCTGAAGAAGCGAAGAGAAGAGCGGAAGAAGAGGCAAGGAGAGCGGAAGAAGAAGCTCAGAGGGCTGCCGAAGAGGCTGCGAGAGCTGCTGAAGAACAGGCCGCAAGAGAGGCTGCGGAGGAGTCCGCAAGAGTTGCCGCAGAAGCCGAACGTGCTGAACGTGAAGCAGAGGAAACAATGACCGCAGATCTTGTTATTCCCGAGGTGCCTGCTGTGAAGGAATCCGGGGAGATCGAACTCGTCCTGCCCGAACCTGAAGAGAAGAAGCCGTCTCCGGATGAAGAATGATATTTCTTTTCAAACGGAACCGATTGGTTTACAATGCCGTTACGGAGGTCAAGTATGTACAATGACTGGCTGACAATCGGCAGATTTACGATCCATGGCTATGGTGTCATGATCGCGATAGGAATCCTGTTCGGCTTCACTTATGCTGAACGGCAGGCAAAGAAGCATGGTCTGAGTTCTGATTATGTAGACAATATCATCTTCATTGCCATCGGCTTCGGATATGTATGTGCGAAGCTGACATATGTGCTGGTGAACTGGGATCAGTTCCTCAGCAATCCCAAAGCAGTGCTCGGTTCAGGCGGATGGGTCGTATACGGAGGGATCCTGGGAGGGATCCTGGCGGCATACATCTATTGCCGAATGAAGAAACTGAATTTCAAGGATTACTTTGATCTGATGCTGCCGGGGGTATCCCTTGCGCAGGCGTTCGGCAGAGTCGGATGCTTCTTCGCGGGATGCTGCTACGGCATCGAAACACACAGTCACTTCGGAGTGACATTCCCGGCGCATTCACTGGCTCCGTCGGGCGTCCCTCTTGTTCCGACACAGCTGCTGTCGGCACTGGGAGATCTCATCATCTTCCTCGTACTGTACCGTATGTATGAGAATGAGAAGACAAGGAACTATACAGGCGCCGGTTATCTGGTGCTGTACAGTCTGGGAAGATTCCTGATCGAATTCCTGCGCGGGGATGTTGAGCGCGGGCACATAGGTTTTCTTTCAACATCACAGTTTATTTCCGTGTTTATGATGCTTGCCGGAGTGATCCTGATCATGAAACTCCGCAGTACAAAAAACGGAAATCAATCGGATATGACAGTATAAGCGGAAAGGTGGACTTGACTTATGAAAATCGGTATTGCGAATGACCATACAGCTGTGGAAATGAAGAAAGAAGTTACAGCGTATCTGGAATCACTGGGACACGAAGTCGTCAACTTCGGAACTGACAGTACGGAAAGCACGGATTATCCCATCTGGGGTGAAAAGGTAGCCAATGCGGTAGCTTCAGGTGAAGTGGAAAAAGGGATCGCGATCTGCGGAACAGGTCTGGGAATTTCCCTGGCATGCAACAAAGTACACGGGATCCGCGCCGCAGTATGCTCGGAACCTTATACCGCGAAATACGGCCGTCTGCATAATGACTGCAACATCCTGTGCTTCGGCGCGAGAGTGATCGGCATTGAAATGGCCAAGATGATGCTGGACGCATTCCTGACTACGGAATTTGAAGGCGGAAGACATCAGCGCAGAGTTGATGAGATCATGGATATTGAAAGAAGGAACTCCGGTAAATAAGTATGAAGCGTGTTGGTAAAATACTGATACCGCTCGTTGTCTTATTGTTTGCTTTATACTGGATGCCGTTCATTACCGTCAATATCGATGAAGGCGGGGCTGTATACCGTGTGCCGTTTGCGTCTTCCCTGGAAAGCGCAGGGGACGGCAGGGTCACTTTCACCAGTCTGCGCAGCACATATGCCCTGAAGAAGGATGCGGCCAACGCAATGATGGCTTATGGTGAAACAGCCTGCTACGGCAAAACGTATTACTATGATGACGCAAACGACATCTCATACTATGGCTATGAAACCGAGTCAGGCATTCCCAGCCGTCTTACCTACCTGTATGAAAACGGGTTTGTATGTGATGGATGGACGGATGATGACGAGATCGCGTGGCCGTATGGAGATCCTGCTGATGCGGATATCAATATTGATGTACAGGAAGCGATCGAGAAGGAAAACCCCTGGTTTGTGATCGTAGACGGGAAACCGCAGAACCTGTATCTTTACAATGAATTCTCCAGAATGTTCAAGCAGGGAGTATGCTGCTATTTCCGGACGATGATCGTTGAAGGCAATGAGCGTTCACTGATCGATATCCAGCTGCTGACACCTGATAACGGAGCGTATTTCATCAGAACGAGAAATGCTGATGGTATTCAGGATGGTGACTACGCGAGGGTGACGGAAACGGAGATCGACGGACATAAGTGGATGTGCGCATATAAAAAACAGTATGCAGGGGAAGAACCTGTCAAACTGTTCTGCGTAGATGAATGAAAAGAAGAAGTGTGAGCATATGCCCGCACTTCTTTTAAGGTTATTCGGTTTCCGCTTCTGTCTCGGGAACCTGATCTTCGTTCAGGATCTTCATGAATTCTTCACCTGTAATGGTTTCCTTTTCATACAGGTACTTCGCGATCCTGTCCAGATCATCGCGGTTTTCCATGAGCAGCTGCTTTGCTTTTTCATGCTGTTTCCGGACCAGCTCAATGACCTGACGGTCAATGTCTGCGGCGGTCTCCTGGGAACAGTTCAGGGAAGCGTCTCCGCCCAGGTACTGGTTCTGTACGGTCTCCATGGCGACCATATCGAAGTCTTCATGCATACCGTATCTGGTGATCATGGCACGGGCAAGCCTTGTGGCCTGTTCGATATCGTTTGACGCGCCTGTCGTGACTTCATTGAAGACGACTTCTTCGGCAGCCCTGCCGCCGGTCAGCGTAGCGATCCTGTTTTCCAGTTCCTGCTTTGTATAGAGGTAGTGGTTTCCTTCCTCTACCTGCATCGTATATCCAAGCGCACCGGAGGTACGGGGGATGATCGTGATCTTCTGGACCGGGGCACTGTGTGACTGCAGCGCCGCAACCAGTGCATGCCCGACTTCATGGTAAGAGACAGTCAGCTTTTCCTGATCTGTCAGGATGGCGTTCTTCTTTTCATAACCGGCAAATACGACTTCAATGCTTGCCTCAAGGTCTTCCTGCGTGACACGGTCCCTGCCTGCGCGGACTGCCCTGAGGGCACCTTCGTTGATGATGTTTGCCAGTTCCGCACCGCTGGCACCGGATGCCATGCGGGCGATCATTTCATAATCGATGTTGTCTGCTGTTTTGATCTTGGCGGCATGTACCTTCAGGATCGCTTCACGGCCTTTCAGGTCAGGCAGCTCTACAGGGACCCGGCGGTCGAATCTGCCCGGTCTGAGCAGTGCGGCATCAAGTGATTCCGGACGGTTCGTGGCTGCCAGAATGACCACACCGTTGTTGCTTTCAAAGCCGTCCATTTCCGTCAGCAGCTGGTTCAGCGTCTGCTCACGCTCATCGTTGCCGCCGATGTTGCCGGATACACGTTTGCCGCCGATGGCATCGATCTCATCGATGAATACGATGCACGGCGCCTTTTCTTTTGCCTGCCTGAACAGGTCACGCACCTTGGAAGCGCCCATACCGACAAACATTTCCACGAATTCCGAACCGCTCATGGAGAAGAACGGAACATTGGACTCACCGGCGACTGCTTTTGCCAGCATGGTTTTTCCGGTTCCGGGAGGACCTACCAGCAGGATGCCCTTGGGCATCTTGGCACCGATCTGTGAGTATTTGGCAGGATCATGCAGGTAATCAACGATCTCCTGCAGTGATTCTTTGGCTTCATCTTCACCGGCAACATCCTTGAACAGGATACCGGAAGTGGACTTGATATAGACTCTTGCATTGGACTTGCCCATATTGAACATCATGGAATTACCGCCGCCCTCCAGACGTTTGCTCATCATTCTTCCTAAATAGATGAAGATGATGATCGGGAATATCCAGGACAGCAGGAACGACAGGATCGGAGAGGTCTTCTGCTGGATGTCTGTTGCGAATTCCGCGCCGGATTTATACAGACGATCCGTCAGGTTTGGATCGTTCATCAGACCGGTCGTATAGACCTGCTCTTCATCCGCTTTGGATATAAAGAGGATCTGCGTATCGGTGATCTCGACTTTTTTGATCTCCTTGTTCTCCGTCATTTTCATGAACGTACCGTAATCGACTGTCTTGATCTTTGCCTGTTCCATGGTAGGGATAGCAAACAGATTCAGCAGGCTCAGCACCAGCAGGACGATCGCGTAGTAGTATATCAATGGCTTTTTCGGTTTCTCAATCTTATCCATACTCAATTCTCCTTTGGGTATTATATTAGCACACTCGAACAAAGAGTGCTAAACATTTGACCGATTCATACAAAACTCACAAATTGACGCTGTATTATGGGAAAGTGAATCCGTTGACTTGGATACGCAATCTGAATAAGATACATATAACAGCTTATAATACAGGGGGTTCTATGAACAACAACAGAAAACTGACACTGGCAGCCATGTTCCTGGCAATCGGACAGGTGCTGCCGTTTATAACAGGACAGATCCCGCAGATCGGTGTCATGCTGTCACCGATGCATTTCCCGATCCTTCTTTGCGGAATGGCATGCGGCTGGCAGTACGGCGGACTGGTTGGTTTTATCTGCCCGCTTCTGAGATCCGTATTATTCGGCATGCCGAGAATGTATCCCAACGCAGTCGGAATGGCGTTTGAGCTCTGCACATACGGCATCGTTTCCGGCTGGATGCTGTCGAAGTTCCAGGAAAAGAGCATCAAAAATATTTATATCTCGCTGATCACTGCAATGATCTGCGGAAGGATCGTATGGGGTATTGCCCAGACAGTAATGCTGAGCGGTACGGATTCACCGTTCACATTCCAGGCATTCCTTGCCGGCGGCTTCCTGAATGCGATACCCGGCATCATCGCCCAGCTCGTTCTCATACCGCTGATCATGCGGGCACTGATCAACGCAAAGCTTGTCAAATAAAGATCATTAACAACTTATCCGAAAATAATAGCGTGCAATTAATTGCACGCTATTGAGTTTTGTGGGAGATGAGACTATCATTATCATTGGAGGTGATTTTTGTGGATCTGGGATTTAAGATCAAGAAGATAAATGACATGATCGAGAAGGGAATCAATCATCGCCTGCAGGAGCAGGATCTGACCTTTTCCCAGCATCATGTCCTGGTTTATCTGAAACATCAGGAAAACCAGACAGCCAGACTGAAGGAACTGGAAAAGCACTTCAATGTGGCCCAGCCGACCATGGCTGGCATCGTGGTCAGGCTGGAGTCAAAAGGACTGATCCGCAGTTCCGTCCTGCCGGAAGACCGCAGGGTCAAGGTCGTGACATTGACGGAAAGCGGCAGTCAGCTGCTTCATGAATCATTCCTGAGTATGAAAAAAGGAGAACAGCTGCTTGTTTCAAATCTGAACGAGCAAGAAAAAGAAGAACTCGGACGCCTGCTCGATATCCTGTACAGCACGATACAGGAACAGATCAGCGTTCAGGGAGACGACAGCGGAAAGGAGAATCTATGTTAAAGACACTGATGAAACAGATTGGCGAGTATAAACGTGCAGCCATACTGACTCCGGTCTTCATGATCGGTGAAGTGCTGATGGAGGTACTGATACCGTACATTACTGCCAATCTGATCGATGAAGGTATTGAGGCCGCCAATATGGCTGCTGTATGGAAGTATGGCCTGATCATGCTGGTGATGGCATTTATCAGCCTGATGTGCGGTGCGATGTCCGGTAAATACGCAGCCTATGCGTCGACCGGCTTTGCCGCAAATCTGCGCCGCAGCATGTATGAGAAGATCCAGACATACTCATTCGCGAATATTGATAAATTCTCGACAGCAGGTCTTGTCACACGTATGACAACGGATGTTACGAATCTGCAGAACGCGTTCCAGATGATCATCCGTATGGCGGTCAGACCGCCGATGATGCTGATACTGTCAGTTATCATGTGCATTACGATCAGCCCGTCACTGAGTACGATCTTCCTTGTAGCGGTGATCGTGCTTGCGATCGCGCTGTCGATCCTGATCGTCAATACAACAAAGATCTTCCGTCAGACATTTGAAAAGTATGACGCGCTGAATGCGAGCGTTCAGGAGAACGTTTCCGCTGCCAGAGTCGTCAAGGCATTTGTCCGTGAAGACTATGAAACAGATAAGTTCAGGAGGGCTGCAGGCAACCTGAGAGCCATGTTCGTCAAGGCGGAAGCCCTGATCGCCCTGAACAACCCGGTCATGATGATGGTCGTTTACGGCTGCATCATTTCCCTGAGCTGGTTCGGCGCGAAACAGGTCGTTTCCGGTGTCCTGACAACAGGACAGCTGACTTCCATGTTCTCCTATATCATGGGCATCCTGATGTCACTGATGATGTTGTCGATGGTATTTGTCATGATCACAATGTCCACAGCCAGCGCAGCCCGTATTTCCGAAGTGCTGAATGAAGTACCGGATATTGCGGATCCTGCTGAACCGGTCATGGATGTTGAAAACGGTCAGATCGACTTCAATGATGTTTCCTTCGCGTACAATACGGAAGGAAGCGGTGAAAATGTCCTGCAGGATATTGATCTGCATATCAGATCGGGTGAAACGATCGGCATCATCGGAGGCACCGGTTCCGGTAAGTCCACACTGGTGAGCCTGATTTCGAGACTGTATGACGCGACAGAGGGATCTGTTGCGGTAGGCGGCGTCAATGTCAAAGACTATGACCAGGAAGCGCTGAGAAATAAAGTCGCGGTCGTTCTGCAGAAGAATGTCCTGTTCTCCGGAACGATCCTTGATAACCTCAGATGGGGTAAGGAAGACGCAACGGAAGAAGAGTGCATCAAAGCATGTAAGCTTGCCTGCGCGGATGAATTCATTGAGAAGTTCCCGGACAGATACAATTCCTGGGTCGAGCAGGGTGGAAATAACCTGTCAGGCGGTCAGAAACAGAGACTTTGTATTGCCAGGGCACTGCTGAAGGACCCGAAGATCCTGATCCTGGATGACTCGACATCCGCAGTCGATACGGCCACGGATGCGAAGATCCGTGACGCGTTTGCGAATGTGATCCCGGATACGACAAAGCTGATCATTGCCCAGAGGATCTCCTCCGTCCAGCACGCTGACAGGATCATCGTACTGAATGACGGCAAAGTTGACGGATTTGATTCACATGAGAATCTGCTTGAAACAAATGAGATCTACCGTGATATCTATGAGACACAGCTGAAGGGTACCGGCGACTTCGATGAGCCGGGCCGGGAAGGAGGCAACTGAGATGAGGGGACCCAGAAACATGGGACCGCGTCCCAAGGTGAAAAAGGGAACTCTGCTGAGAGTCCTGAAGTACATGATGCAGACTTACTGGCTTCATATGATCCTGGTCGTGATCTTCATCATTACAAATGCGGTCTGCACGCTGCAGGGAACGCTGTTCATGCAGAAACTGATCGACGTATACATTCTCCCGATGATCAATACAGGCAGCCGTGATTTTGCCCCGCTGGCAGCTGCCCTGAGAAAGCTGATCATGATCCTGCTCCTCGGTATCTTCTCTGCCTATGCGTATAACCGTATCATGGTCACGGTAGGCCAGGGAACGATGGAAAAGATCCGTGTGGAGCTGTTCAGCCACATGCAGACGCTGCCGATCAAATACTTTGATACACACGCGCACGGCGACATCATGTCCGTTTATACGAATGATATCGATACGATGAGACAGGTCATCGGTCAGACGATTCCGCAGGTGATCAATTCCGGCGCTACGATCGTTACAACATTCACTGCCATGGTCCGCATGAGCATTCCGCTGACCGGGGTATCCCTGTTCATGATCATGGTCATGATGATCGTGTCCGGCAAGATCGGCGGTCAGTCCAGAAAATACTTCGTCGAACGTCAGAAGACACTTGGTGCTGTCAACGGTTATGTTGAGGAAATGGTGGAAGGCCAGAAGGTCATCAAAGTATTCTGCCATGAAGAAAAAGCAGTTGAACGCTTCGTTGACCTGAATGAAAAACTGCGTGAAGCAGGAAACAACGCGAACAAGTTCGCCAATATCCTGATGCCGATCAATGCCAACCTCGGCAACATCAGTTATGTACTGATCGCTGTTACCGGCGCATGGCTTGCGCTGAGCGGTGTTTCTTCCCTGACACTCGGCATGCTGGTATCCTTCCTGACACTGAACAGGAACTTCACACGTCCTGTCAGCCAGATCTCCCAGCAGGTCAATTCCGTTGCCATGGCAATGGCAGGTGCTGAACGTATCTTCGATATGATGGACGAGAAGAGCGAAGTGGATGAAGGCTATGTTGAGCTCGTCAATGTCATTGAGAAAGAAGACGGAACACTGATCGAAACAGAACAGAAGACCGGCAAGTGGGCATGGAGACATCCTCATAAGGCAGAAGGAACCGTTACCTATCAGAAACTGAACGGCAAGGTGACAATGGATGACGTTGACTTCAGCTATGACGGCAAGAAGACTGTCCTGCACAACATCACGCTGTACGGTCTGCCCGGTCAGAAGATCGCCTTTGTCGGTTCGACAGGTGCCGGCAAGACGACCATTACAAACCTGATCAACCGTTTCTATGACATCGCGGACGGCAAGATCCGTTATGATGACATCAATATCAACAAGATCAAGAAGCCTGATCTGAGAAGATCGCTTGGCATGGTTCTCCAGGATACGCATCTGTTCAGCGGTACGATCATGGACAATATCCGTTACGGCCGTCTGGATGCGACGGATGAAGAATGTATCCAGGCTGCCAAACTGGCAAACGCGCATGGTTTCATCAAGAGACTGCCTGACGGATACAAGACATATATCACCGGTGACGGAGGCTCTCTGTCCCAGGGTGAAAGGCAGCTGCTTGCCATTGCAAGAGCTGCTGTAGCGGATCCGCCTGCCATGATCCTTGATGAGGCGACATCGTCCATCGATACCAGAACCGAGAAACTTGTTCAGAAGGGTATGGATGCCCTGATGAAAGGCAGAACGACATTTGTCATTGCCCACCGTCTTTCCACCGTCCAGAACAGTGACTGTATCCTCGTACTGGAGGACGGCAGGATCATTGAGCGCGGTACGCATGATGAACTGATCGACAAGAAGGGCAGATACTATCAGCTCTATACAGGCAATCAGATCACTGAAGGATGACTGTTTATCTGAAATACATCTATCATTATCGGAAAGTCTGAAATACAGAAGATCCTCCGCTCAGCTATGCTGAAAACGGAGGATTTTTGTTATGAGAAAGCGTCTGGTATTCAGGGTTGATGATATCGGCTATACACCGGCTTATGATATGGGAGTCTTCAAAGTACTTGAAGCAGGCATCGGAAGCAGCGCGGATGTGATGTTTGATTCACCTGACACTGTTGAGGCATTGAAGAAACTGAAGGATATGCCATGGCTGTCTGTCGGATGGCACAGGCATCTGTGGGAAAGTCCCGTCCTGCCGAAGGAAGAAGTACCCAGCATAGCGGATGAAGAAGGCAGATTCAAGTGGAGACACCGCCATCCGGAACTGATGGATGAAGTAACATACAGTGATGCCTACCGTGAATTCGATGCCCAGATGAAGCTTTGTATGGATATACTCGGCAGATATCCCGACTATGCGACAGCCAGACCGGTTAAAAACGATCTGGAACAGGCATACAAGGATATCCTGGATAAGTACGGGATCGTATACGGTCATTTCACCAGTGCCCCGGGTCACCGCATGGGTGCCATAGCAAGCAGACAATATGAAGATCTGCATATTTATTCCGTCAATATTCATGCAGGACATGGCTATGACCTGAAGTATTTTGATGAATATGACCCGCTGTCCGTCATGGTGTCACCTGTTTGGACAGAGCAGGAGGAGATCTATTTCTATGGCTGGCATCCGGGATACTGCGATGACCATATCATGAAAGAGTCCTCATGCAATCTGCACCGCTGCAAGGAACATGAAGCCTGCATGAGCGATGCGTACAGAAACTGGCTTATTTCGAATGAGATCGAACTGATCTCCATGAAAGACGCGATCTATGGCACGAATGACTTCCAGGAACACCTGAAAGAGATCAACAGTCCGCTGTATTTCGGAACACTGCAAGAGTGATATTGATGCGCTCATAATCAACAAAGCGGGGCAGCCTGCCCCGCTTTTGAGTCTATGATATTCAGCCTTTGATCTTGTTTTTGAGGATCTTGATCTCACGCTTGGCGGCGTAAGGACCGATGAGCTTGAACTTGTCTTCTGCCTTGATCATTCTGGTGGCTTCCGGAATGTCTCTTGTCAGGTGGATCGCGTCAAACTCACAGCGTACCGTACACATACCGCAGCCGATGCATCGATTCAGGTCAACGTGGGAAGCACCGCAGCTTAAGCACCTGCCTGCCTCCGTACGCACCTGTTCTTCCGTGAACGGAAGACGTGTGTCCGTGAACTTGTTGTCCGGTGTAGCCAGTTTGTGACCGGGTACCTGACGTCTGCTTGTGTCGTAGGAAGGAAGGTGGATGTCGTCCTTGTCCAGTTCAATAAAGTGCCTGAGGTCTCTCGAAATGGTCAGTGAGTTGCCCGGGTGTACAAAGCGGTTGATGGAATCCTCTGCCTGTCTGCCGGCAGCGATCGCGTCGATCGCGAATCTCGGTCCGGTGAATACGTCACCGCCGACGAAGATGTCAGCTTCACCTGTCTGCAGTGTGACGGGATCAGCGACGGCAGTTCCGTTGCGGTTGAGTTCGACCTTGGTATCCTTGAGCAGGTCTCCCCAGATAATGGACTGTCCGATAGACATCAGTACGTGCTCACAGCTGATCTCGATCGTTTCTTCTTCGTCATACTGAGGCGCGAATCTGTGATCCTGGTCATATACGGATGTGCACTTCTTAAATACGATGCCTGTGACCTTTCCGTCCTTAGTGAGGACTTCCTTCGGACCCCAGCCATTGCAGATCTGAATGTTTTCCGCTTTTGCTTCAGCGACTTCATCAGCTGCCGCAGGCATTTCCTCTTCGGATTCCAGACACAGCATCGTTACCTTGCCGTCCGTGACGCGGACTGCTGTTCTTGCGACGTCGATTGCGACATTTCCGCCGCCGACAACAACGACATCACCATGCAGCTGCTGGCTGTGGTCTCTGTTGACTCTGCGCAGGAAATCTACGCCTGTTTCAACGCCTTCAGCGTCTTCACCCGGAACACCGGCAAGTCTGCCGCCCTGGGCACCGATCGCTACATAGAATGCTTTGTATCCGTCATATCTCAGATCCTGGATGGAGAAGTCTTTGCCGACTTCAACGCCGCATCTGAATTCAACGCCCATCTGTCTGAGTACATCGATCTCTGCGTTGATGACGTCCTTTTCCAGACGGAAGCTCGGAATGCCGTATGTCAGCATGCCGCCGAGCTGTTCTTCTTTTTCAAATACCGTGACCGGATAACCGTGCTTACGGAGGTAATACGCAGCACTCAGGCCGGCAGGACCGCCGCCGATGACTGCCACTTTGAATTCGTCGCCCCACATACCGCCGGAGTCTTTTTCACAGAGCGGTACATATCTGTTTTCTTCGTTGAGTTCCTGGGCGGCGATGAACTTCTTGATCTCGTCGATCGCGATCGGTTCATCGACCATGCCTCTGGTACATACTTCTTCGCATCTGCGGTTGCAGATCGCACCGCATACTGCCGGGAAAGGGTTGTCCTGCTTGATGAGCTTCAGGGCATCAAGGTATCTGCCTTCCCTGGCCATTTTGACATATCCCTGTACAGCCAGGTGTGCGGGACATGCGGTCTTGCAGGGAGCCGTACCGGAATCATAGCAGTTGCGCTTGATGTCTTCACGGTAGTTGGGATTCCAGTTGTCTGCTGACCAGGCTGTTTCATCGGGAAGCTGTGTCAGAGGGTAGCGGACATTGCTGCCGTCTTTTCTGCAGAGCTTCTGACCGAGTCTTGCCGCGCCGACCGGGCAGGCTTCCACGCACTTGCCGCAGGCAACACACTTCTGTGTGTCGACATGCGCACGGTAAGCGGAACGGACCATGTTCGGTGTATTGTAGAGCTCTGCGATACGCAGGGCATTGCATGATCCGGGCGAGCAGTTGCAGATACCGACGATCTTGTCTTCACCGTCAATGTTGGTGACCTGATGGACATGTCCGTGACGTTCCGCGCGCTTCAGTGTTTCAATGACTTCGTCGAACGTACGGTAATGGCCGACTCCGCGGAGGACCATGAATTCCGCAAGGTCGCCGACACCGATACAGTAGGCGCCTTCAATGTCACCGCAGTTCTCACCGCGCATCGTCTGCTGTCTTCTGCATGTGCAGACACCGATGGAGTATTTATCATACTTGCTCAGCCAGTGGGAAAGCTTTTCCACGCTGACTGCCGTGCTTTCATGTTCGATCGCTTTCTCGACCGGAATGACATGCATGCCGATGCCTGCGCCGCCGGCCGGTACCATCTGTGTAATGTTTTCCAAAGGCATCTGGGTCATCAGGTTAAAGAATGTTGCCAGGCGGGGATGCTGCTGGACGAGTTCTGTATTGATCATCGCGAACTCGGCACTGCCCGGTACGAAGATCGGGACATTGTACTGCAGGTGATGGTCCGCGTTTTCCCTGTTGCATTCCACGACACCGATCCACATCAGGTGCTGCACGACTTCCTGTGCATGCTCAACAGTCATATCGTTCAGCCTCGCAAGTTCTTCGATATCCTTGTTGGTTCTGCACTTTTTGAATGACAGCATGAACCTGACTTCTTCCTTGGTCAGCAGTTCATCCAGCATCCAGTATTCCGGATCGTCATAACCCATCGTTCCCGAATATTTCACGAGATAACGGTCGGTGATCATGTTTCCGAGCTTTAAAACCAGTTTTGCCTTTTCGGGATCCGCAGGTAGATAGTTCGGATCGATCTTCATGTTCTCAAGATCAAAGGCATTCACCATTCTGTTCTTCTGTTCTTTCATGATATTGTTATCAACTCCTGAAATCATTCTAACATGAGGCTTTATCAAGCATAATAAGGAATTTCGTAATTCGGAATTTTGGTCTGACCACGCTATTTTCAAAGAAATAGTTGATGGTGTCCCTTTTTAGGTATAGTGATAAATGCCGGAAGACATATTCTTAACATAGAGAGGTCGAGAATATGTTGATCAACCAGGAATTCATTAATCATCTGACACCTGTAGAAGT
>JAFRJJ010000013.1 GCA_017432325.1 Solobacterium sp. | reverse complement strand
GGCGGCTATTGATCAACTGAACAGCATCGCGTGAAAAACACGGTGCTTTTTGTTTGTGCCCGCAGTAAAAAACCGTCCGGAAAAAGCTGTTTATAACGGTTGATGCGAAAACTCGGTAAGTATTATAAATCGTGATATAATAACTGCGCTTATGGACTTGATGGGATATAAAAAAGAAGATTTTTCACCGATGATGCAGCATTATCTGACTGCCAAAGAACAGTATCCGGATGCGCTGCTGTTTTATCGTCTCGGTGACTTTTATGAGATGTTTTTTGATGACGCGAAGATCGTCTCCCGGGAGCTGGACCTTGTTCTGACAGGCAAGAATGCCGGCGTTCCGGAACGCGTACCGATGTGCGGTGTTCCGCATCACGCGGTCAGCGGCTATGTGCAGCGACTGACGCAGCGCGGCTACAAAATCGCGATCGCCGAGCAGATGGAAGACCCTGCAACAGCCAAGGGCCTGGTCGAACGTGATGTGATTCGTGTTGTTACACCCGGAACACTGATCGATGAGATCGATGATGAAAAGAGAAGTATCTATCTGGCTGCGGCCGAAGATTACGGATACGGATATTCGCTTGCGTTCGCGGAAGTCAGTACGGGTGAAAACTTTGTGGAGGACATTCCGCATCATCAGACCGCTTTCCTGCAGTCGATCCTGCGCAACAATGTCAGGGAGATCGTCGTAAAGCATAACTTTGATGAGAAGCTGATCAAGGCACTGAGAGAGATGCGGATCGTGATCTCATACTGCGATAAAACAGAATTCGGTTCCGTTTATCTTCCTTTATGCGAACGCTGCCGGAAGGATTATGAACTGGCTGTGTACGGAAGGATGATCAATTATCTGGAAGAAACGCAGAAGCACGTGATCTCGCATCTGCAGGTCTGCCGGATCGAAAATGAGAATGATTATCTGTACATGGATTTCAATACCCAGCAGAACCTCGAACTGATCGAGCCGCTTCACCGTCAGGGCAAAACGGAAACACTCTGGTCATTTCTGGATGTATGCAGGAGCGCCATGGGCTCCAGACTCCTGAAGAAATGGATCGAGAAGCCACTGGTCAGGCAGGAAGCCATCGAAGCCCGTCTGGACCGCGTGACATGGCTGTCCGACCATTTCATGGAGCGGAATGCCGTACGCGCGGGACTCTCTGAGATCTATGACCTGCAGAGACTCATTGCGAGGATCGCGATGAACAATGCAGGACCGGTGGACATCGTCCGTCTCAGCAAGACCCTGAACCAGGTTCCCGTTGTTTTCAGCAGGCTCAAGGCACCCGAGTTTGTACAGTATATTTCCCTGGATCCGCTGACGGAATTAAGCGGCATCCTGAATGACGCGTTTGCGGATGATCCCCCGGCACAGATCACTGACGGAGGTGTTTTCCGCGACGGATACAACAGTGAACTGGACGAAGCGCGTTCTATCCAGAGAAACGGCAGGCAGTTCATTGTCGAGATGGAGGCATCCGAACGCGAACGGACAGGACTGAAAAACCTGAAGATCGGCTATAACCGTGTGTTCGGATATTATATTGAGATCTCCAAGGCACAGGCACAGCTCGTGCAGGATGACTGGGGATATGTGCGCAAACAGACACTGGTCAACAATGAGCGGTTTATTTCTCCTGCCCTGAAGGAAAAGGAAGACGCGATCCTGCATGCGGAGGAAAACGCGATCCGTGTGGAGAAGCGCCTGTTTGCCGAGATCATTGACCGCATCAAGACAGATCTGCCGCAGATGCAGAAGCTTGCGCTTGCGCTGGCTGAAACAGACTGCTACTGCGCGCTGGCAGAGATCTCTTCGAAAAACAGATATACCAGACCCGAATTTACCGATGATGTACTGGATGTGAAAAACGGAAGACATCCGATCCTTGATGAAATGATGAAGGATCCGCATTATGTTTCCAACAGCATCTACCTGGACAAAGAGAAGTCCATCCTGCTGATCACAGGTCCCAATATGGGCGGTAAATCCACATATATGAGACAGGTCGCTTTGATCGCGATCATGGCGCAGATCGGATGTTATGTGCCCGCGTCAAAATGCCTGATGCCGGTATTCGACAAGATCTTTACAAGGATCGGCGCCAGCGACGATATTCTCTCCGGCCAGTCTACTTTTATGGTGGAGATGTCGGAAGCCAACCATGCGCTGCAGGAAGCTACCGACAGGTCGCTGATCCTGTTTGACGAGATCGGCAGAGGGACTTCCACATATGACGGCATGGCGCTTGCCCAGGCCATGATCGAATATATCGCTGCGTGCGTACACGCAAAGACATTGTTCAGCACGCATTATCATGAACTGACGTCACTGGTCGACTCGATCGGTGTCGTTCAGAATGTTCATGTTGTCGTACAGGAAAAGGATGATTCGGTGACATTCCTCTATAAGATCAAGAAGGGCGCCGCCGACCGTTCCTACGGCATCAATGTTGCACGTCTTGCCGGCCTGCCCGAGGCAGTGCTTGACAGGGCAAGAGGACTGCAGAAAGAACTGGAGTCCAAGAAAAGAGTTGTTCAGCAGAGCTATCAGCTGATCGAGATGACGAAGACCGATCCGAAAGCGGAAGAGATCATCAACACGCTGAAGCAGGCATCACCGGATGACATGTCTCCCAGAGAGGCATGGCAGATGCTGGCGGATCTGCATGAAACAGCCGGAAAGGAATAAGATGGAGCAGGATAAAATCATTATTCGCGGTGCGAAAGAAAATAACCTGAAGAATATCTCACTGGATATTCCCCGTAATAAGATGGTCGTTATGACCGGATTGTCCGGCTCAGGCAAAACATCACTGGCATTTGATACGATCTATGCAGAAGGCCAGAGAAGATACGTAGAATCACTGAGTGCTTACGCAAGAATGTTTCTCGGCGGAGTGGACAAACCGAATGTAGAACTGATCGAAGGACTGTCTCCGGCGATCTCCATTGATCAGAAGACGACTTCCAACAACCCTCGTTCCACGGTAGGAACGGTGACGGAAATATATGACTATCTCCGTCTTTTATACGCAAGAACAGGCATCCCGTACTGCCCGAACCACAATATCCCGATCACAGGACAGACCATTACCGAAATGGTCAATTCCGTGTGGGAAAAGCCGGAAGGCACAAGGCTGACGATCCTTGCGCCGATCGTTTCCGAGAAGAAGGGAACGTTCAAGGATACGTTTGAAAAACTTCAGAAGGACGGATATGTGCGTGTCCGTGTGGATGGTGAACAGAAGCTTCTGGAAGACGACATCGAACTGGGAAAGAACAAACGCCACAATATTGATGTCGTCGTAGACAGGATCATCAAAAAGGCAGATTCCCGCAGCCGTATCCATGATTCCATGGAAACAGCTCTGAAGCTGGCTGAAGGCAAGGTGGTCGTTCTGGCAGGTGAAGAAGAAAGCCTGTATTCCAGCAATTACGCCTGCAGGATCTGCGGATTCTCCATACCGGCACTGGAACCCAGACTGTTCTCATTCAACGCTCCTCTTGGCGCATGTGATGTCTGTCATGGACTGAGCATTACCGAAGAGGTGGACGTTGACCTTCTCATACCGGATACGAACCTTTCATTGAATGAAGGCGGCATCCGTTATTACAAGAATATTGCCGGCTCGGAGAATATCGAATGGCAGACATTCTGCATTCTCTGCCGTTCCTATAAGATCGATATGGACAAGCCGATCAAGTCGCTGACAAAAAAACAGATGGACATCATCCTGAATGGCAGCGACAAACCGATCCGTTATACCATTACGAGCACATCCGGAAACAAATATTCACGCAATGACTATATCGAAGGCGTGAAAACATTGATCGAACGCAGATATGTGGAAACACAGAGCGCATGGTCCAAGGACTGGTATCACTCCTTTATGACGGAACATACGTGCAGAAAGTGCGGCGGAAAACGTCTGAACGAACAGGCTCTGTCAGTACGTGTGGCAGACAAGAACATTATGGAGTTTACCGCACAGTCCGTAACGGGTGCGCTTGACTGGATCAGCGGACTGCAGCTGACGGAAACACAGGCAAAGATCGCCGAACTGGTACTGAAAGAGATCGGCAATCGTCTGAGCTTCCTGAAGGATGTCGGTCTTGATTACCTGACGCTGGACCGTCTTGCCGGCACGCTTTCGGGCGGAGAGGCACAGCGTATCCGTCTGGCTACACAGATCGGTTCCAGACTGTCGGGAGTCCTGTATGTCCTGGATGAACCGAGTATCGGCCTGCATCAGAGGGACAACGCAAAGCTGATCACCACCCTGAAGAACATGAGGGATCTGGGCAACTCGCTGATCGTTGTGGAACATGATGAAGAGACCATGCTGAGCGCGGACTGGATCGTTGATATCGGTCCCGGCGCAGGCATCCATGGCGGGGAACTGGTTGCGGAAGGAACACCGGAAGACATCATGAAATCCGAGAATTCCATCACAGGACAGTATCTTTCCGGCAGAAAAGTCATCAGTGTGCCTGAAGAAAGACGCAAAGGCACCGGCAAATTCGTGGAAGTGATCGGTGCTTCCGAAAACAACCTGAAGCATATCGATGTCAAATTCCCGCTCGGAAAGCTCATCCTTGTAACAGGTGTTTCCGGCTCCGGCAAATCAACACTGGTCAATGAAGTCTTCATGAAAGCCGTGCAGCAGAGTATCGGCAGGATGAAGCGTGTCAGACCCGGGAAATTCGATAAGATCAAAGGGCTGACGAACATCGACAAACTGGTACAGATCGACCAGGATCCGATCGGCAGAACGCCGAGATCAAATCCCGCGACATATACCGGCGTATTCGATGATATCCGTGATGTATTCGCGCATACTCCCGAGGCACGGCTCAGAGGCTACGACAAAGGCCGCTTCTCCTTCAACACAAAGGGCGGCAGATGCGAAGCCTGCCAGGGTGACGGCATGAAGGTGATCTCCATGAACTTCCTTCCGGATGTCTATGTTCCGTGCGAAGTGTGTCATGGCAGAAGATACAACGAAGAAACACTGCAGTGTACCTATAAAGGCAAGAATATCTATGATGTTCTGGAAATGACCGCGGAAGAAGCGCTTGAGCTGTTTACGAACCATCCGAAGATCAGGAACCGCCTGCAGACACTGAATGATGTTGGTCTTGGCTACCTGAAGCTCGGACAGTCTTCCACAACACTGTCCGGCGGTGAAGCGCAGCGTGTCAAGCTGGCCAGTGAACTCCAGAAAAAGGCAACCGGCAAAACGGTATATATCCTGGATGAGCCGACGACCGGACTGCATACGGATGACGTCAAGAGACTGATCGCCATCCTGCAGAGGATCGTTGAGAACGGTGATACCGTGATCGTGATCGAGCATAATCTTGATGTGATCAAGTGTGCGGACTGGATCATTGATCTGGGACCGGAGGGCGGCGACAACGGAGGTACGGTGATCGCGTGCGGAACACCGGAAGAGATCGCCGAAATTCCGGAAAGCTGGACCGGACAGTATCTGAAAAAGGCACTGGAATGGACAAAAGAAAAGCAGAAAAACAGCAATAACGGGGACTGAACACGGTCCCTTTTATTCATGGACGGATAAACGGATATTCTGTGTATTAAAGTTGTGTACCCTGTCTTATCAAGTGAAATAACGGCATGTTATAATCCACTTGAACGGAGTCTACAATGGAAGAAAAAACATATGATAAAAAAGTACTGATCAGTGAAATCAAAGATTTCTTTCAGTTTGAGCAGCTGACCGGGAATGAAGAATCATTAAAGAGGTGGGTAGTCGTTCCGGATATCAACCGTCCGGGATTTGAACTGATGGGTTATGTCAAACCGACCAGTCCCCGCCGCATCATCATAATGGGCCACAAAGAAATGCAGTTTATCGAAACGCTGAGCGAAGAGCAGCAGCGTGAACGTTATGAACCGATTACGGATCCGCTGACGCCGATGATGCTGATAACACATAATAATCCGATCCCTCCTGTACTGAAACAGGTCGCTGATGAGCGGAACTTTCCGATCTTCAGAACACCGTTCGATACGTACAGAATGGTCGTGGACCTGATCACATATCTGGATGAAAAACTGGCAGAAGAAACGACCGTGTCAGGTGTTCTGATGAGCGTTTACGGAAAGGGTGTTCTTTTGCTTGCGGACAGCGGCATGGGCAAGTCAGAAACTGCTCTTGAACTGATCCGGGACGGTCAGGTCCTGATCGCGGATGACCGCGTTGACCTGCAGAAGATCCATAACAGGATCGTCGGACACGCGCCGGATCTGTTAAGGGGAATGCTGGAGCTCCGGGGGATCGGGATCGTTGATGTTGCCAGAATGTACGGGGCAAACTGCCTGATGGACAAGCACAGTGTTGATCTCGTGATCAACCTTGTGAAATACGATCCCAATGACGAGTATGAACGCCTGGGTGAAGTGTCATCCAGATTTACGAGGATCCTGGATATCCTGATCCCGACGATCGTGCTCCCTGTCAGCACAGGACGTTCCATGCGCATCCTGATCGAGTCCGCAGTCACGAACTTCATTCTGAAAGAAGAAGGATACAACGCGACAACGCATTTCAAGAACAAGCTGTATACATATCTGGAAAATAAGGATCAGGAAGAAAACACATGAGTTTACCCGCAGTATTGTTTGATTTTGACGGAACATTGATGGATTCGGAACCGGCGATCATTTCCAGCTACTACCATGTGTTTGAGATCTACGCGTCACGGGAAGAGTTTACCGATGACCGGAAAACGGAAGTTCTCGGACCTCCTCTTGAAGTGGAAATGCGTAAGTTTTTTCCTGATGCGGATGTATATGAAGTGATGGAAGAATACAGACAGTATCAGGAACAGCATCTCCGGGAACTGATGAAGCCGATGAAGGGCGCTGTAGAACTGCTGAAGTGGCTGAAGGAAGAAGGCTATCCGACCGGTATCGTAACTTCCAGGCTCAGGAAGTCACTGGAACTGATCCTGAAGGAATTTGAACTGGAACAGTATTTTGAAGTTCTGGTATGCCAGGATGATCACCTGAAACCGAAACCCGCGCCGGACGGCATCCTGTATGCGATGGAGCGTCTGGACTGCAGCGACAGCATCTATGTCGGGGACAGTATCAGTGATCTGCTGGCAGGCAGAAATGCCGGGTCAACAGTGATCGCGGCTTTGACGAAAATAGAAAAGGAGCAGGGACTGATCGATTTCGGACCGGATCATGCGGTCTATGATCTTGATGAGATCAGACAGATCCTGCAGAAGGACCATGAACAATAACGGACAGAAAGAACTGCTGAAGATCATGCAGTATGCAAGTGACAGTATTCCCGTATATGAAATGATGTCAGGAAAGGCAAAAGACCCGAGAGTACGCGAAGCCCTGCTGAAGATCCGGGATGATAAGCTTTCGCATGTTTCACTTCTGGAGCGTCAGACAGGCTCAACGGTAAAGCAGGGGAAAGGAGACCGCAGGTTCTTTACAGTCATCAGAGGTGTGTTCGGACTCAAAGGCACAATGAACATGATGGCCCAGAGCGAATACGATGCCGCAAACGAACACGAAAAACTGACAAACACATATCCGTGGCTGAAGCGTATCGTCCAGAATGAACGCAGACACGGTGATACACTGGTACGTCTGAAAAAAATGAAATAAGGAGAAAACTGTATGAAGAGACCTCACATCATCATTCTGAATCCCGATGAGATGCGTGCAGACGCTGTTGCGCATCTGGGTAATCCTGCATCCTGCACACCGGTACTTGACCATCTTCAGAAAACCGAGGCTGTCAGTTTTTCCAATGCCTTCTGTCAGAATCCTGTATGTGTACCCAGCCGGTGCAGCTTCTTCACAGGTCTTTATCCTCACACCAGAGGTCACCGTACAATGACGCATTTGCTGCATCCTGAGGAGAGCTCACTGTTCTCCGAACTGAAGGATGCCGGATATTATGTCTGGATGAACGGAAGAAACGATCTTGTGGCAGGACAGTATGAAGGACTGGACTATAGACACGCTGATGAGATCTATTATTATGACGAATCTGTCCCGGTAGGCACAAAACCGTTTAAGCAGCCTCAGCCGCCGAAGGAAAAGAAAGACCGCTACATGCACTATACAGGTGTTGTCGAAGGACGGAACCGTCTTGAGATAAAAGATCTGAATGATACAAAAGCGGCGATCGACAGGATCCTCCATCCGGTTGATCCGGACAAACCGCTGTGCCTGTTCCTGGGCTGGATCAATCCGCACTGCCCGTATGTGACATCACCTGAATACAGAAACAGGATCGATGCGTCAAAGATGCCGGAGCGTGTCCGCTTCAGTGAAACAACTGGCAAATCCAGGATCATCGAAAAACTGAGAGAACTGACCGGCGGCGGAACATGGACAGATGAGCAGTTTGAAGAAATGAGAGCGATCTACCTGGCACAGTGCTCATTCATCGACGATCTGACCGGAATGGTGATCGACGCATTGAAAGAAGCAGGCATCTACGATGACTGTGCGATCTTCTTCCTCTCCGATCACGGTGACTTTACGGGTGATTTCGATCTTCCGGAAAAATCACAGAACACATTTGAACACTGCCTGACAAGGGTACCGTTCCTTGTAAAGCCTCCTAAGGGAGATCCGGTCGATCCCGGTATCTGCGATGGCCTGACAGAGCTGACAGACTTCTATGCGACAGTCATGGACTATGCAGGTGTCACGCCTGATCATACACAGTTCGGCAGAAGTGTCAGAGGCATGCTGAAGGACAGAAGCGCAGCCGGTAAAGAATATGTTTTCTGCGAAGGCGGAAGAAGACCGGATGAGCCGCATTGTGATGAATGGCATAATAAGGCAGGTCAGGGTCCGAAGCCGACAGATGACTACTGGGCAAAGAAAACAGCACAGAAGGATAATGAAGCGCATATCAAGGGAACCATGATCTTTGACGGCAGATACAAATATGTGAAGCGCATGAATCACCGCGATGAGTTCTATGATCTGGAAACAGACCCGGGCGAGCGCCATAACATCATCGAAACAGCGGATCCCGCAGTACTGGCCAGACTGAAGGATGCGATGTTCGACTGGTACCAGGAAACCTGCGACGATGTACCGTACAAACTGGACTCCCGCGCGACCTCCGGTTCCAACTGGGCAAATGTCAGGGGATTCGTACCGCCCGAGCTGGAAGATACCGTACATGATATGCTGAGAAACAAGGACGGCAAGGAAGCCATGGCGGAAGTCATGAAATTCCTCACGGAAAAATTAGCGGATAAGCAGTAAAGCAAACGGCATGGTGGTGTGACCATGCCGCTTTTATACCCTGTTTCATATGCCTGAGGGAATGATAACAGTGCTGATGAGATTTCCGTCCGACTCTTCAAACAGACATCTTCCATTATAGTTGGAAGTCAGGGTGAGGATCGTATTGACACCATAGCCATGCCCGTTATGTTCCCGGCTGGAAATAAAGGATCCGTTTTCATCAAGGACCGGTCCGTCAATGGAGTTTGTGATGCGGATCCTTGCATAATCCTGGATATCATCGATCTCCACCAGGATCTTTTTGGCGCAGCCGATATGATAGATCGCGTTGTCCAGCAGGTTTGACAGCAGCAGACAAAGATCATAACGATCCATATTAATGCGGATATCCGCACGGATTGAACAGTTGTAATTGATTCCGGCCTGTTTTGCTTCACGGTATTTTGCGTTGAGCACCAGGCCGTATGGTTCTTTTGAGAGAATGATCGGCAGCTGCATTTCTTCATACATCGTTTTCATTTTCTCTGCGATCGCATTGTGTTCCGTATTGATCAGGGCATTATAGAAATGCTTCATATCATGAGCCCATTTGTTCAGCTGCGTCTGCTTGGCCTCGAATGACTGAAAGCTGTCGAGCTGTGCCTGGAGAACTTCCAGATTATGCTGGGTGCGCAGGCCTGAACACACCGTGGTATTCAGTTTATGCACGAGATAAACGACCAGGATGGCTGAGCCGTTGATGCAGGTAAGAACAAGAATGATCCAGTCTGCGGAAAATGACTGATAAAAGACCAGGTTTTCAAAAAAAGTGATGATCGTGCTGAACAGAACAAGAAGGATCAGGATCGTGATGCAGTCTGAACTGCTCAGCCAGGCTGTCTTTTTCCTCAGCAGAACGGCAGTCACCTGGGATATTGCCAGAAACAGTATCTTTGTCAGACAGATCATCGATCCGTAATGCTCGTAAGCAAGCCGGGGGTAATCAAGTTCCCGGTAGAACAGCCAGCTGAAAAAGGACGCGGTGCAGATGTTGATGGACGCGATCAGTACCAGAGGGATCGTGGTGATCATCAGGATGCGTGACCATGAAGCGTCTGAGATCAGTTTCATATAAACCGCAAGGATGGCGATATCAACGATCTTCATACCGATGTTTTCGTATACGGAGAACGTGTTGACCCAGGAGATATGCAGGAATGACAGGACAGTGAACACCGCAGACAGGATCACTGTCTTCTTTGTCGGTCTGTCCAGGCAGGAAACGTGCAGGAATATGATGATCAGGAATGATTCGATCAGATTGATGATGTGGTCTATCATGTTTTATAACCTCAGAAGAAAAGACAGCCGCGCTTCTTCGACATACCTGATCACCCTTCTTCCGACTTTAATTTTATTGTCGCCGGAAAGGTATATATAGGGATATTTGATCTTTTTAATGTGATACAGGTTGATCATATACGAAGCCGAACAGCTGATAAAATGATTCTTCAACGCGTCATCACGTATGCTTTTCATGGATTTATGAACATGATACGGGGCTGGTGTATTTACAACTGTTATCTGCATATTGTTGCCGTCGGTATTGAAACATATAATATCGGACCAGGGAATCGAGTAGGACTTTCTCATAAACTGAAAGTGAAAGTCTTCTGCCATCCCTCTGTTAGCAATGTATTTCCTGACTGCCAGGGTCATCTGTTCTTTCAGATTGCTTTTGTTCACAAAATACAGTGTGTTGGGTCTCATTGCGTCATGGATCAGATGAATGTGATTTGTACAGAATACGATCGCAGAAGACGGCTGCCATTCATTGATCACTTTGGCGATATTGAAGCCGTCCTGTCCGGGCATATCGATATCCAGAACGTAGAATGTATGGGGCTGCGGTGACAGACTGTTGAAATTGTCTGCTGTTATGATCTGATACGTGATCTCCATTTCTCCGAGGATCTGATTAAGACAATGCTGTACACGCAGCAGATCATCGTGATTGTCATCGATGATAACGACATTCATATTATCTGCGGGCATCTTTTCTTCCTCTCAGAAAACCGGAACACTTCAGCAGGATCATCAGTATACAGTTCAGCAGAAATGCAGCGGTGATCGGTTTGATGCAGGCAGGCTTAAGATATATCAGCACTGATTCAAATATGAGACCGGTCAATGTGAGCACCAGTGCGTGCTGTTTCGCTGATCTTTTCTGAGAAGGAGTCAGGGGATTCAGCGGGTGCTCGGCCGGAGAACAAAGAATGATGTACAGTGCCGATATCATGCTTAATATGGCAGAAACAAATACGGGAATGCTCATGGAACAAAAACCAAGCACAGCGGCAAACATCATCATGAAACCGCAGTAACATCCTGCCGGTGTCCGGGCATGAAGTCCTCCGGTATATATGCGCAGGGAACAGAAACAGATCAGAAATATCAATGCATCGATTGTTCTATGCATAAATGCCCCAAAGATCAGCGCGCTGATCATTTCTGATCCATCCTGCAGCAGGATACTGATTCCATGTCTCAGCAAAAGCAGATCATATTCAGACAAAACATCATTGTCAGTCAGATAATATTCTAATATGTTGCTTAAATTAAAAGTTTTTATCGGGCGCATGCCCGTATTTTATACAACAGAAGCAATTATGTAAAGAAAAATGGCGGTGTTTTTATCTTTCGGGTGAAAATCTGCAAATTTTGTCCGATTTTCACCCGAACCATTTACATACAGGCATTCCGGTGAAATCATGTCGGAAGAAAGGAGGCAGCCGTATGAAAACATTCAGACATGCGCTGCGGGAAGCGCTGATCAGGATTGCTGTGAATTCTCTTCCGGGACCGTCCAGATCCGGTTTTTATCAAAATGATATGCGGGAACTGAAGAAAAAGCTTTCACAGGCAAAACGCTGAAAACAGCAGGGAGTGGTTTGCACAACACTCCTGCTGTTTTTTCATGACGGTGTATCACGACAGAATGTGTCTGGGTTATAATTTGAACGTATATATTTGAAAGGGAGACGATTATGGCATTTCGTAATGTATCAGATATTAAGCCGTTTGATAAAAAAATATGGCTTTCTTCACCTACCATGCACGGTGAAGAACTGAAATATATGACAGAAGCGTATGAAACGAACTGGATGAGCACGGTCGGAAAGAACATCAACGAGATCGAGGCACAGATCGCTGAGTTTGCAGGGGTGAGATATGCTGTTGCGCTGGCCTCGGGCACAGCTTCGCTTCACCTTGCTACAAAACTGGCAGCTGAGAAACTGTACGGACAGGCGAGACCCAATGAAGGAACACTGCGCGGACACCGTGTGCTTTGTTCCGATGTGACGTTTGACGCGTCGATCAATCCGGTCGCATATGAAGACGGCGAAGCGGTATTCATTGATACGGAATATGATACCTGGAATATGGATCCCGAGGCACTGGAGAAAGCCCTTGAACTTTATCCGGACGCAAAGCTCGTCGTTATAGCGCATCTGTACGGTACTCCCGGAAAGATCAGTGAGATCAAAGAGATCTGTGACAGACACGGTGCGCTGATCGTAGAAGACGCTGCCGAGAGCCTTGGCGCGAAATATCTCTTCAACGGTGAATGGAGAGAGACCGGAAGCTTCGGAGATTACAACTGCATTTCCTTCAACGGAAACAAGATCATCACAGGATCAAGCGGCGGTATGTTCCTGACAGACAGTCTGGAAGATGCCGACAAGGTCAGGAAATGGAGCACGCAGTCACGTGAAGCCGCTCCCTGGTACCAGCATGAAGAGATCGGATACAACTACCGCATGAGCAATGTGATCGCGGGTGTTGTCCGCGGACAGCTGCCCTATCTGGAGGAACATCTTGCCCAGAAGAAAGCGATCTATGAACGCTACCGCAATGGTCTGAAAGGACTGCCTGTCCGGATGAACCCGTTTGATGAACAGAGATCCATGCCGAATTACTGGCTCAGCTGCCTCATCATTGACAAAGACGCCATGGCACCTCAGGTACGTGACGACCATAAAGCGCTGTATATTCCGGAAACAGGAAAATCCTGTCCGACAGAGATCCTGGAAACACTTGCGAAGTTCAACGCTGAAGGCAGACCGATCTGGAAACCGATGCATGCGCAGCCGATCTACCGTTCCCATGCGTTCGTAACCAGATACGGAAACGGCAGAGGCACCAGCAACGCTTATATTGACCGCGGTGCTGCATGGGATGCCGGAATGGATATTTTCGAACGCGGCCTGTGTCTGCCGAGTGACAATAAAATGACGCCTGAACAGCAGGACGTCATCATCGAGCTGATCAGAAACTGCTTTGAATGATCAGACACCTGAGTACAGTATAGAAGGAGCTGCCCATGATTTTTCCTGAATTTTTAGATCAAGGTGACCTGATCATGATCAGTGCCCCGAGTGCCGGCGTCGGCAGAAAGCTTGAGTCATTTGACCATTCACTGGAGGTGCTGCGTTCAGCCGGATTCAGGCTGCAGGAAACAGCTTCCGTGCGTCTGAATGATATGCGCGGGGGTGACGCTTTGACCCGGGCAGAGGAGTTTGCGGAATGTTTCCGGAATCCCGGCGCAAAAATGGCCGCATGCGCAGCCGGCGGGGATTTCCTGTTTGAAACGCTTCCGTATATTGACTGGGAAGTAATGAAAGAGAATCCGAAATGGCTGATGGGCGCGTCAGACCCGACGTCCCTGCTTTACGGATACCTGACAAAATGCGATACGGCTGTACTGTACGGAATGAATGCGGGATCGTTTGATGTGGAAGAGATGTATCCGTTCATCAGGGACAGCCTGGACATCATCAAAGGCAGACATGTCGTACAGCATTCCTATGATAAATATGCGTCTGTTCCGTTCGCGGATGAGCTTGTCTTTGACAAGGAAACGGAATGGAAAAGCCCCCTGGACGAGCTGGATGCGACTGCCAGGGCGATCGGCGGATGTCTGGATGTTCTGAAGGACCTGATCGGCACGCCGTATGAAGACACAAAAGGCTTCGTGAGAAAGTACAAGGATGACGGACTGATCTGGTTCCTGGATGTCTATTCCATGCCGGCTGAACATGTATACCGTACGCTGCTGCAGATGAAGTACGCGGGATGGCTCGATCATACGAAAGCTGTTGTGCTGGGCAGGGTATTGTTCTCTTCCAGTGAAACAGGCATGACATATGAGGAAGCGCTGCGTCTGGCATGCGGGGATATTCCTTACGTATATGATGCGGATGTGGGGCATACCGACCCGTGCATGACATTGATACTCGGTGCGAAGGCACACCTGAAATACAGGGCAGGAAAGGCATCGCTTGAATTCCTGTGTGAATAAGGAGGCTGAAACGAATGGGATACCGTATTGAACACGATACGATGGGCGAGGTGGCTGTTCCCGAGGAACATCTCTGGGGCGCACAGACACAGCGTTCCCTGGAAAATTTCCGCATCTCGACGGAGACGATGCCGCAGGAGATCATTGAGGCGTTTGCCATCCTGAAGAAATGCGCCGCGCTTGCCAACAGGGATCTGAAAAAACTTGATCCGGAAAAAGCGGACGCAATCGTCAGAGCAGGTGAAGAGATCCTGAACGGTGTTTATCCGGATGAGTTTCCGCTGAAGGTCTGGCAGACGGGAAGCGGAACACAGTCAAACATGAACGTGAATGAAGTCATTGCGCATATTGCCGCGAAGAATTCCGGGATCACAGTTCATCCGAATGATCATGTGAACATGTCGCAGAGCTCCAATGACACCTTCCCGACAGCCATGCATATCGCGGCTGCGATCGCTCTGAACAGGGACCTGTTTCCGGCTGTGAGGATGCTGATTGCGATGCTGGAGGAACTTGAGAAACAGAACGTATCCGTGATCAAGATCGGCCGCACACACCTGATGGATGCCGTACCGCTGAGATTCTCGCAGGAGATCAGCGGATGGCGCGGAATGCTGGAAAAAGACCTGCAGTATCTGGAAGAATCCTGTACGCACCTCTATGAACTGGCGATCGGCGGGACTGCGGTAGGTACAGGCCTGAACTGCCCGGAAGGATTTGACGTTCTGTGCACGTGGTATATCGCGCAGATGACAGGACTGCCGTTTGAACCGGCAGGCAATAAGTTCCAGGCACTGACTTCCAAGTCTGCGTATGTACATGTACATGGGGCACTGAAGGCACTGGCATGCGATCTGATGAAGATGGCAAATGATATCCGGTGGCTGGCAAGCGGACCCAGATGCGGGATCGGTGAGATCCATATCCCCGAAAATGAGCCCGGCAGCTCCATTATGCCCGGCAAAGTGAATCCGACACAGTGTGAAGCGATTACAATGATCGCCGTACAGGTCGTCGGTAATGATGCGGCGGTCTCGTTCGGCGCATCACAGGGGAATTTCCAGCTGAATGTGTTCATGCCTGTACTGGCATACAATATGATGCAGTCGGTCCGTCTGCTTTCCGACGGGATCCGTTCTTTCGCGGCCAACTGCGTTTCCGGGATCCGGCCGAATACCGAAAGAATGAAGGAGAACCTGAACAGATCGCTGATGCTGGTGACATGCCTGACGCCGGTGATCGGATATGAAAATGCTGCAAAGGCAGCGCATAAAGCTTATAAAGAACACCTGACCCTGAAGGAGGCAGTTGTCTCCCTCGGGCTGATGAGTGAGGATGAATATGACCGTGAAGTAGATCCTGAAAAAATGGTCTGAGGTAACAGTATGACAATGATGAATGAATCTGACAAACACAGGTTTCTCGGGGAAATGCTGAGAAGCGGGGAACACTATCAGGCGGAAGTCTGGGGCAATGTGACAGCAGACAAAAAGACACAGCTGATGTTCAGTTCCATGCCTGTCAACAGCATCCTGATGGAAAGCTACTGCTATATCGGGATGACGGAAGAAAATATCAACATCGTCGTGGTCAATACACAGAAACCGGATAAGATCCTTGGCCGCCTGCGCCTGCCGGTCGATAAAATATCATCGGTTACCGTAAAAGGCAGCCTGATCCCCGGAAAGAAGACCATGGATCTGCTGGTGGACGGAAGAGCGATCCGTCTCAAGCTGTCCTCCGGAACGATAGGAACAGATCTTCAGGGTCAGAAGGAAGGCGTCCGGATGATCACTGAACGTTTCAAAGTATTAAGCGGTAAATGAGGAATTGAGTTATGAGTATGCGTGGAGGACCGGGAGGACGCGGCGCTTATATGACAGAAGAAGAGAAGGCCGCCGCCCCCAAGGTTACCAAGGAACTGCTTGCGAGAGTCGGATCATATCTGCTTCCGTACTGGAAACAGATGCTGATCGTACTGATCGCTATCGCTGTAGCGTCAGTGCTCGGCATGATGCCTGCAGTCCTGACCGGAAAGATCATCGACGACGGTCTGATCGGAAGAAATCTGGATCTTCTGGTCAAGCTGATACTGGCATCACTGGCAGTATCGTTCGGCTCCAATCTGATCGGCGTTCTTCAGAGCTGGATGAACACATGGATCGCGGAACATATTACATATGATATGCGTTCCCAGATGTTCCGCCATCTGCAGAAGATGCCGCAGAGCTTCTTTACTTCCAACAACCAGGGTGACATCATCACCCGTATGACAAGCGATATTTCCGGTGTCCAGCGCATCATCACGGATACACTGACGAGCATCCTTTCCAATGTGATCACCCTGATCGTTGCCCTGGTGGCAATGTACCAGCGGAACTGGATCCTGGCGACACTGGGCGTCATGATCGTCCCGCTGTTTACGATCCCGACAAGATCCGCCGGCAAAAAGAGATGGTCGCTGACCAGGGAATCACAGGCAGTCAGCGATGAGATCAACGGTATTCTGAATGAAACACTGTCTGTCAGCGGACAGACATTGGTCAAGCTGTTCAACCGGGAAGAGCGTGAGGCGGAAAAATACGAGGCTGCCGCAAAGAAACAGATCACCCTGAATATCAAGGAAAACATGGCAGGCAGATGGTTCCGCGTCATTATCAGCACATTTACGACGATCGGACCAATGCTGATATACCTGGTGGGCGGCATCCTGATGATGAAGTACAACTCCGATATTACAGTCGGTGATATCACGGTCATGGTTTCGCTGCTGAGCAGGATGTACGGACCGGTGAACTCATTGCTGAACATCCAGGTCGACTGGATCCGTTCCATGGCGATGTTTACACGTATCTTTGAATATCTGGATATGCCCGTCAGTATCGAGTCTGCTCCGGATGCGGTCACGCCGGATCATGTGGAAGGCAATATCGTATTTGACGACGTTCATTTCTCATATGAACCTTCACGCGAGATCCTCAAGGGCATCGATTTTGAACTGAAGGCAGGCAGCAGTATTGCGCTCGTCGGACCGTCCGGTTCCGGCAAGAGCACGATCATCAATCTCATTCCGAGACTGTATGATGTTGATTCCGGCAGCGTATCATTTGACGGGATCGATGTCAGGAAGCTGGATCTGACGTTCCTGAGAGAACAGGTAGGCATCGTTTCCCAGGAAACATACCTGTTCAACGGAACGATCATGGATAACCTGAAATACGCTAATCCGAAGGCGACCGGACAGATGATCATGGAAGCCTGCAAAAAGGCGAATATCTATGACTTCATCGTCAATCAGGAAAAGGGCTTCAATACCATGGTCGGAAACCGCGGCCTGAAGCTTTCCGGCGGTGAGAAACAGAGACTGTCGATCGCGCGCGTACTGCTGAAAGATCCGACGATCCTGATCTTTGACGAGGCGACATCCGCGCTGGATTCGATCAGCGAGAATCTTATCCAGGAAGCGATCGATCCGCTGATCAAGGAAAAGACAAGTATCCTGATCGCGCACCGTCTATCCACGATCCTTGCGGCAGATGAGATCCTCGTGATCAAGGACGGCAGGATCGTTGAACGCGGTAAGCATTCCGAACTGGTGAAAGCCGGCGGAGTCTATACAGAGCTTTACGAAACACAGTTCAAAAAAGCGCTCGAGTCATAAAAAAGCAATAACCGGAGAGATCCGGTTTTGCTCGTAAGGAGAGAATATGGAAATAACAGTCAGAAAAGCGGATATGAATGATCTGGACGATCTTCTGGCGATCGAAGCCAGCGCGATCCCGGGATATGCGTATCTCGATGAAGCCAAAGATTTTCTGCTCGGGAATATCGGCAACCGGGGAGAGATGATCCTTGCGCTGGCAGACGGCGTTCCTGCCGGTATGGGAAGATACTCAGTACTGCCTGATGGAAGCGGATGGCTGGAGATCCTCAGAGTCAAAAAGGAATACCAGAGACAGGGGATCGGCATGGCGATCTATCAGCGTTATATGGAACTGGCAGATGAAACAGACGCCCCGTCTGTCGCAATGTTTACCGGACGCAGGAATATCGCCAGCAAGTCCCTGGCTGAACGCTGGGGCTTTGAGGTGGCGGAGGATTTCAGCGGATATTCCGTTCCGCTGGATCATACGGCTGAGCACTCGGAATATCATCTGATCACGGATCCCGCTGAAGTGGAATCCCGCATCAGCGTCTGGCATGGGGACTGGGGAAAGTACATGTGCTTTAACCGGACCTTCATGAAATACGGACGTCCGCTGTATGAATGGCTGGCCGGCAGGAACATGGTATACGGCAGCGGTGAAACAACGATCGTTTTGGGCTGGCGTATGCTGGAAGGCAGAGGTCTTCATATCGGATTTATGGACGGGGACCTGACGGACGCGCTGAGGTTTGCTGTGGATGAGACTGTGAAACGCGGCCTGCCGTCCCTGCAGATGATGTTTGACAGGTCATATACGGATATGCAGGCATTTGCGGCACACCATAAAATGACGCATACCGGGGACCTGATCGTGATGGAATATGTAAAATCATGTGAAGTGAAGAGTGATATTGGGCAATAAAAACCATGCATGGTAGAATAATGAAGCAGAAAAGGGGTGGTTATCATGACTGAAGCAGCACAGCACAGACGTGTGATCCTTGTCAGCGGATTGAGCGGGGCCGGAAAAAGTACGGCAACCAGATTCCTTGAAGATATGGGATATCATTGTATCGATAATTTTCCGGTACAGATGCTGAGCCTGTTGGTCGATATGATCGAAAACACAACGGACCAGAGATACCAGTACATCGCGCTGTCTACTTCCGCACAGGACTTCCCGGAATTCCAGAGGGTCCTGAAGGGAGAAGGCATCGAGGTATTTACGCTGTTTCTGGATGCGGCCGACAACATCCTGCTGCACAGATACAAAAGCACCAGAAGGGTCCACCCTTTGCTGCTGAGCAACCAGGCGAATACACTGGAAGAAGCGATCGATGTGGAACGTCAGATGTTCCAGAAGTATATCAATGATTCCGTGATCACCATCGACACAACATTTGTTACCGAAAAAGAACTCAAGAGGAAGATCGAGAGCTACTTTTCAAAGAGTGCGGTCCCGTCATTTTCCATCTCCTTTATCTCCTTCGGATATAAGAACGGAGTTCCCATGGATGCCGATCTGATGATCGACGTCCGCTTTCTGCCAAACCCGTACTGGGAGGTGGAACTTCGTCCGTATTCCGGCAATGACGAATGCATCTACAGATATGTGATTGATAAACCGGAAACACAGGAATTCCTGAAGCGCCTGATCTCCTTTTTGGACTATGCGTTTGAAGAATATGTTAAGGAAGGAAAGAATCACTTTACGGTAGCGATCGGCTGTACCGGCGGACAGCACCGTTCAGTTTCTGTAGCCAACTATTTATATAACCACTATAAGGAACAGTACAACAGTTATATTGAACATAGGGATGTACAGGAACATGACAGTACAGAATAAAAAGATCGTTGTGATCGGCGGCGGCCATGGACAGTCAGCTATCTGCCGCGGCATCAAGTATATTGAAGATGTGGATATCAGCGCCATCGTCACCGTTGCGGATGACGGAGGCAGTACAGGCAGACTGCGCAGACAGTTTCATATCCCCGCAATGGGTGATATCCGGAACGTTATGATCGCGCTGGCAGGAAGTGAAACGGTGATGTCCCACCTGATGGATTACCGTTTTGATGATCCTGACGGCAGTGAAGAGGATGTGCACGGACACAACCTCGGCAATCTGATCCTGACGGCACTGACCCAGCAGAGCGGAAGCTTTCTGGAGGCGGTCAGGACGATCGAACAGGTCCTGAACGTCAGGGGAAAGATCATTCCCGCTACGACTCAGGTCATTACATTGTTTGCCCTGATGGAGGATGATGTCATCGTCAAAGGAGAAGCGAATATTCCTACGGTATCCAACCGGATCCGCAAGGTATTTTATGAAGAACCTGTCAAGGCATCCAAAGAAGCAGTCGATGCGATCCTGAATGCTGATCTGATCATTTACGGGATCGGCTCGGTATTTACCAGCATCCTGCCGAATGTTATCATACCCGAGCTGACCGAAGCGCTGCAGCAGACAGCAGCCAGAAAAGTCTATTTCTGCAATGCGATGACCCAGGTCGGGGAAACAGACGGTTTTGATGTGGAAGCCCATGTGGCCGCACTGAACCGGCACGGCGCGCCTGTAGACGAGGTGATCGTGGCGGACAATACGGTACCGGAGTATATTCTGGAACGGTACCGGAAAGAAGGATCTTCGGAAGTCAGGCTTTCGAAGGACCAGCATGATTATAAAGTGGTCAAAATGGATCTGCTGAGCTTTGACGGAAATCTGGTCAGGCATGATTCCATGAAGATCAAAACAGCAGTAGAATATCTGCTGCAGGAAATCGGAGCGTAATGTCATATACATCGGATATCAAAACAGAGATCTCACTGAAGCAGCTGTCGAATGATGAAACAAGGGCACAGCTGTCTGCTTTGGTATTGATGCTGTCGTCGATATCCATTACTTCCGACGGGATGTCACTGGTCATCAGAACATCAAACGCACCGGTCTCAAGAGCTGTTTACCGTATGATGAAGCAGCTTTACGAAGTACAGATCGAAACATTCGTCCAGAGAAGGATGAACCTGAAAAAGAATCTGATCTACGGATTCCGTATCTACGGAAATATCAAAGAGATCCTGACGGATCTGGGATTGTTCTCTTCACGCGGACTGCTGGAAAAGCCGCTGCAGAGAATCGTCGCAAAGGACAGCTGTGCCAGGGCATATCTGGCAGGAGCGTTCATGGCAGACGGCAGTATCAACTCGCCGGAAACAGCGGGATACCATATGGAGATCCGCACGGCAGATACGGCCCAGGCAGGCTTCCTGGTGAACCTGATGGAACGCTTCTATATCCAGGCAAAGGTGATCGAGCGCCGTTCCAGGCAGATCGTCTATGTCAAACAGGCAGAAAAGATCGCGGACTTTATCCGCTGCATCGGCGCCGACAGATGTCTGATGGAATTTGAGGACGCCCGTATCTCAAGGGACTTTGCCAACAGTGTGACCAGGCTTGCCAATGTGGATATGGCAAATGACTATAAGAGTCTGAAGGCTGCCAATGCCCAGCTGGAAGATATCCGGATCCTCCAGGAAGCCGGACTGATCGAAAAGCTGGATGAAAAACTGAAGGATGTGGTCATGCTGAGGCTGGCCGATCCGGAGGCTTCATTAAACGAACTTGCAAAGCTTTATCAGGCAAAGACAGGTATCGTTGTTTCAAAGTCCGGTCTGAAGCACCGGTTTGTCAAGATACATGATCTGGCTGTGAAAGCGGAGGGTAAGACAGATGAATAAGATGACGCTGAAACAGCTCTTCTGGCTGTTTGCGGTAGGCTTTATCGCATATTTCGTGATCCGTTACATGTGGCCTCTGCTGCTGGTGATCTTCGGAATCATGATATACGGATATTTCCGCATGAAGAAACAGATCAAACAGGCAGAAGACAGTCTGAATGAAACGGTATATCAGGAAGTACAGAAAGAACAGAGAGAGCAGAGACCTCAGCTGAATGAGGATGATGTGATCGATGTGGAGTTTACTGTCAAAAACCGTGATGAAATGAAAATGCGTGGCTGAGGGGACAAACTATGATACTAAGAGGTGAACCGGCATTGACGGGAGGGATCCGCGACTGCTGGAAACGTTGTTTTGAAAATGAGGATCCGAACTATATCGATTTCTTTTTCCGGTGTATCTATAAACCGGAATACGGATATGCGGATGTGGAAGGCAGCAGAGTAGTAGCTGCGCTGTGCCGGGTACCGCACGCGATCATGTTCAATGAACGTGTCATTAAGGCGAGCATGCTGGTAGGCGCGGCAACGCTCCCGGAATACCGCGGACAGGGCAGAATGTCGGAACTGCTGCATACTGTTCTGGACGCCTGTTCGCATTCAGAACTGCTGACGCTGATCCAGGCATATGACCCGAAATTATATGAACCGTACGGGTTCCGGACCATCTATTACCGCAGTGATTATCTGCTGAAAAAAAGCATGATCAAAAGGGCGTCGGCAACAGGGTGCGCGTATGATCCGTCAGCGATCGATATGCTGAAAGTCTACTCGGCTTTTATCCGTAAATTCAACGGTTTCTATACAAGAGATCTGACGTATTTCGAAAACCTGAAAAAGGAGATCGCAGCAGAGGGAGGCAGGATCGCCGCGTATTATGATAACCGGAACCAGATCGCCGGTTATGCAACGCTTCTGACTGACGGAAGACAGATCAAGATCGAAGAGTGTGTTTATCTGAACAGTACAGCGCTGATAAAGCTTGTCAACATAGCACTCCTTGACAAGGAAAGTGTTCATCTGCACGTATCTGCAGGAGAAAATGTCCGTTTTATCTTCCCTGACGCGGAAGTGAAAAACTACGGACATACGATGGTGAGACTGAATGATCCGCAGCTATTTTCCAGACTGTTCAACACAAAGATCGAGACGGTCGAAGACGCGTTTGCAATCAGTAAAAAACCGCTGAATATGAATGAATATGTATAGTTTTAAAAAGCTTACGGAAAAGGGCTCAAAAGGCACTTGTGAAAGATTTGATAATTGACTATACTATGTAATTCATTCTATAATTTTAGTGCAACAAAAGGAGGTCACAAATAAAGATGACAGATGTAAGAGTTGCTATTAATGGTTTCGGCAGAATTGGACGCCTCGCTTTCAGACAGATGTTCGGTGCAGAAGGTTATGATGTTGTTGCTATCAACGACCTGACAAAGCCTTCAATGCTGGCTCACCTTCTGAAGTATGACACAGCACAGGGCGGCTATGCTGGAAAAATCGGAGAAGGTCTCCACACAGTGACTGCAGACGACGAAGCAAACACAATTACAGTCGATGGAAAGACACTGCAGATCTACAAAGAAGCAGATGCTAACAACCTGCCTTGGGGCGATCTCAAGATCGACGTTGTTCTGGAATGCACAGGCTTCTACACATCAAAAGCAAAGGCTGAAGCTCATATCAAAGCCGGCGCAAGAAAGGTTGTTATTTCCGCTCCTGCAGGAAATGATCTGCCTACAATCGTTTACAATGTAAACCATGAAACACTGACAGCAGAGGATACAGTTATTTCTGCAGCTAGCTGCACAACAAACTGCCTCGCTCCTATGACAGACGCACTGAACAAATATGCTCCTATCCAGAGCGGTATCATGTGCACAGTTCACGCTTACACAGGCGACCAGATGATCCTCGACGGCCCGCAGCGTAAGGGCGACCTCCGCCGTGCTCGCGCTGGCGCAGCTAACATCGTTCCGAACAGCACAGGTGCTGCAAAGGCTATCGGCCTTGTTATCCCTGAACTGAACGGCAAACTGATCGGTGCTGCACAGAGAGTTCCTGTTCCTACAGGCTCCACAACAATTCTGACAGCTGTCGTAAAAGCTCCTGAAGTAACAGTTGATGGCATCAACGCTGCTATGAAAGCTGCTGCTAACGAGTCCTTCGGATACAATACTGACCAGATCGTTTCCTCCGACGTTATCGGTATGAAGTATGGTTCACTGTTTGATGCAACTCAGACACTGGTTAAGCCGATCGCTGACGATCTGTATGAAGTTCAGGTTGTTTCCTGGTATGACAATGAAAACTCCTATACTTCACAGATGGTTCGTACAATTAAGTACTTCTCCAACGTTAAGTAATTGCAGGTTTTCATAAGAATTCATAATTGATCAGGCGCTGACCCACATAATCCGGGCCGGCGCCTTTTTTGCTTACAGCAGGCACGGATGTCTTCTTTTTCAGGAGGGCATGAAGACTGAATATTCTTAAGAAATACTGCGGCACTCTTACAGCATGTCTTCTGATTGGTTGCTATAATGATGAAGAACGGAGGTGTCTGTGAAATCGTATTTGTGTTTTGACGGCGGCGGAACCTATGTGAAATACGCTGTCATGAGCGGGGACGGAGAGATCCTGTACAGATCAAAGTATGAAACACCCGGGGATGACCTGGATACTTTCCTTGCCAGGATCCATGAGATCTACATGGAGTATCCTGATGTTTCCGGCATTGCGCTGTCCATGCCCGGTATTATCGAAATCGACAAAGGATATATGAGAAATGCCGGGGCGATAAGGTGCTGCGCAGGGACATATCTGTGCGATCTGATCTCGGAACAGTGCGGCGGCCTGCCGGTATCTGTGGAAAATGACGGAAAAGCGGCTGCACGCGCAGAAATGATCAGCGGCGCATTGAAGGATGCGGATACCGGTGTTGTCATCCTGCTGGGAACAGGGATCGGTGGCACAGTGTTTGTAAACAGAAAAATCGTCAGAGGCAGCCATCTCTGGGCCGGAGAACTGTCTTATCATTACCTTCGTAATCAGCAGCTGTTCGGGGAAGAACATATCCGTGATCATGATGAGTTTGACTGCCGTTATTCCTCAGTGTGTACGCCTGCAGGCATTGTTAAGCGTTATGCACAGCTCAGCGGAGAAACAGGTCTCAAACGCACAGACTGTGAACTGGTTTTTGAAAGAATGGACCGGGGAGACAGATATGCGCTGCAGGCTGTCAGAGATTCCGCAAGGGATCTTGCCATGATGATCTTCAATATCCAGTGCACGATCGATCCGGATGCGTTCGCGATCGGCGGCGGGATCAGCGAACAGGACAGCTATATCAACATGCTGAGGGAAGCGGTCAAGGCCTATGTGCCCTCTGACCAGCCGCTTTGTCCGGAACCGGTGATCAGACCCTGCAGATACCGGAGCGATGCGAACCTGATCGGGGCATTATACAGATTCTTCGAGCAGTACGGTCAGGATGGTTCACTTGTACTCGGCGGATGAGTTGTATAAAATAATGCTAACCAGTCAATACTGGTTATAGTAGGTGAAAAGAAATGAACAATCGACTTCCTGAAAAATTAACAGCAGTGCGTAAGCACTTTGGTTATGCTCAGGCTGATGTTGCGTCGAAGCTGAATGTGTCTGTTGCAGAGTATATGAGTTGGGAAAACGGCGGAATGATCTGCCGGATCGAACAGCTCCGCAAACTTTCGCAGCTGTATTCCATTCCGCTTGTGGACTTTCTGGACAACACCAGAGAGCTCCGAATGCCCAGAGAAGATCAGATATATCACAGTGTTCAGATCCCTTTCCAGAATCTGAACCGTCCTGCTTCCGAGGAAACACTGGAAGAGGATATTGCGGATAACATTCTGCCGATCGCATCGGTGATGCCCGAACCGGTACAGGTTCCTGCACCGCAGACAGTTTATCCGGTATCTGATGGCGGAACGCTGGATATCAGCCGCCCGGCTGTTACCGGAACGATCCAGTTCGGTACGGAAGCTATAGAAGAATCCGTTCCGGAAAAGACAGATGAATACGAATCCGAACGATTTGATGAAGAAGAACCTTCACCGATGAAAAAGAGGATCCTGATCGGCATCGCTGTGTTCTGCGGTTTGCTGATGCTGTTCGGCATCAGCCGCATGTTCGGCGGAAACGGCGAAGATGATGACGGTCATATCACTGTCAGGATCAGTGATGTCAACCGTCTTGCACTGGGCAGGACTTTCTCGGCGTTTATTGATGATGACGGCATGATCACATCCATGGGAAACCTTGATGTCAGTCAGTATACCGATCTTGTGCAGCTCAGCGCTGCCAACAGCTGGCTGGCCGGACTGAAAAATGACGGAACGGTCATGCTTGCGGGCTCCAGTTCCTATACAGCAGCCAAAGCATGGAAGAATATCACGATGATCGCAGCGGCAGACACACATATTGCCGGTCTGCAGGATGACGGAACAGTTATTTGTGCCGGAAGTGATACAGCATGCAAGGTAGATGAATGGGAAAACATCAAATATGTTTATGCCGGCAACGGATATACGGTCGGACAGAAGAAAAACGGAAGTCTGCTCGTATCCGGCAATATATCGTGCGCTTCTGCGCTTGAAGCGCTGTCCAATGTCAGATCCGTCAGCGCATCCGACAGCTATGTGACAGTTGTTGATGACAAAGGTGGAGTGACCTGCTACGCAACGGGTTCAGCTTCCGCACTGAATACAACATCCTGGTCAGGCATGACGAGTGCCGTGGCCGGTTCCGGCTTTGCGGCAGGACTGACGTCAGACGGGAAGGTAACAACAGCGTCAACGGATGATGCCTTCTCCAAACAGGCGGCAGCGCTGAGCAATGTGCGTTATATCGCAGCCAGAGGCGGAACTCTGGTCGCTGTCAACTACAACGGTGATATCATCGGCGCTGGTGATAATACCAATAAGGTTTATGGTACGGCTTCCGAGACACCCAAACCAACAGAACAGGCTGACAAACTGGATAAGGTCACAAATGTCAGTTTCGAGACAGGAAAAGAAAACGTATCGATCAAATGGAATAAAGTTACAGGTGCCAAGTATTATATGATCAAGGTCGATACTTCACCTGAAACATCACTGCGTTCCGCAAAGAATTCCACCAGTATTCCAACAAAAAATCTGAAGGACGGAACTGTATACAAAGTAACGCTGACTGCGTACGGAAATTCTGAAGATGAGAGCAGTGAGCCTACAGTACTGGAGTTCAGATATGAGGCAGCGCCTGTGAAACTGGCAGCTCCGAGGAATCTGACAGCTTCTGTAACCGAAGACTCATGGGAACTTGGATGGGATGCTGTGACAGACGCGCAGGAGTATATCATTACAGTCAACAGTGATCCTGCCGCAAGGCTGACATCTACCAGGAACAGCTGTTCCATACCCGCGTCATCACTGAAAAGCGGTACAACTTATGAGGTTACTGTAATTGCTTCTGACGGCAGGGATGAAGACAACAACAGTGATCCGCTGACTGGAAAACTGAAATATACAGCCGCAGCGGTTCCTCTTGATACACCGGCAAATATCACTGCTTCATCCGGTGAAAATCAATGGATCATCACGTGGGACAGCGTTGATGGTGCCGATTCGTATAAAGTGACGGTCGGATCTGATACACAGTCACTGCTTGTTACCACGAACCGTGCCGAGTATGTCGGAAGTCTGAATGACGGTCAAGAATATGAAGTAAGCGTCATCGCACTGCCTAAGAGTGATTCCGATGAATATAAAGCCAGCGGAATAGGAAAGGCAAGGCTGGTCTACAGCGCGTATCAGTACAAAGTCACCGTGAAGTTTACCGGAGCCCAGACAAATACAGCAGAGCTGTATCTGAAAAAAGGAACATATACATATTCGGATATTCTGTCAGGTTACCTGACAGACGGCAATATGCTGAGTGAACCTTCAAAGACATTTACTGTCAACAGCAATATGGAAGTCAGTGATGTTCAGACGGTCTCCCAGGCTGATATATGTGCTGCAGACGGGAATATCTGGCAGGATGGCGCGTGCAAGACACCGGAACAGGTATGCTCGGATGAAGGAAACATCTGGAAAGACGGAGCCTGCATCACACCGGAACGCGACTGTCTTGAAAACGGCGGTATATGGTCTGACGGAGCCTGCAAGTCAGAACAGCAGATCTGTGATGAGCAGGAAGGCTTCCACTGGTCTGACGGAGCCTGTGTGGCTGATTGATGAGGACGGAATTATGAGTGAAGCGGGAAAATTCTGGTATTACAACAAAGCGGGAGATACCGAGAAATACGGTCCGTATACGGATGATGAGCTCATCCGTCTGATCCGCCAGGGGATCCTGACAGAAAATGATTACATCTGGATGATGGATCTGGAAGACTGGCTGAGACTCGGCAACTCGATCTACAGCAGCTATATCATTGCTGAATAACGGCGGAGGGGAAACTCTCCGCTTTTTTGTGCACATTACTGTATTTTTGTGAAATTTCTGAAACAATGGACTTATTACAGGAGAGTTTTATGAGCAGATTGAATGTACTTGACAGATTCCCGGAATTTACCGTGAATACAGCGTTCCGCACAGATGTGAAGATGAGTGAACTTCTGGGCGGAAAACGTACCGTACTGAGAGTGCTGCGTTATGCAGGCTGCCCGACATGCAGGATCGATATGCGTGTTCTGGCGAATGCTTATCCGGAATTCGAAAAACGCAATACACAGATCATTGTCGTTATGCAGAGCGATCAGGCGCATCTGCAGGCGGCGCTGAGTGACGAACCGCTCCCGTTTGAGATCATTTCGGATTCGGACGAAGTACTGTACCGGACGCTGGAAATCCATGCCGCGGAAACTGTAGAGGAACTGCGCGGCAGTGATATGACAAAACTGCTTGCCAAGAGAAAAGCTGCCGAAGAAGCGGGTTATGTGCATGGAGACTATGAAGGCAATGAACTGCAGCTGCCGGCAATGTTTATCATCGAGCCGGACGGCCTGGTCAGTTACGCGCACTACGCGCAGGACATTGCGGATATCCCGATGGCAGAAGAAACGCTCAGGATACTGGATGAAACAGAAGGTCTGTCGTGCCGGATGGAAAAGGGAGACCGGATCCCTGATTTCTCTGTGGATACCCAGAACGGTCACTATGAACACTTGCGTGAAATGCTGAACGGGAAAACCGTACTGTGGGTGCTGAGATACATCGGATGCACCGTCTGCAGGTTTGATGTTTACATGATCATGAAACGCTACGAAGAATTCACAGCCAGAAACGCGAAGGTGATCGTCGTCATGCAGAGCGATACTGCACACCTGCAGAATGATCTGAAACAGTCCGATACTGTACTGCCGTTTGAGATCATCGCCGATCCCGGACAGGTTATTTACAGAAGACTGGGAATCAATGCGGCAGGCTCAAAGGAAGAACTGCTTGGCAGCAGCGCGGAACAGCTGAAACGGAAAGCTGCCGCAGCCAGGGAGGTAGGCTTCTCACACGGTGATTATGAAGGCGACGAACTGCAGCTGCCCGCTCTGTTCATCCTCGATGATCAGGGAACGGTACTGTACAGCCATTATGCGGAAACGCTGATGGATATGCCTGGTGTTGATCAGGTGCTCCGTCTGCTTGAAACACTGTAGCCTGTTTCCGTACACAGGAACTTTATGCCTTGTTTCATGCTTGGCTGATGTTCTATAATGTGTAGGAAACCTGGGAAGAGGAAAGAAAGCAGAAACATGACGCCTAGAGAGGACAGGGCCGGTGAAACTGTCCGGTATGTTCTGCATAAGATGCACCTTGGAGGGCCTTTAAAGCAGGACGTATACAGTGCGTTAATCTGTCAGAGTAAAAAGAAAAGTGGGACCACGCCGAAGGTGTCTTTTTGCGGGTCCCTGTTTTTGTGGGAGGGAATATGATCAGACTTTACAATACGAAAACACTGAGAGTGCAGGAATTTCATCCGATCAAAGAAGGACATGTGAATATGTATGTATGCGGTCCGACCGTGTACAACTATGCGCATATCGGAAATGCCAGACCGATGGTCGTGTTTGATGTGCTCAAGCGTCTGTTTGAAGCGGAAGGATACACCGTAACCTATGCGTCCAACTTTACGGATGTAGATGACAAGATCATTAAAAAGGCTGCCGATGAAGGAACGACCGAAGCTGTGATCGCCGAGCGCTATATCGAAGCATATCAGGAAGTCAGAAAGCTCCTGAATACGGAACTCCCGGATATTACGCCGCGCGTTACCGAGACAATGGATGAGATCATTGCGTTTATCGATGAACTGATGCTGTCGGGACATGCATATGAGGCAAATGGAGATGTTTATTTCTCCGTTGATTCCGTTCCCACTTACGGTGAGATCAGTCATCAGAAGCTGAACATGCTGGAAGCCGGCGCGCGCATTGAAGCCAATGACCAGAAGCGCAACCCGTATGACTTTGCGCTGTGGAAGAAAACAGATATGGGCATCAAGTGGAGCAGTCCCTGGGGTGATGGAAGACCCGGATGGCATACGGAATGTGTCGTCATGATCAACAACAACCTCGGCAGAATGATCGATATCCACGGCGGCGGAATGGACCTGAAGTTCCCCCATCATGAAAACGAAGCGGCACAGCAGGAAGCCTGCCATGGCAACTGCCTTGCGAATTACTGGATCCACAATGCAATGGTGAACATTGACGGAATCAAGATGTCCAAGTCACTGGGAAATGTTCTCTGGGCCAAGGATATCGTGGACCGTCTTGGTACGAATCTGACAAGATGGCTGATGAGCTCCGTTCATTACCGCAAGGAACTGAACTTCAGCGATGAAACGATCGAAACAGCCAGAAAAGAGCTGGACCGCGTTATGACACCGCTGAAGCAGGCGGATGTCAAGGCGGCTATGGCACGCTATACATTTACGGACGCATATGATGCGGAAGCCTTCAGGGCATTCCTGGACCAGATGGACGATGACATGAACACACCGAACGCCTATGCGGTTATTTATGACACCGTAAAGAAACTGAACGGTGCCCTGAGACAGCGCGAGATCGATTTCGAAGCAGTCGGAAAATACCGCAACGCTGTAGAAAAGATGCTTGATATTCTCGGTGTTGCCGTTGTGAAACCGGTCGTTACCGATGAAGATATCGTTCTGTTTGAAAAATGGAATGAAGCCAAGAAAAACAAGGATTTTGCAAGTGCCGATATTTACCGCGGCAAGCTTGCAGAGAAAGGTCTGCTGTGAGAGCGTCTGAATGCTCCGGCAGAACGCTTGCCTTTCTGGGAGACGCGGCATGGTCGCTGGTAGTCAGGACATATCTGGTTGAAAAGGGATACGGCAGGGGCAATGACCTGCAGAAGCATTCCGTAAAGTATGTCAGCGCCAAAGCACAGTCTGAACTGTATGACCTTCTTCATGAAGCGTCGTTCTTTACAGAAGAGGAAGAGGACTGGTACCGCAAAGGCCGCAACGCCAACGCAGGCACTGTCCCGAAAAACACACCTGTCAGCATCTATCGGAAGTCCACTGGATTTGAAGCGATTCTGGGTGCTTTGTCACTTGAGAACAATTGGAACAGGATCGGGACGATATGGGACAAAGTTATAACACTGAAGGAGGAAGGGTTATGGCACAATTGATGTACGGAAAAAACGTCGTAAAGCAGATGCTTAAGAATCCCTCGAAAGTAGACTGTGTATACTTGTGTATCCAGGATCCTCAGATCGAAGCGGAGTGCGCGAAAAACAGGATCAAGGTGAAGCATGTAAGCCGCAATGACCTGAAAAAAATGACCGGCAGCGACAATCACCAGGGCATCGCTGCGGAAGTACAGGAATACCGCCTTTATACACTGGACGATCTGGTGAATGAACGGCATTCCGACTACGGTTTCCTGATCCTGCTGGATGAACTGGAAGACCCGCATAACCTGGGAGCTGTTCTGCGTACCGCGGACGCTGTAGGCGCGGACGGTGTTATCTTCAAGAAAACGCATGCGGTCGGTCTGACACCGGCGGTCGCGAAAGTATCAGCCGGAGCGATCGATACAGTGAAATGCGCGTCGGTGACAAACCTTGCGCGCACTGCAGAGGAGCTGAAGAAAAAAGGCTACTGGATCGTCGGAGCAGACATGGACGGACAGGACTACAGATCACTGAAGTATGATTTCAATACCGTACTGGTGATCGGCAATGAGGGAAAGGGCATTTCAAGACTGCTGAGAGAGAAGTGTGATTATCTGGTCTCACTTCCGATGAGAGGAAAGATCTCTTCATTGAATGCGGCAGTCAGTGCCGGGATCCTGATGTATCAGATCACAGACGGGCGTTTCTTCCGCTAAGGAGGAAAGCTTATGAATCCATACGAATTGCTTTATATGAGCCGGACAGGAGACACGTACGCCGTCCGTGCTCTTTTTAATCTCTACAAACCGATCCTGATCCATGAGGTCAGAAACGCAATTGAGTCATGTCCCTGCCTGAATATCTACTGGGATGATCTGATGCAGGAATGTATGCTGGCGTTATGCAAAGCTGCCGAATCGTACAGGGAAGACAGGGGCAGCAGTTTTGCGACATTCCTGACGATCGTGATCAGAAACACGATGATCACATATACGAGAGCGGTGAAGCGGAAACAGCTGGGACGCGTCAATCATATGTATTCGCTCGACAGCATGATCAGCGAGAACAATCCAGCTATTGAAACACTGGAACAGAAAAACAGGCTGACCGACCCGGAATACGTGCTGCGGATGAACCAGGCAAGAGACCGCCTGATGGAGCAGATCAGCAAACTGAACCCAAAGGAACAGCAGGTCCTTCAGAGCTGGATGAACGGCAGCTCATACAGTGATTCCGCACAGGAGATGGGCATCACGACAAAGCAGTTTGACGGAAGAAAGCAGAGAGTGCGGAAGAAGATCAAAAAGAGCATTCTTGAAAAAGCATGAAGATCCGGCCTGAAAACGGCCGGCGTATGATTGGAGAAATGAGAAGAAGCCGGCCCGGGACCGGTTTTTTCAGATAAAAATTAATCTGTGCGTATTTGAACATAATTGACTGGCATTGTCTCTTGTGTTAAATTAGGTAGGCAATCGAGGAGTTTTTGTCATGGCGAAAGATGAAAAAGTAATTATGGCATGCACGGTATGTATGTCCAGAAATTATACAACTTCACACAAAAATGCGAAGAAACGTCTGGAACTGATGAAATTCTGTCCGAAGTGCGGACGCAAAACACTCCATAAAGAAACGAAGTAGGAGGTACTCTATGGATAAGACATTCAGCTGGAGCGGTATCAAAAAGGAAGCCAAACGTGTACGCTGGCCGAAGCGCGCCGACGTAGTATCCAATACAGGAGAAGTTGTAACATTTACAGCATTCTTTGCGCTGTTCTTTGTACTGTGCGATTTCTTAAGCACGACCCTTCTGACACTGATCGGAATCGGAGGATAACATGAGCGACGAGAAAAAGAACAATCCTGTGATTGACGATGAAAATGAAAAACGCTGGTATGTAGTCAATACATACTCCGGACATGAAAACCGCGTAAAGGACAATCTGGAAAAGCGTGTTGAATCCATGGGTATCCAGGATTCACTGTTCCGTGTACTCGTTGCGGAAGAACCCGAGATCGAGATCAAAAACGGCAAGGAAGTCGAGAAGATGAGAAACATTTTCCCGGGCTATGTGTTCGTTGAGATGAAGATGACGGACGAAGCATGGTATGTTGTGCGTAACACTCCGGGAGTTACCGGATTTATCGGTTCTTCAGGCGGCGGCGCAAAGCCGTTCCCTGTTTCCCCGGATGAGATCGAATCCATCCTGCGCAGAATGGGTCAGAGCGACAAGAAGGTCGTTGTTGACTTCAAGGTCGGCGATACAGTACGTATCCTGACCGGACCGTTCACAGGCATGGAAGGCAGAGTCAGCGAAATGAACGACCAGACACAGGTCGCAAGCATTATGACAATGCTGTTCGGACGTGAAACACCGACCGATATCAACTATAACGATCTGCAGAAAGTGGAAGACTGATAAAGGGTCCTGCTGAATGATTCAGCAGGATCTTCTTTTGTAATCGTCAGTTTCAAGAAGAACTTTAGTCTGATAAGATGTTGTTGTAAATATAACAAGGAGGGATGATCATGCAGATACCTGAACTGAAAAAGCCTGAACACGGTTATACCAAAGAGGGACATCCGGGCAACGCGCCGCAGTATGATGTTACGCAGTATCCCGCAAAGGAAAACAGCCCGCTGAAAGGGAAACACCTGATATTTCTCGGCAGTTCCGTAACACTCGGATACGCTTCAATGAACCAGTCATTCGCGGATGATCTGGAACATCTTGACGGCATCGTTATGATCAAGGAAGCGGTCAACGGCACAACACTTGTCGATGTTGACGCAAAAGGACCGTCCTATATCAAACGTCTGAGGACGATCGATCAGTCATTCCCGGCGGACGCGCTGATCTGCCAGCTTTCCACCAATGACGCGACACAGGGTATGCCTCTTGGAACGGTAACGGATGAAAGAGATCCTGAGGCATTTGACCTGCAGACGATCGCTGGAGCTATGGAATATATTATTTCCTACGCGCAGAATACCTGGCACTGCCCGGTACTGTTCTACAGCGGCACAAGATTTATCTCTGATCTTTATCAGAGCATGACAGAGCTGCTGCCGGTCATGCAGGAAAAGTGGAATATCGGTCTGATCGATCTCTGGAACCATAAAGAGATGTACGAGATCACGGATGAGGCATATCAGCTCTATATGTTTGATCCGGTACATCCGACCAGGGCAGGGTATCTGGAATGGTGGACACCAATGTTTGAAAAGGATCTCACGGCATTCTTCAAACAGTAAAGCCAGGAACTCACCGTGATCACTTCCGGTGGGTTTTGTTTTTTATGAATGAATACATTGCGGAAAGGCGGCCATTATGGAAATTGAACGTAAATTTCTTGTAAAAGAACTTCCCGATCTGACAGGAACAGTTATGATCCGGATGGAACAAAGGTATCTTTCAGTCGACCCGGTCCTCAGGATCCGGAAAGCGGATGATAAACATATCTTCACATATAAAAGCGGCATGGGCATGATCCGGCAGGAAGAAGAATTTGAGATCTCTGCTGAAGACTATGCAAAACTGTGTGAAAAAACGATCGGCCATCCGGTCGCAAAGAACCGGTATGTCATGGAACTCCCGGACAGACATCACGCCGAGATCGATGTGTATCACGGCAGGCTCGACGGACTGCTGGTGGTGGAAACGGAATTTGGCAGTGAAGAGGAAGCGAACGCATTTGAGCCGCCGGTATGGTTCGGCACGGAAGTGACGGACGATCCCTACTATACGAATGCAATGCTTGCGTTCAAGGAGGAATGAACATATGGCGATCGGCTTACTGCTGCTGAAACAGATCTGTGTCATGTTTCTGCTGATGCTGACAGGATATGTTTTCTATAAAAAGGGAATGATCACGGATCAGGGGTCAAAGGAACTCGGCAAGATCCTGCTGTACCTGGTCATCCCGGTCGTGGTGATCAACAACTTCTGCATTGAACGGACAGCTGAAAAGGCTGCGGAGCTCCTGCAGTCAACACTGCTGGCAGGTGCAGCCATGCTGGCGGCGATCGTGATCTCGCATATCGTTTTTGGGAAGCGTGACGGTATTTCCTGCTTCTCATCGGCTTTCTCAAACGCGGGGTTCATCGGTATCCCGCTGGTCACAGCGGTTATGGGAAGCCAGTATGTATTCTACATTTCCGTCATGATCGTGTTCGTCAACGCACTGCAGTGGACATACGGAGTGTATGTCATCACCTCTGATAAGAATGTCATCTCGCCGAAAAAGATCATAACGAATCCGATCGTTCTTGCGGTGGCTGCCGGATTGATCATCTTCTTTTCCGGAGCCGGAAACCATATGCCTGGCGTCGTGACCAGTGTATTCAGTTCGATTGCGGGACTGAACACACCGATCGCCATGATGATCAGCGGTATATTCCTCGCTCAGTCGGATCTGCTGGCAATGTTCAAAAAGAAAAAGACATATATCGTATGCCTGCTCAGACTGGTCCTGATCCCGCTGGCAACGCTTGCCATATTCAGGATCCTGCCGTTCGGCATATCTGAAATGAAACTGGCACTGATGATCGCTGCTGCGGCACCGGTCGGTTCCAATGTTGCTGTGTTTGCACAGGCATATGACAAGAACTACACGGACGCCGTAGAGCAGGTGTGTCTGTCAACGATCCTCTGCCTGGCGGTACTGCCTCTTGTAATTACACTGGCATCTGTAGTTCTCGGTTAAAAATGATTGACTCGAGAAGCAATTAATACTATCATATTGAAGCACACGTTTTTTCGTGTGTAATCATGCGTGGGAGGATAAGCAGCTTATCCGTTTACCACTGCATGTGGAACCTATTTAAAGGAGGAACGCCACATGGCAAAGAAAGTTGCAAAAGTATGCAAACTGCAGTTCCCTGCAGGCGGCGCTAAACCGGGACCGGCTCTGGCATCCGCAGGCATCAACATGCCGAAATTCTGCACGGAATTCAACGACAAAACAAAGGACCGCAAGGGTGACATCGTTCCTGTCGTCATCACAGCTTATGAAGACAAGAGCTTTGATTTCGTCATCAAAACAACACCTGCAGCATTCCTGCTGAAGAAGGCTGCCGGAATCGCTAAAGCTTCCGGTACACCGAAGACTGTCAAGGCTGGCAAGATCACTGTTGATCAGCTCCGCGAGATCGCTGAGTACAAGATGCCTGACCTGAATGCTAACAGTGTTGAAGCAGCTATGAAGATCATTGCAGGTACAGCCCGCAACATGGGTATTACAGTAGAAGGGATGGATAACTGATCATGGCAGGTAAGAAATTCAAGGCCGCTCAGGCTCAGGTAGACAGCACAAAACTGTATCCCTATGCAGAAGGTGTTGCACTCGCAAAGAAACTCAGCCCGGTAAAATTCGACGCTACAGTAGAAGCCAGCTTCTTCCTGAACGTTGACCCTCGTCAGGCTGAACAGAACATCCGTGGTGCTATGGTTCTTCCCAACGGCACAGGTAAGACAAGAAAAGTTCTTGTTATTACTCAGGGCCCGAAAGAACAGGAAGCTAAGGATGCAGGCGCTGACTTCGTTGGCGGCGCAGACATGATCGAAAAGATCAAGGGCGGATGGTTCGACTTCGATATTATCGTAGCTACTCCCGATATGATGGGTCAGCTCGGTAAACTCGGCCGTGTGCTCGGTCCTAAGGGCTTAATGCCGAACCCTAAGACAGGTACTGTTACAACAAACATTACCCAGGCGATCGAAGAGATCAAAAAAGGTAAGATCACATACCGTGTTGACAGAGATGGAAACATCAACTGTCTGATCGGCAAGTGCTCCTTCTCTGATCAGGCTCTTGCAGAGAACTTCAAGGCTCTGTATGATCAGCTGAACCGTATCAAGCCTGCAACAGTCAAGGGTACATACATGAAGGGAATCACTGTTTCCACAACAATGGGCCCCGGCGTTAAAGTTGTAGTTGAGTAAGGCAGCATACACATGTAACCAAAAGGATCTGGAATGTTGAATTTCAGATCTTTTTTTTGTTTTTCCGTGGAGATTCAGTGTGAATACCGAATGTTATTTCAGAAGGCCGTTGCGGCCGATGGAAACGGAGGAAACTATGTATAGCACAGCATGGAAAAAACGACAGGCATTGTTGTTTGCGGCAATGATCTGTCTGAGGACAATGCCTGTAACTGCCGAAGAACCGGATCCGGCATCAGAACAGCAGACTGAATCAACGGAAACAGAACAGCGGGTGATCGAAGCGGTCGCAGTGCCTGATCCTTCAGAGATCATGGCTGAAGCAGGAACTGCGGAAGAAGATCTGTATCTTCCGGATACATTAGCAGTTCTGTTTGCCGGAAGTGAGACGCCGGAGGAACAGGAAGCAGTCTGGCAGTGCAGTACATATGATGCGGACATCGAAGGCAGTTATGTCTTTCAGTCTGTGTTTGCGGACACATCGCTGGTCTGGGATGATATGCCCGAGATGACTGTCATCATAGTAAAATTTCTGAAGATCACGCAGTATTTGGAACAGCTGCCGGAAAGCAGTTCCGTATTTCAGATGAGTGAAGAGGAAAAGGACAGTATACGTACGCTTCTGCAGCAGATCAGGTCCCTTGAAAACGGAATGTCTGAAGAAGACAGAACTGAATGGCAGGGCAGGAACCCTGAGAAATATGCTCTTTATCAGGAACTGTGCACGATCCTGCTGGATCAGTCCGGAGGAGAACATGATTATCTGGATGATGACCTGATCTATGTTGAGACACTGAGTGTTTCGGAGATGAAAGACGGAATCGGCCCGTTTGATGAAGCGGATACTCCCGGCAGAGATACATCGGACGCAAATCACAGGATCAGGACGTTTGATACGCTGACATATACCTTGTTTTACAGAACAAGATCCAATGGTATTTACGACAGTGTCGGCAGCGGATATATGTTCTATGAATTCATTCTTCCATGTACAGAAAAGGAAGCGGTTTTTGATACGGAATCCATGGGCTGGACGGGAAACCAATGCAATGATCTTGATACACTGGCACCCGGAACGACCGGATGGACGCTCAGTAAGGACGGAGAAGGGAACCAGGTGCTGCTTGTCAAACGGTTTATGGAGCCGAATGAGACCGCGGAAAACGCATTCCCCGGCAGCGGGACTGTCAGCGTGGTGATCCATATCCTCGGAGCTTCCGACGGCACAGTCATACAGCCTGTCTTCCGTGCCTGGATGGATCATAACGATATCAGTCAGGCGGCTGAATGCGTTTCGGAACCGGTAGAGGTCACATGTGAACTCAGAATGAATGCCGCGCTTGCAAAACATACGCATACACAGGGTCTGGATGTGTTCGACTTTTCCACAGGAAACAGTCTCGCGCTGAACAAAGATGCCGGACAGGTCAAAGGAAGGATCTATGGTTATTCCGTGAACCTCCAGCTCTACAGCAAAGGCAGTGCCGGAACGGGTGCGGACCTGAAAGGATGCGCATTGCCGGGCGGACCGATCAGTGTCAGCGTTGATATGCAGGCTGTATACAGAAAGTCCTCCGCATCTTCGTCTCCTGTGTCGATGAATAATGACGGATTTGTACCGCTGATCTGGAGCTATGAAGGCAATAAGCGTCCGTATTCCGACCTGCAGACCGATGAAAGAGATGTTAAGAGCTATGGTTTGACGTACGCTACATTGGCACCTTTGAACAGAAAGAATGAACGGCCCGATATCATGCCTGCCGACGGCTCCAACGGATGCTGGAACGGAGGTGACTGGAGCGCAGTGCAGGAAGGAAGTGTTGTAACCTACACGATCTATCCGAAAAGTGAACAGCATCCTAATGGTTATGAAGTGAATCCGCAGTGGTTCCCGAACGGCAACAGCGGCGCTGCCCCGAAGAACCAGAACATCTACTGGAAACCTTCAGACGGTGTGTTTACAGCGCGGGTCGGTTGTATCTCCGCGGCAGAGGTATACTTTGTCGTCCCCTATGAACAGAACGGAACAGATCTCAGCGAATGGTATGAAGACACAGGAACAGTCGAACTGAGCGTAACAGATGCACAGCTGAAGGTATCGGATGTACTGCTAGAGCAGGGAAATACATCTGATGACGTGCTGACATGGTCGGCCTTTATTGCCGGTGGAGGGGTATATACACCGAACATCCATTACGCTTCCGCAGACGGATACGGCGATATCAACCATAACGAAGAACCTGATTCCTTTCTGCATACCGGCGAGGATGCTGTGGCAGCCGGACAGCCGTTCGGGATCACCTGGGGACTTTGGTGTGATCCCAGAGGTGACAGCGACAATGTCGTATATGCCGCAAACAGCCTGATGAAGTTCGATGATGAAGGCATACTCCTGCAGAACAGTGACGGTACTCCCGGCAGTCCGTCTGCCTATAACGACGGTTATTATGCGTCAGGAACATATTCATGGATGTATGCGGCGAAGCCGGACGGAACGGGATGGAGTGATGACGCGGAAATGAATGACGCAGTTGAGTCGGATCTGATCTATTTTTCCGATCTGCAGCAGCTGCAGGATCTAGGATATACGTGTGTGGGGATCCTGACCCAGTACCGCAAGGATCTGTCGGAAAAAGAATTCACCAAAAAGGCAGCCTTGTCATATATACCTTGTACGACCGCGGATGAGAGTCAGACAGTGGGCAATGTGTATCAGATCAGGATCAGCACGACATGGTGGCTGAAAGACAAGGTCAGCGCAGCCGGAGGAATGATCCCGCTGCGTCCGGAAGGGACCGATAATCTTTCATTTATCTTTCCGCAGGGCGACAGGCAGGATGTGAAAGAAGAGTATGTCAAAGCAGTGTGGGAAAACAGCGCCTATGTGTCCGGACATACCGGGGATAATCATGATGGAGATTCAGTTTATGTCACTCCGTTCAGAAGCGAGATCGAGATCACTGCTGCGCAGACCCGGACAGGCTCAGCGGAACCGGCAAGGATCTACAGCCTGGACAGCGGACAGCGCTATGTGGAATACCGGATCAAACCGTCATTGACAACATATACGCAGACCGGGGAAGGCACACCGGTCACAGTGACTGTCAGAGCGGTCATGCCTGCGCAGCTGATGTACAACAATGATTTCGGTTCCTGGTACGCGTCAGGTTCCCAATACGTACAGACTGGTATCGGAAAGCAGGGAAGCTGTTCCGGCATACCGCTTGAACCCGTACTGACAGCAGGGGAGAACGGACAGACGATCCTGACATGGACGCTGGAGAACATCATTCCTTCGCAGGATATGGACAACATCTACTTCGGCACGGTGATCGATGAAGAGAACGGATATATCGAAATAGCTGATCAGCAGCAGATCATCGTGACGTCATCCATCAGTGCAGACGGGGATCATCGTCCTCTGACTCCTGCAAACGACAATATCAGTGAAGCGGGGATCCGTATCTCCAAACAGCTGGCAATGGCTGTATCGAAAAAGGCCGACCGGAGATTCATCGATCCGCAGGAAAGCGCGGGATGGACGATCACGGCGGGAAACAACGGTTCTTCTGATCTGACGGACTCCGTTGTACTGGATGTATTTGCCTCAGACAGTACATACACGGGAGATCTGTATCTGGATGAATTCAGGATCCTGAAGTATTCCGCAGACGGTACAAAGATCACTGCCGAGAATATCGGTGACTGGGAGATATGGTACACCTTTCAGGAAATTGATGAAGCGGCTGCTGAACACATCACAGCCGGGCAGATCAGGAATTCTCCGGCATGGATCAAAGGAACTGTGCAGTCTGACAGGGAAGACCGTGTCCTCGTACTGGATCCCGGAGAACGGAAGAATATCAAAGCTGCTGCTGTGATCGGTACGCTTTACAGACAGCAGACATGCAGGCTGCATCTTCGTGTCAGTATGCCGGGAAGTCAGGGAGGCCAGAAGATCAGAAACACGGTCTACAGGGGTTCCGATACCGGAGAATCGACAGTTTACATCGTATCGCGCAGTATTGAGGGTATTATCTGGGAAGACGGCGACCTGGACGGTCAGCGCAGCTCGCTGGAACAGCCGATGCATGATATGACGGTCACACTGCTGAAACAGGACACTGCAGGAAACTATGAGATATATGAATCTGACGGTGTGCCTGCGGTCATTCATTCTTCCCAAAGCATGGATGTCCATACAGGGACGGTATCAACATACACAGACGGAAGATACCGGTTCACCTCGCTTCCCGAAGGGACGTACCGGATACTGATCGAGGCGGACTGTCTCCCTGAATATCTGCTGTCACCGCTTCATATCGGAAACAAAGACAGCGATTCAGACGGGACCGGTATCTATGAAGAAGAACGACTGACCGGAATCGGAATAGACGGCATTACCATGCCGGAAGCCTCGTCGATCGGTTCTTACCGCTATGCTTCGGAAAACAATGACGCAGGCATTGCGCCGGCCGCACAGCCGCTGCTGATCCGGAAGACCTGGGTCAGGGAAACACAGACAGCACTTCCCGCAGAGATCCTGATCGGATTGTATGCGGACGGACAGCTGCTTGAAACATATACACTTACCCAGGCAGATGCCGTTTCAGGAACAGACATCTGGCAGATCACGACCGTGGCTCTGCCGGTCTACCGACAGGATGGTTCGGATCGGATACAGTATACTGTCAGTGAATCAGCAGTAGCAGGATGCAGTAAGGAAATACTGGACGGAAATACGGTATTTGTGCAGACAGGCGAAACAGTATCTGAGGCAGGGCTCTGGATCTCGGAGAACAGACTTTCAGGCGATCGTCTTGAGGTGATCAACACCTGGGACCCAGCCAGCGAAGAACAGACAGGCACATTTGAAATGACGCTGCAGAAATGCAGTGCGGACCACAGCCTGATCAATGAACCTGCTGTATTTGAACTGTTCAGATCAGGCGTATCTCTGGGACAGTACACAACAGATGCCGGAAGCGTCATGATCAGTTCCCTGGAAGAAGGAAGTTATGTTCTGAGAGAGGTCACCGCGCCGGAAGGATATGTGAGATCCGACGCGGATATCTCCTTCGAGATCCTGCAGGACGGAACACTGTATCTGAAGGATGAGCTTACAGAAAACGGGCTGATCCGTTTCCTCAGAAAACTGTTCCGCCTGGAAGCACAGGATCACGGACATGCGGAATGGGACGCTGCTGAACAGACGATGACGGTCACCAATGAACGTATCCGGGGAAACCTGAAGATCACAAAACATACGGAAGACACAGAAGGGGATCCGCTGCAGACAGAACAAAGCTACCGGTTTGCCCTGCATACGGCAGACGGGGACCTGATCCGGACATTCGAGATCAGAAACAATGAAAGCACGGTACTGAATGATATTCCCTATGGAAACTATGTTCTGACGGAACTGAACGGTACGGAAGACAGCCTGTCCCCGGCATATGTCTTCAGGAGGTTCACGGTCACCGGCGATCCGGCTGTACGGATCAGCGGAGAAACAGTCGAACTGACCGTTACGAATATCTATGAGCGCAGGAAGGTCGATCTGCCGGTGGAAAAGATATGGGACGGCGCAGAACTGGCAGAAGCTGAATTCATTCTGCTTGCAGACGGAGAAGACATCCGGCATCTGTCAGTCAATGCGGAATCATCCTGGAAAGGCGTATTTGCTGGTCTGAATGAATATGATGATACCGGCAGAAAGATCGTTTATGAGATCCGGGAGAATGTGCCGGCAGGCTATGCGGTGACTGTGGATGATACCGGGCATATATTTACGAACCATCAGATCAGTCTGGCTGTACTGAAAACAGATGAAAGGGGCAATGCCCTGCCCGGGGCACAGCTTTGTCTGTGGGATGAACATGGCAATGAGATATACAGCTGGACATCATCCGGAGCCCAGGAGGAACTTGGACCAAAACTGAAGGCTTCGGAAGGCTATTCGATCACGGAAATCAAAATACCGGACGGATATGCTTCACACAACGGACCTGTTGAGTTCAGCGTCCTGCAGGACGGGACTGTGATCACTGACGCGGATATGGAAGGCCGTGTACTGAAGATCGAGAACGTTCCGCTGGATATCCGTGTGGAAAAACTTGACTCCTTCACAAAGAAACCGCTGGCCGGAGCAGTCCTGAAGATCATCGATGAGACCGGGAAGGTCATAGACCGCTGGACAAGCACGGAAGAAGCACACAGACTGCAGTCGGTCAGTGCCGGAAAAACATACACCCTGATGGAGGAACAGGCGCCTGAGCAGTATGAAGTCAGCGCGTCCATCACATTTACAGCAGCGTCTTCCGATCAGACGCAGTTCATCACGATGTATGACAGAAAGAAATCTGAATTCCTGACGGCGCTTCCCAAGACGGGCGGAGACGGTTATCCGCTCTTCTGGGCGGGTGTATTCCTGGTCAGCGGAGCCCTGTTCACATTGTCGGCAAAACTGCTGTTAAAAAGATAAACTGAAGGTTGACAAACACGTTAAACGCTCGTATTATTTTAACGTTATCAAATACCAGAGACAGTAACGGCGTAAGCTTAATCAGGTTACCGAGGTAGAGAAAGTCAATCTGTTAGTTGAACTTTTATGCCCTTGCTGTCTGTCAGCGAGGGCTTTATATATTCAGGTACGCGATAACAGGAAAGGTTTAGGTGAAGGAATGAATCAGGCGGTATTGGAAACAAAGAAAAATGTCGTCACCGAGATTGCAGACAAGATGAAAAAATCCGGTTCTGCAGTTGTCGCTGAGTACCGTGGACTGAGCGTTGCTGAGGTCACTGAACTCCGCCGTGCACTGATGGCCGAGCATGTTGAGATGAAAGTCTATAAGAACACGCTGGCTGCCAGAGCAGCAGATGCGGCTGGTTACGGAGACCTGAAAAACGTTCTGACAGGACCCAACGCGATCGCATTCGGCGAAGACGAAACCGCAGCGGCTCGTGTTATGGCACAGTTCGCGAAAAAGCATAAGGCACTGATTCTCAAGGGCGGAATTGTTGAAGGCCGTGTTATCGGATCTGAAACAGTTGCAGAGCTGTCCCAGCTCCCGAACAGAGAAGGAATGCTGTCAATGCTGTTATCTGTATTACAGGCACCTGTTTCCGGCTTTGCAAGAGCTATCAATGCTGTTGCTGAAGCCAGAGGCGGTAGCGCAGAAGCACCAAAAGAAGAAGCTGCAGAGGCAGCTGCCTAAGGAAGAAGGAGGAAAAAATCCATGGCAAAGTTAACACAGGAAGAGATTCTTGCTTATCTTGATGAAGCTACAATTCTTGAGCTGAATGAGCTCGTAAAAGCAATCGAAGAAAAGTATGGCGTAAGCGCTGCTGCACCTGTTGCAGTAGCTGCACCTACAGAAGCTGCTGAACCTGCAGCACCGACAAACGTAACAGTCGTTATGACAAGCTTCGGTGACTCCAAGGTCGGCGTTATCAAAGTCGTTCGTACAATCACAGGTCTGGGACTTGTTGATGCTAAGAAGCTGGTTGATGGTATCCCTGCAGAAATCAAGAAGGATGTACCGATGGAAGAAGCAGAGAACATCAAGAAGCAGCTTGTTGAAGCAGGAGCTACAGTTGAGTTCAAATAAGATTTGAACAAAATAATCATCTAGAGAAGCCGAAATCTGTTTCGGCTTTTCGGCCCTAAGAAAGGAACCGCGTTATGAGCCAAATTCACTATTTTACAGATAACAGCGGGCTGCCTTCCAATAGGAGGGAGATCACCTTTCAGTTTTCGGGCCGCACATTCACATTTGTTACGGATGATGGTGTTTTCAGCAAGGATGGTGTCGATCAGGGTACGAAGATCCTGCTGAAAAACGCCGTATGCACGCCATTGTCCGGAAGTGTTCTGGACTTGGGCTGTGGATACGGGACTGTAGGAATTGTTGTGAAAACAATATTTCCGGAATGTTCTGTCACTTGCAGCGATGTCAATTCGAGAGCGCTGGAGCTCACTGAGCTCAATGCCGAAAAAAACAGGGCGACTGTCAGAGCGGTCATGTCAGACCGCTTCGACAGCCTGGCTGATCACTTTGATATGATTCTGACAAATCCTCCTATCAGAGCCGGAAAGGCTGTGGTGCACGGGATCCTGTCGGAAGCTTATGATCATCTGAACCGCGGCGGTGTGCTGCTGGCGGTGATCAGGAGAAAACAAGGCGCTGAAAGCGCTGTCCGGAAGATAGCGGAAGTTTTCGGGTCTTGTGAGGTAATTGACAGGGATAAAGGATACTGGATTCTTAAGGGGATCAGAAATTGACGGCTTTACTCAACATTGATATTATTATATGTTGATAAATGTCGCTAAAAATAAGGGTAAGGGTAAGTATGCCCTTTTCGGCGTATATAAGGCGATGCAGGCGAAAGGATGGCGAACAATGGAGAATAAAGAAACCTACCGTGTTGTGAATTATGGCAACAAAGCAACCCGCCGCGATTATTCAAAGGTAAGTGCGGGGCTGGATCTTCCGGATCTGGTGGAAATACAGACAGCATCCTTTGAGTGGTTCACAACGGTAGGTATCAAAGAAGTATTTAATGATATCTACCCAATCTACAACTATGCCGGAAACATCCGGCTGAAGTTCATTGATTATGAATTCGGCGAGCCGAAATATTCGATCAGTGAATGCAAATACAGAGAAACAAACTACTGTGCACCTTTAAGGGCAAAGATGGAACTCGAGATCGTTGACCCTGATACAGGTGAAGTGATGACGCAGTGGGAAGAAGTCTTCCTCGGAGACTTCCCTCTGATGACACCGACCGGCACGTTTATCATCAACGGTGCTGAGCGTGTTATCGTAAGCCAGATCGTGCGTTCACCCGGCGCATATTTTGATATCGTTTCCGAAGACCGTACAGGCCGTGATACATACACATGCGAACTGATCCCTTCCAGAGGAACCTGGCTGGAATTCATGTCGGATGATAAGAAAGCGGCTCTGGGCAGGATCATGAACGTTTCGATCGACCGCAGAAGAAAGGTGCTCAGCACGATCCTCTTCAAGGCGATCGGTATGTCCCTGAATCTTGAACGTACAGATGATCCGTTTGATACGACAGAAATGCAGAAATTCCTGAAGACTCTGCGTTTCGAGCTGTATCCGGATGTGATCGTTGAACAGGAAGAAAGAGAATTCCTGAACGACTACATGCTGCTGTACACATCCGTATTCGGAAATTATGAGGAGATCCTCAACACTCTGAACGCTGATAAGACAAAGACAACAAATGAAGCTCTTCTGTCTGTTTATGAAAACCAGCGTGCAGATGAAATCGCTACGATCGACGGTGCCATCAACCTGATGGATGCCAAGTTCTTCGACTACAGAAGATATGATCTGACGAAAGCAGGCCGTTACAAGGTACGCAAGAAGCTGAACATTCTTGACCGTATGGAAGGCCATAAGCTTGCGGAAGACCTGGTCGGTGCCGAAGGAACTGTCATCTTCAATAAAGATGTCCATATCGGAAAAACAGAGCGCAACGCACTGCGTCCCGAGATCAACAAGGGCATCAACTGCCGTGCACTTCCGTTCAACCATACATTCTCTCATCCTGTAACAGCAGTGATGAATACAAGCTGGACGAATGCCCTGGTCGGAAGGATCCTGGCAACAGACCTTGACGGAAGCACTGTATCCCTTTCCAAGGGAACAGTCCTGACGCCGGAAGATGTCAAAGCAGTAGCAGCTGAATTCAGTGAGGTTACTGTTTATGCAGGCATCATCGCAAGCGAAGCGAAACTGACAAACGACAACGTAACAGCAGTACTGAAGCTGGGACAGCGTCTTTATACACCCGGCCGTCTGACGGTCAACGGTGCTGACGTGACTGATGGCACAGGAACAAACCTTCTGGACCGCTACATTCCGGACGGAGCTGCTCCGACTCTGACGAACGCGAAGAAAGAAGCAGTCACAAAGATGGTAATGGAAGGCGCATCTGTCAGCCTCTGGCTGGTCGGTGCGTGCGTACAGGAGATCACGATCCTGGCAGCTGACGGTCACCCTGTCAAGCTGATCGGTATCGATCCGCTGAATGACAAGCACACCATCACAATGCCGGATATGTATGCGCTGTACAACTATGAACTGACGATGCTCGATGGTATCGGTACAACAGATGATATCGATATGCTGGGCAACCGTCGTATCCGTACAGTCGGTGAACTGATCCAGAACCAGTTCCGTATCGGTCTTTCCCGTATGGAACGTGTTGTCAAGGAAAGAATGTCCATTGCGGACGCTTCCAACCTGACACCGAAGCAGCTGACGAATATCCGTCCGCTGACAGCAGCGATCAAGGAGTTCTTCTCCAGCTCCCAGCTGTCACAGTTCATGGACCAGCAGAACCCGCTGGCTGAACTTTCCAACAAGCGCCGTATTTCTGCGCTGGGTCCCGGCGGTCTGACACGTGAACGTGCCGGATTCGAAGTCCGTGATATTCATAACTCCCATTACGGAAGGATCTGTCCGATCGAAACACCTGAAGGTCCGAACATCGGTCTGATCTCTTATCTGACAACTTATGCGAGAGTCAATGAATACGGATTTATCCAGACCCCGTACCGTAAGGTCATCGACGGATTTGTAACGGACGAGATCCAGTACATGTCTGCAGATGAAGAAAACGACCACGTTATCGCTCAGGCAAACGAGATCGTAGAAGGACATCTGGCAGGCGACCGTATCGTCGCGAGAATCGCCGGTGAAACCGTCATGGTTTCCAAAGACGAGATCGACTTTGCGGACGTTAGCCCGCGTCAGATCGTATCTGTTGCGACAGCCTGCGTTCCTTTCCTGGAAAACGATGACTGTACCCGTGCTCTGATGGGCGCGAACATGCAGCGTCAGGCAGTTCCTCTGCTGAACCCGCACAGCCCGTTTGTCGGTACAGGTATGGAACACCGTATTGCGCGTGACTCAGGTGCTGCCTGTGTTGCGACGGCTCCCGGTGTCGTTACCTATGTAGATGCTACTAAGGTAGTCATTCAGGAAGACAGCGGAAAAGAACATACATATGAACTGACGAAATACCGTCGTTCCAACTCTTCCACATGTCTGAACCAGAGACCGATCGTCTTTGACGGTGAACGTATCGAGCGCGGTGACATCCTGGCTGATGGTCCTGCAATGCAGAACGGCGAACTGGCACTTGGCCAGAACGTCCTGATCGCATTCATGACATGGCATGGTTACAACTACGAAGATGCGATCATCATGTCCGAACGTATGGTACGTGAAGACGTATATACTTCTGTTCATATTGAAGAATATGACATCGAATGCCGTGATACAAAACTCGGACCTGAAGAGATCACGAGAGATATCCCGAACGTTGCAGAAAGCGCATGCCGCAATCTCGACGGAAGAGGTATCGTCATGGTCGGTGCTGAAGTAAAAGAAGGAGATATCCTGGTTGGTAAGGTTACACCGAAAGGCCAGAGCGAGATCTCTCCTGAAGAAAAGCTGCTCCTGGCGATCTTTGGTGAAAAGTCCAGAGAAGTCAGAGACAACTCCCTGAAAGTACCTCACGGCGGTGCAGGTATCGTTCATTCCGTACGTATCTTCAAGCGCAAGGATGACCATGAACTGTCACCGGGCGTCAATGAAGTGGTAAAGGTATATGTCGTTCAGAAGAGAAAGATCTCCGAGGGCGACAAGATGGCCGGCCGTCACGGAAACAAGGGTGTCATTTCAAGGATCATGCCGATCGAAGATATGCCTTACATGCAGGATGGTACTCCGATCGACATCATGCTGAACCCGTTCGGCGTTCCTTCACGTATGAACATCGGTCAGGTCCTGGAAGTACATCTGGGAATGGCTGCGAGATCTCTGAACTGCAAGTTCGCTACACCGGTATTCGACGGTGTATCCAACGAAGACCTCAGAAACATCATGCAGGAAGCGAATACATCCGCAGACGGAAAGTATCTGCTCACTGACGGTATGACAGGCGAACCGTATGATGAACGCATCGCGGTCGGTGTCATGTACATGATCAAGCTGGCTCACATGGTCGACGATAAGCTGCACGCACGTGCAACAGGACCTTATTCACTCGTAACTCAGCAGCCTTTGGGCGGTAAAGCTCAGAACGGCGGCCAGAGATTCGGTGAAATGGAAGTCTGGGCACTGGAAGCTTATGGTGCCGCAAATACACTGCAGGAGATCCTGACAGTGAAGTCAGACGATATCATGGGCCGTACAAAGACTTACGAAGCAATCGTTAAGGGCAAGGATCTGCCGGAACCCGGCATTCCCGAGTCATTCCGCGTCCTCGTACATGAACTGCAGGCTCTTGCAGTCGATGTCAAGATGGTCGGTGAAGACGGTGAGGAAATGGATCTGAAGCAGATGGAACAGGAAGAGCTGAAGGAAGAAACAACACTCGACCTGAGCCGTCAGAACATTGTCAACGATGCTGAATCACAGTCAGATCTGACGATCACTGACAGCCTTGAAGAAGAGATTCCCGAGGCAGCAGCTGTCGGATTTGATGACTTCGATGATACGGATCAGTACTAAGGAGGTATAAGCGATGAATATCAATAACTTTGACGCGATTAAAGTCGGACTCGCCTCTCCTGAAAGAATTCGTGAATGGTCCTACGGTGAAGTAAAGAAACCCGAAACCATCAACTACCGTTCCCAGAAGCCTGAACGTGACGGTCTGTTCTGCGAGCGTATCTTCGGTCCCCAGAAGGACTGGGAATGTGCCTGCGGAAAATACAAGAAGATCCGTTATCAGGGCGTTGTATGCGATCGCTGCGGCGTTGAGATCACAAAATCCAGCGTCCGCCGTGAGCGTATGGGACATATTGAACTGGCTGCTCCGGTTGCGCATATCTGGTACCTCAGGGGAATTCCTTCCCGCATGAGCTTACTTCTGAATGTGCCGCCCAAACAGCTGGAAGAAGTAGTTTACTTTGTAAGCTGGATCGTAACTGATCCGGGCGATACAAAGCTGAGCTACAAGCAGATCCTTTCCGAACGTGAATTCCGTGAGAATACGGCTATTTACGGACCGGGCAGCTTCAGTGCTGCGACCGGTGCGGAAGCGATCAGAACACTGCTTGAACAGTGCGATCTGGAAAAAGAATACACCGGGATCCTGAAGGAACTGGAAAAGGCAAACGGAGACAAGCGCAAGAAGCTGATCAAGCGTCTTGAAACTGTCGATGCTTTCCGTACCAGTGAAAACCGTCCTGAATGGATGGTTCTGACGGTACTGCCGGTCATTCCGCCGGATCTCAGACCGATGCTGCAGCTGGACGGCGGAAGATTTGCGACAAGTGACCTGAACGATCTGTATCGTCGTGTCATTACCCGCAACAACCGTCTGAAGAAACTGCTTGAACTCGGAACTCCCGCGATCATCGTTCAGAACGAAAAGAGAATGCTGCAGGAAGCTGTCGACGCTCTGATCGACAACGGACGCCGTTCCAAGCCGATTACCGGTGCGGGCGGACGTGCGCTGAAGTCACTGTCTCACTCACTGAAGGGTAAGCAGGGACGTTTCCGTCAGAACCTGCTCGGTAAGCGTGTAGACTTCTCCGGCCGTTCCGTTATCGCGATCGGACCTACACTGAAGATGAATCAGTGCGGTCTGCCGAGAGAAATGGCTATTCAGCTGTACAAACCGTTTGTTATCAATGAACTGGTCAACCAGCAAATCGCCAGCAATCCCAAGACAGCTGAAAAGCTGATCGACAGACAGGAACCGCGTGTATGGGACGTTGTTGAACAGGTCATCAACGGCCATCCAGTATTCCTGAACCGTGCACCTACACTGCACAGACTTGGAATCCAGTCCTTCTTCCCGAAACTGGTTGAAGGACATGCAATCCGTGTCCATCCGCTCGTATGTCCGGCATTCAACGCCGACTTCGACGGTGACCAGATGGCTGTCCATCTGCCTCTGAGTGAAATGGCAAGAGCCGAGACGGAAGTCTTGATGCTCGGTGCCAACAACATTCTGGGTCCGAAGGATGGTAAACCGATCGTTACTCCCGGACAGGACCTTGTTCTTGGCAACTTCTATCTGAACATGGAAGAAACAGCTGAAGAGTTCTATGCGAAAGCAGACGCACTCGAAAAGCTGGGCCTGCCGAATGAGGCTGCGAAGTGGAGAAGATACGGTGATAACGAAGGACATATCTACAAAGATGTCAATGAGATCCTGATGGCATATCAGACCGGTGCAGTACATCTTCATACAAGGATCGCGCTGCCCGCAAAGACATTGAAGAAGACATGCTTCAACAGTTATCAGAATGAATGCTATCTGCTGACATCTGTCGGTAAGATCATCTTCAATAACGTACTGCCCGCTGACTTCCCTTATATCAATGAAGCAACGGAAAGCAATCTGAAGGTTACTCCGAACGATGACTTTGTTCCGATGGGAACAGATATCCGCAAGGAGATCCAGAGCCGTAAGGTCACTTCCGAATTCAAGAAGAAGGACCTCGGAAACCTGATCGCTGCAGTATTCGATAAGTACAACATCAACGGTACAAGTGATATTCTGGACTCCCTCAAGGATATGGGATATCTCTATTCCACAACAGCAGGTATGACAGTTGCCCTCAGTGACATTTCTGTCGCACCTCATAAGGATGAGATCGTTGGTGAAGGACGTCAGAAGTCCGATCAGCTGAATGCACTGCGTGACAGAGGCATGCTGACACCGCAGGAATGGGAACGTGCGTTCTCCTCTCTGTGGGACCGTGTCAAGAACAACGTCGGTGATACACTGATGGCATCTCTGCCCCGTATGAACCCGATCAACATGATGGCTGTATCCGGTGCCCGCGGCAACAAGAACCACTTCACACAGCTTGCCGGTATGCGTGGTCTGATGGCTCGTCCTACACAGTCCAAATCACGTAAAGAATATCAGCCCGGTATCATCGAAGTCCCGATCTATTCATGCTTCCGTGAAGGCATGACCGTATCAGAGTTCTTTATTTCCACCCACGGTGTACGTAAAGGTCTGACCGATACTGCTCTGAAGACTGCCGAGTCAGGTTATCTGACAAGACGTCTGGTTGACGTTGCTCAGGAAGTGATCGTCAACGAGGAAGACTGCGGAACAGATAAGGGATATCTGGTAGAAGATATTGTTGATCCGAAGAACAACTCCATGATCGAACGTCTGTTTGATCGTATTGACGGACGCTATACTGCTGAAGCAGTGGTCGATCCCAACAGCGGTGAAGTCATTGTCGAAGCTGACACATATCTGACCAGCGAACTTGCAAAGAAGATCGTTGATGCAGGTGTCAAACAGGTATACATCCGCAACGTATTCACATGTGAATCAGCACACGGAATCTGCTGCAAGTGCTATGGCCGCAACATGGCTACAGGCAATCCTGTTGAAACAGGCGAAGCGATTGGTGTCATGGCTGCCCAGGCTATCGGTGAACCCGGTACCCAGCTGACCATGCGTAACTTCCATACCGGCGGCGTTGCTAACCAGAGCGGTGATATCACACAGGGTCTTCCCCGTGTTGAAGAACTGTTTGAAGCCCGTACTCCGAAGAGAGTTGCAGTTGTTGCGAAGATCTCCGGTGAGATCACTGATATCCGTGAACAGGAAAATCATCAGGGTATGATCGTTACTGTATCCAATGATCAGGAATCCATTGAACATAAGTGCGACCTGACACAGGCTGTATCCTCAGACCTGAGAGTCGGCTCACTTGTTGAAGCAGGTGACACACTGACAGAAGGCCAGATCGCTCCGAAGGAACTGCTGGAAGTTGCCGGTGTCCGTGCTGTTGAAGAGTATATTCTGAAGGAAGTCAAGAAGGTATACGCTACACAGTCCATCGACATTTCCGACAAGCACCTGGAAGTCATGATCAAGCAGATGCTGAAGAAGGTCGTTGTTACAGACGGAGGAGACTCCGGACTGTCACTTGGCCAGACACTCAGCATCAATGCTGTCAACGAACGCAACGCAGCACTGCTGGATGAAGACAAAGCTCCGATCCAGTACGGACCGATCCTGCTTGGTATTTCCAAGTCTGCCGTTGAAACAGACTCCTTCCTGTCTGCTGCATCATTCCAGGAAACAACACGTGTCCTGACAGATGCTGCGGTAAAGGGCAAGGTCGACTCACTCAGCGGACTGAAGGAAAATGTCATCATCGGTAAGCTGATCCCTGCCGGAACAGGACGCCCTGAATACAAGCGTGAAACAACTGACCGCATTGTTGCCAAGGCTGAATGGATGAAGGCAGAGCGCCGCAGAAAGGCGGAAGAACTTCTGGAAGCTACGGAAACAAGACTTCCGGATGAAGTGATCCGTTCCGATGCGGATAAAGAAGTTCGCATTGACGAAGAGGAAACTGCTGAATAAGCAGACACAGTACTGTTCTCTTTGAACAAAATCTGATAAGACCGGTTGAGAGTAAGATCTCTTCCGGTCTTTTTCATTGCTGTACATGTGCCGGATGAACCTGAATGATTTGTAACAGAAATCCGGGAAAACCAAAATTAGCAGGACCAGATCATTATTCCGGATATCATGAAAACTAAAAAAGCGGTATCATTAAAGCAGAAATCTTACGGCAGGCACTTTTTGTGTGCTTGATTCAATTGGAGAATAAATTATGTCTGAATTGTTCCTGAATATAGTGGATATATACCATTATGCTGCAATTGCCCTGTTTACGATCGGTTTATGGAAGGTCCTGGAAAAATGCGGTGCCAAAGGATGGTGGGCATTGCTGCCGGGAGGCAGGTACTTTAAGCTCGGTGATGTCGTTGAGTGCGATAACGCAGGCATTGTAGTCCTGTTTCTTGAGATTTGTTATTGTTTGCTGTGGATCGCAGGTGAATTCGTGCCGCATGAATCGATGTCTACCGGCATTATCGGTCTGGCGGTGATCGTTGTTGTCCTGATTCAGTTTGCATTTATGTTCAGGATCTATACAGGTGTCTGCTTTACATTTGGAAAAAGCTGGCGCTGGATGTTTTTGTGGGTCCCGTTTAACTGGATTGCAGCACTGATCTTTGGATTCAATCCGAAATTCCAGCCTGTTAATCTCGGCATCCGTCTGAATGAAGACCTGAAGGCAGGTACCGATCCGGCAATGATCGGAACGATCAGGAATTACATGAGCCATATTCAGGATGGCGGTCTGACGGTCATGCTGAAGGAAAGGACTGTTCGTGACTTCAACAAGAAGCGCTATCTGCTGAAGGATATCTACTTTACGATCCCCAACAATTCGCTGGTGCTTCTGCTCGGCGGTTCCGGTTCGGGAAAAACGACACTGGTCAACGCAATCACCGGTTATGAAAAGGCGAATGCGGAAATATATCTGAATGGTCAGAATGTCTATGAACAGTATGAACTGATGAAATACAAGATCGGGTTTGTACCGCAGCAGGACCTGCTGAGATACAATGACACGGTCCTGAATACATTGAATGATGCCGCAAAGCTCAGGCTTCCGACCTCCATGAAAAGGAAAGACAGAACAGACGCGATCGATGAAGTGCTTGATACGCTGGGTCTTGTTTCCGGTAAGTCGGGACTTGTATCGAAGAAATCAGGAGGCATGAAGAAACGAATTTCGATCGGAACAGAACTGATCTGCCGTCCTGAACTGTTTATTCTTGATGAGCCTGATTCCGGTCTGGATGGTGTTATTGCAAGAGAACTGTTTGAAACACTGCAGAAGATCGCGCATACCGGGCGTATCGTCATTGCGATCACGCATACACCGGACCGTGTCATCAATATGTTTGATAAGGTGATCGTACTTGCGCGTGACTCGGGAAGAGTCGGCCGTCTGGCTTTCTACGGAAGACCGGATGAAGCGCTGAAATTCTTCGGAAAAGATTCTATGGAAAATATCATCATGGCGATCAACCGAAAGGATGAAGGCGGCGAAGGACGCGCAGACGAATTTATTGCCAAATATGCGGAATATGTCAATGAACATTCCGGAAATGAAGAAAAGGAGGAACTGCCTGATGAACAGCGTTAAGCATTACAGAGGCAGAATCGCCCAGACAGGCATTTACCTCGGAAAACTCTTCCGTATGTTTATTTACCAGAATGACTGGAAGATGCTGCCGATGGCCGCAGTCATTGCCGGTGTCGTAACCTTTGCTGTAGGCAACAATATCTTCAAAACACAGGAAGGTACGCTGAGCGGATGCTTCGCTCTTGTATGTGTCTGTATCTGGAACGGTTTCTTCAATTCCATCCAGGTAGTGTGCCGTGAACGAGCTATCGTCAAACGTGAACACCGTGCAGGCATGCATATTACTTCTTATATTGGCGCGCACATGATCTATCAGATGCTTCTGTGCCTGATGCAGACAGGCATACTGATGTTCATCTGCTCGATCGCGAATATGAGTTTCCCGAAAGAAGGAATTATCACAAACAATTTCTATATTGATTTCACGCTGTCATTGTTCCTGATCACCTATGCCGCGGATATGGCATCGCTGGCGATCTCTTGTTATGTCAAAAACACAACAGCTGCCATGACGCTGATGCCGTTCATGCTGATCTTCCAGCTGATCTTCTCAGGCGGTCTGATCTTTCTGGAAGGGGCGGCCAAAAAGCTGACCGGTTTCACGATTGCAAGATGGGGCCTGGCCGCGTTATGCACACTGGCAAATTACAATGGTCAGCCGATGGTATCACTGTGGAACGAGATCTGGAAGTTCCGCAGTATGACCATTGAAGGACATCAGCCGATCAAGATCTTCACAGATACTATCATCCAAGAAGGCAGACTGAATGATTTCCTCCTGGAATCCGGTTCTTATAACCAGGATCCTGCATATCTGTACGATAAGGCAAACCTGCTTCAGTCATGGAAGTACATGATCATCATGGCAGTCATATTTGCAGTCATTGCGGTACTGCTGCTGAAACGGGTAGACAAAGATAAACGCTGACATTAACACTGCAGATATCATTCGATCCGGAAAGACACACTTCCGGAACATACAGCATTACAGCGGAGGTATGGTATGCGCTATGGTTTTATCGGTCTCGGCAATATGGGCGGGGCCATTGTTAAAGGAATTCTTTCCGGCGACAGTTTTTCCGACGACGAAGTTTACGGGTATGATGTAGATCCTGTAAAAGCAGAACAGCTGTATGAGGAAGCAGGCGTCAGTCTGTGTGACTCGGTTGCTGATCTTGCCGGACATTCCGATGTCATTATCCTTGCGGTGAAGCCGCAGTACATGCAGTCAGTCCTGGATGAACTGAAGCCGCTTGATATTGAGGGCTGCCTGATCATATCGATCGCCGCAGGGCTGCAGACTGAGTACTTTGAAAACGAGCTGAAAGAGAACTGTGTGCGTATCGTCAGGGCAATGCCGAACCTGAACGCCGCATATCATGATGCGATCGTCGGGATCTGCGGAGGCGCTGAAGCGGTTGAAAATGATATAGAAACAGCAGAACGCATATTTGCGTCTGTCAGAACGACGGTCCGGATCGATGAGCACCATTTTCCGGTATTTTCCGCGATCGCCGGAGCTTCACCTGCATTTACCTTTATGTATGCTGATGCGCTTGCAATGGCAGCCGTTAAGGCAGGGATACCGCGCGCAACAGCTTATCAGATCGCTGCAGCAGCGATCCGGGGGAGCGGTACAACGCTGATGAAAAGCAGTGAACATCCGGATGCTCTGAGGGATAAGGTATGTTCTCCCGGAGGCACGACGATCGAGGGTGTCACTGTTCTGGAGCATAACAGCTTCAAGGGAATGATCATCGATGCGGTGGATGCTGTGATCGAAAAGGACAAAAAACTCGGAAAATAACGATCCGTGCAGTGATAGGAGAAGAAGACGATGAAATATATCGATATGCATTGCGATACGCTCATGGTCCTTCTGTTCAAGGACAGAGAGAACATGAATCTGTATGAGTCTCCTCATACGATGGTCGATCTGAAAAGAATGCGGAAGGGCGGTCAGATGGCACAGTTCTTCGCGGCGTTCCTTCCGCAGCCAAGCACATATGAACACTTCGGAGCAGAGCCGCTGGATGATGATGTTTATATCAATACCCTGCATGACGCACTTGTCAGAAATGTTGCCGAACATAATGACATCATTGAAATGGCATATAATGCCGATGATATTCTGAGAAACGACGCGGCCGGAAAAATGTCTGCCATATTTACGATCGAAGACGGCAGAAGTGTCAATAGAAGTCTTGAGAAACTGAAGCACTATCACGATGATCTTGGTGTCAGGGCGATCTCATTGACCTGGAATTTCCGCAACTGTTTCGGTTCGCCGAATTCCAAAGATTTTGCTGTCATGAACGAAGGACTGACAGAGTTCGGAAAGGACGCTGTCCGCTATATGCAGGAACTGGGTATTCTGGTGGATGTTTCCCATCTCAGCGAAGGCGGATTCTGGGATGTAGCGGATATCTGCAAAAAGCCGTTTGTGGCAACACACTCCAACTGCAGAGATCTGTCCCCGCATCAGCGCAATCTGTCGGATGATCAGCTCAGAAAACTTGCAGACTGCGGCGGTATTACCGGCATCAATTTTGCGCCGGCATTCCTGAACAGCGACATCACAAGAACGGATTCCACTGCTGAACTGATGGCAGTGCATGCACGTCACATGGCTGATGTGGCAGGTATTGATGTGATCGCACTCGGTTCTGATCTTGACGGAATCAGAGGAGACCTGGAAGTCGGTTCCAGCGACCGGTTCGGACTGATCGAAGATGCATTGAAGCGCCATGGATTTACATCGGACGAGATCGAAATGATCTTCTGGAAAAACGCGATCCGTGTCATGAAAGAGACATTATAAGGGAGGAGTATATGAAACTGATACACACTGAAAAAGCACCTGCAGCGATCGGACCTTATTCACAGGGTTTCAAAACAAACGGACTGACATTTTTCTCCGGACAGATCGCGATCGATCCTGCAACAGGAGAAATGCCGGAAGGCATCGAAGCCCAGACAGAACAGGCATGCCTGAACGTAAAAGCACTGCTGGATGCAGCAGGACTGGGATTTGAGGATGTTGTGAAAACTACATGCTTCATTGCGGACATGGCTGATTTTGCGGCATTCAATAAAGTATATGAAAAGTACTTTGTTTCAAAACCGGCACGCAGCTGTGTAGCAGTTAAACAGCTTCCGAAGAACGGCTTGTGTGAGATAGAAGTGATCGCGGAGAACAGAGGAGAATAAGGCGTATGAAATACGATTTCACATCAATTATCGACAGACATGGCAAAGATGCCATCGCTGTGGATTTCCCGCCCAACGGGCAGTATACAAAAGAAGGCTTTGACCAGATCCCGATGTGGGTCGCAGACATGAATTTTGCGACTGTTCCGACGATCCAGGAAGAAATGATCAAGCGCGCGCAGCATCCTGCATTCGGTTATTTCCGTCCGTCTGATGAATACTACCAGGCGATCATCGACTGGCATAAAGACAGGAACGGTGTTGAAGGTCTCAAGCCAGAAAACATCGGCTATGAGAACGGTGTGCTTGGCGGTGTGGCGACAGCACTCAGAGTATTCTGCTCAAGAGGAGACAAAGTTCTTCTGCATTCACCTACCTATGTCGGATTCAGGGGAACCCTGGAAAACAACGGATATGATATGGTACTGAGTCCTCTTCACCGCGATGAAAACGGCGTATGGAGAATGGATTTTGAGGATATGGAGAAGAAGCTGGCAGAACAGAACATTCATACGGCGATCTTCTGCTCACCATACAATCCGGTCGGAAGAGTGTGGGAAAAATGGGAAATCGAAAAGGCTATGGAACTTTACGAAAAGTACCAGGTATTCGTTATTTCAGATGAGATCTGGTCAGATCTGATCCTTGGCGACCATAAACATATCCCGACACAAAGCATCAATGAATATGCGAAGATGCATACTGTTGCGATGTATGCACCCAGCAAAACATTCAACCTTGCCGGTCTGATCGGAAGCTACCATATCGTATACAACAAATGGATCAATGACCGTATGAGAAAGGAAGCTTCCCTGAGCCACTATAATTCCATGAATGTCATGTCCATGCATGCCCTGATCGGCGGCTACAGCGCAGAAGGCAGGGTATGGCTGGATGAGCTGAGAGAAGTTCTGGCAGGCAACGTCGATTTTGCATATGACCATATCCTGAAGAATTATCCCGGTGTAACACTGGCAAAGCCGGAAGGAACATATATGCTGTTCCTGAACTGTGAGCAGTGGTGCAAAGAACACAACATTACGATCGACGAGCTTCAGAAGAAGGGTGCTTCTGTCGGCGTTATGTGGCAGGACGGACGCAGTTTCTTCGAACCGTACGGTATTCGTATGAATCTTGCACTTCCTTTGTCGAGAGTCAAGGAAGCATTTGACAGACTGGACAAATACGTATTTACAGACTGACCGTCGGTACGATCGAACAGAATAAATGAATACCGGAGGCTGGATCCCCAAAGCGGGAATTCATCCTCCGGTATTTGTTTTGATTTTGAATGATGTCTGTTATCCGCCGCCGAGAAGCCTGTGCACATTCAGCCGGGCTCCGTCCGGAAGCACTGAATTGCTCAATAACTGTGCTCCGTCGCAGACATAAACCAGTCCGGGCAGCGGTTCACCGGCTTTTCCATGCTGACTGAGTGCAGCCTGGACTGCCTCAAGGCATGTCAGGGGCCGGGCAGAAGATATGGTCTCCGTCCATTTTTCGGTCAGATCGTAGTATACAACAGTATATCCGGTCATTGCTTTAATACAGATCTTTCTCCACAAGATCCAGTTCACCGAGATACTCGAGATATTCTTTCTCGGGAATCAGAGTCTGGCGGTCCAAATGCATTGCGTCAAAGAAGTTGTCGGCCAGCAGGTCCGCAGGTACGTTAGCGTCCTTCAGCGGTCCGGTGAACGGAGGGGATGCCTGAGTGAAACGCTTGGAGAATGTGAAGCTGTCACGGTTCATGCCTTCTCTCAGATTGAATGCATGACGCATGTAGTAGATACGCGTACCGAGTGCGGCATATTCTTCAGGAGTATAAGTGAATCCGGTAACAGCCTGCAGCAGACGCTGATAAGCATCCGGCTGGGTAACGGACATTCCGAAAAGGCAGAAGCCGCCGGCATTGCAGATCTCTGTTCCGATCACACCCATCTTGTCGCCTTCTCCGCTCTTCGAATAGTCAAAGTCAGCAGGCAGCGGGTTTATACCAAGACCGCCCTTGACATGTCTGCCAGGTGTTGGGTCAAACCGGTAGGTACGGGAAAGACCGTGTGATAGACGGCTGTCATGCTGGGGTTCTTCAATGCCGCTTGCTGTAACGAGGAATTCTTCGCCTTTTCCAAATCTGCGGCAGGCTTCCTGGGAACCGAGTGCCAGGATCGCACCGACACCTTCGCCGCGGCACATCTTTTCACACAGTTCAACGATCGCGTCGCTGTTGCCCCATGTCAGATCGATTCCATCCAGTTCTTCTTTGCTGAGAACACCTTCGTTATAGCATTCCATAGCCCAGGCAATTGTTGAACCTGTGGAGATCGTGTCTACACCGTACTCATTGCAGAGGTTATTGCACTGCGCAACAGACGCTACATCGTTATTGAGCAGCAGGGAACCGAATGCACCCTGAGTCTCGTATTCAGGACGCGGGGAATCCTTCAGATCATACTTATCACTCGGGAAGTCCATAAACGCACCGCAGCCCATCGGGCAGTTGGAGCAGTTGTACTTTTTCTTCTTGAACTGGTCCATTCCGATACTGCCGATCGGGAACGCAATTTGTTCCGGGAAATCAGCCACACCGGATCCGCTCCAGTTTTTGATACCGGCATCACCGGAAAGAACGGAATTGGTAAATCCGACACCGGTTCCGTAAGTACCGAGTGCACCGGCAGTCGGTGCACCGGCACCGGTCTGCATATACTGGGCAATATCACGGTTTGTCTGGATCATTGCTTCACGGTCAGCTACTTCGGTAGGGATGTCTCCTTTTACAACGATCGCCTTCAGTTTCTTTGAGCCGATAACAGCACCGGAGCCGCCTCTTCCGGCTGCACGGTGTCCGTTGTTCATGACCGCGGCTGTCAGCGCCATGCGTTCTCCGCCCGGTGCGATCAGGGCAGCCTGAATATCTTTGCCATGCTTTTCCTGCAGCCATGCTTCTGTCTGCAGAGTTGTTTTTCCCCAAAGCTCACCGGCATCCAGGATCTCTGCTTTTCCGTCTTCAATATAGATATAGACCGGATGATCTGAGATTCCGTTGACAAATACCGCGTCATAACCTGCTTTTTTCAGACCGGGTCCGAAATAGCCGCCGGAGTTGGCGTCATTCCAGCCGCCGGTAACGGGTGACTTTGAAACGACGGTATAACGTCCGCCAAACAGGGCACCGGTATTGTTTACCGGTCCGGTAACAAATCCGACCATGCTGTCAGGTCCGAACGGATCTGCATGTGCCGGCATATTTTCGTACAGGATACGGGCACCCAGACCCGGACCGCCGAGGAAGTTTTTCGCCAGTTTTTCATCCAGGACACGGTCTTCCATAACACCGGTCGTCAGATTTACAAACAGCATTTTTCCATTGTAGCCAAACATAATTCATTCCTTTCCTGAAACTTTTTTATTATTGTTTACGCAGTATGCTTCATTGCTATGCATCATGCATAACCGTTGTGTTCAATTTCATTATATTTTTAATCCTTATTGTTTATAGCAAGCACAGGAGAATTCCTGATCGCTTTTTGGCATAAGGAAAATGTCCCGCGGGCGGGACAGTTATATGCAGTTCAGTGTTTATGAGCAGGTGCAGCGGCATCGGTACCGCATTCACCGTCTGTTCCGCGCAGGATGCCAAGACCGTGCTTCAGTACAGGCAGGATAAATTCAAGGTCTTCGCGGCATGCCTTCGGACTGCCCGGCAGATTGACGATCAGCGTCTTCTTTCTGATCCCGGATGTCTGGCGGCTCAGCATAGCCCTGGGTGTGATCTGCAGAGAATAGTACCGCATGGCTTCTGCTATACCTGTCGCCATTCTGTCGCATACCGCAATTGTCGCTTCAGGAGTGATATCCCGGGCAGAGAATCCGGTTCCGCCGGTGGTAATGAGGAGATTTACCTGTCTCTGATCGCTGATGCGTTTCAGATGATATTCCAGCTGTGCTCTCTCATCCGGCAGCAGGAGCGTTTCAACAACTTCATATCCCTGTTCTTCCAGCATTGATCGGATCAGGGGTCCGCTTTTGTCTTCGCGTTCTCCGCGGGAGCCTTTATCGCTGAGGGTAATGATTGCGGCGGTAAACGGACGGTCCGGTTCCAGATAAAGCTGTTCTACAGAATCACCCGGTCTGACAGTTCCGCCTCTCAGTACTTTTGCAAAAACACCTTCACGCGGCATGATGCAGTCACCCATGATCTTGTGGATAGCACAATGTGTATGGCATTCTTTGCCGATCTGCGTCATCTCCAAAAGAGCGTCATTGATCCTGAACCGTGTTCCGACCGGAAGAGTCCGGAAGTCAAATCCTTCGACAACCAGGTTTTCACCAAACGCGCCGAAGTCAACTTCTGCCCCGCGCTGACGGAATTCCTCAATTTTCTCAAATGACAGCAGACTGACCTGACGATGCCATTTCCCGGCATGAGCATCTCCCTCAATACCCCAGTCTTCCTTCAGGACGATTTCAGGCACTTCGTTCTTCTGCGTCCCTTTAGCCGGGCTTGTGCATACTGCCAATACTTTGCCGACAGCAGCTGTTTTTTCTGTTTGTGTCATATATTCCTCCTATCCGCCGATTTTAACCATCCGGTTCTTTTCGGTGATCTTTTCGAAATTCTCAAAGCAGTGTTCCTGCGGTTTATGGAATATCGCGTCATACAGGATCTCCTGCAGTTTCTCCTGTTTGTCTTCGGCATTGTATCCTTGCCGCAGGACCGGTCTGAGATCGGCAATGTCGCCGTAACAGAGACAGGGTTTGATCTGTCCCTGTGCACTCAGGCGTATCCTGTTGCATGAACTGCAGAACTTACCGTGTACTGCACTGATGAAGCCGATACTGCCTTTCCAGCCGGGAATATGTGCATAGACCGCCGGTCCGTTTCCGTGTACCGACGAATCATCGCTGAGCTGAGGATAATGTTCTTTCAGAGTATTGAAGACTTCCGTATTTGATACACCTTCTGTTTCTGCGCCGAATCCGATCGGCATCATTTCAATAAATCTGACATCCAGCGGATATGTCTCCGCCAGTCCGGCAAGGGGCAGGATCTCATCCGTGTTGATATCTTTCTGAAGAACAGTGTTGATTTTTGTTCTGATGGATGAATCCGCCGCTGCTTTGATTCCCTGCATGACTTCCACAAACAGATCTCTTCCGGTAATCTGTTCAAAACGTTCCCTGTTCAATGTATCCAGACTGATGTTGACCGCATCGAGTCCGGCATCCAGCAGGGCAGGCAGATAGTGCTCCAGAAGAACACCGTTCGTTGTCATGGTGACCTGTTCGATCCCGGGGATCTGTTTCAGACTTCTGATCAGATCAGGACAGCCTCTTCGCACCAATGGTTCCCCGCCGGTAATTTTCAGTTTTGTGATACCGAGCTTCACGCCGGCAGAAACGATCTCAGCGATCTCTTCATAGGAAAGAATATCTTTCATCGGAACCAGCTCCACGCCTTCCGGCATGCAGTAACGGCAGCGCAGACTGCAGCGGTCCGTAATGGAGATCCTCATGTAATCGATATTTCTTCCATATTGATCAATCATTCTGTATATTCCTCCGTCCTGAGAGGCAATCATAAATATTGCAAATCATGTTTCTGTCCTGTACTGTGAAAACATACAGGATAAGGAGTAACGGACATGGATTTAACCCATTTTGACAAACAGGGCAATGCCCGCATGGTAGATGTTTCCGGGAAGGAGATCACGACGCGTACAGCAGCGGCTGAAGGATACATATCTGTGAGCCGGGAAGTATTTGAAGCGGTGGCCGGCAGGACAGTCGCCAAGGGTGATGTGCTGACCGTTGCTCAGACCGCAGGGATCATGGCCTGCAAAAAGACTTCTGAACTGATTCCCATGTGTCATCCGCTGAGCCTGACAAACGCAGCGCTGACATTTGAAATGCTGGAAGATACCTGCCGGATCAAGGCAGTATGCACCGTCAGGACAGACGGCAGGACGGGAGTGGAAATGGAAGCTCTGACCGGTGTTTCCACGGCATTGTTAACGATATACGATATGTGCAAAGCAATCGACAAACGAATGATCATTTCCGATATCCACTTGGTTGAAAAGCATGGCGGAAAAAGCGGAGATTTCTTCTTTGAAGCTGAGTAACTTCATATGCAGACTGCCTCACGGCAGTTTTTTCAGAAGTGTTCCCGTACTGTTCCGGGATGAGACAGGGTATATCCGCCGAGCGCTTCGATCCGTTCACGGAATGCATCGGATCGCAGTACTTCCAGCAGATGCTGTACCATCTCCGTATTCATCGCGTCATCCCGTATCAGCAGGTCATACTGTTCAATGCATATCGGCAGGAAATCCAGATCATACAGCTTTGCGGCTGAATAAATACCCATGCCGGCATCCGCGGTTCCTGCCGCGATCTGTGCTGCTACGGAAGTGTGTGTGAATTCTTCGCGGTCATATCCATAGATCTTCGCCGTGTCCAGTCCTTCTTTCCGGCACAGATAATCGATCAGGATCCTCGTACCGGAGCCTTTCTGACGGTTGACATAACGCAGTCCTTCTTTATTCAGATCTTTCAGGCTCCTGATTCCAAGAGGATTTCCTTTTGCAATCATCAGTCCCTGCGTACGTCCGACGCATTCCACAAGTGAAACACCTCCGTTAGGGAAATACTTCTTTACGAAGGCAGTATTGTAAGTACCGTCTTCTTCATTCAGCAGATGCGTTCCGGCAATATGTGCTTCTCCCCAGCGTATTGCCATCAGACCGCCCATGGAACCGACATGGCTGGAACTCATAAACATTTTCGGATCCGTCAGATGGATCAGGTCAGCGCATTCATCCAGCAGGGGATCATGGCTTCCGATCGCCACAAGTGTATGATCCAGGATCTCTTCATCTTTCAGGAGACGTACTTCAACTTCATCCCTGGCTGAATATCCTTCGGTTCCCTGCGGTATTACGAGAATTCCGTCGGCTTTCATGAATGATGAAACGACACCGCTTCCCCGGCTGAGCGGAGAGGCTACGGTTTTACCGTTGACTCTGCCGAGGCGGACCCTGATATATTCCTGATATTTCAATCCGGAGATAACATTCCGCGCAAGGACGGCCCGGATCATTTTTTCTTTTGCAGGTTCTGCGCTGTACCATATTTCCAGCATCGGACGGATGATCTCACTCAATACCAGAATGCCTGACACAGGATAGCCGGGAACTCCGAGCACCGGTTTGTTTCCGCACAGTCCGAGCACAGCAGGCTTACCGGGTTTTATCGCGATCCCGTGACATATAACTGTACCAGCTTCTTCAATGATCTGCGCAGTATAATCCTCCCTGCCTGCAGAAGAGCCTGCGTTCAGCAGGACGATGTCGCATGTTTCAAGCGCATTTGACAGTGCATCCCGCAACAGTTCAGGCTTATCCGGTACGATCGGGAATGTTTTCGGCTCTGCACCCCATTCTTTTACCATTGCAGAAAAAATGGAGGAGTTGAATTCAACAATATCTCCCGGACCGGGGTTGGCAGAAGGCGGAACGATCTCATCTCCGGTCGGAATAATACCGACAACAGGACGGCGCAGAACTTCCGTTTCCATAACGCCTGCTGCCAGCATGGCACCGATCGCGGCAGGGGTAATGGTGATATGAGAGCCGAGGATCATTTCCCCTGCACAGATATCTTCACCGATCTGCCGGATGTGCTGCCAGGGAACTGCCGGTTCATAAACAGCGGCTTTGCCGTTATCCTGGTATATCACATCTTCGATCATTACGACCGCATCGCACCCATCGGGGATCGGATCACCTGTATCCACGACCGTAAAGTCATCCGGATTCAGAAATAACGGGGTAGTTTCACCGGCTCCGAATGTCAAAGAAGACCTCAGGGCGATCCCGTCCATGGCACTTGCCAGATAATGCGGCGCACTGATATGCGCATATACCGCTTTGGCAGTAATGCGTCCATGTGACTCGGTTACGGGAATGATCTCTGTATCATACCGGAATCCGTTTTCCCGCAAAGCAGCAAAATATTCTGTTCTTGCCTGTTCCAGAGGCATGTTGGTCAGATAATGAAATGCCATATAGCAACCTCCTGTCAATCTTCGGAATAAAAGCGGACTGAAATGACCTGTCCTGCCGGAATACCCTCACAGTCACGCGGGATGCCGAAGAACCCGTCTGAACCGGACAGACCGGTGATCAGACCTGATTTTGAATGGATCGGCACCGCGTACAGGGTGCCGTTTTCTTCCTGCAGTGAAACGCCCATATACTGTGCTCTTCCATGATTGGCGCTGACCGCTTCTTTCAGAACTGCCGGTATTGTTCGCGTACCGGCTGTTTTTCCCAGCAGACGCCCGAGCATAGGTTTTACAAAGAGCTGACTCACCAGATATGCTGCACCGGGATGTCCGGGCAGTCCGAATACGGGTTTCCCGTCTGCTGAAGCCAGAATCGTCGGTTTGCCTGGTTTCATGGCGATCCCGTGAAACAGGATCTCTCCGAATTCTTCCATGATCCGTTCCGAAACATCTTTCTCACCGACTGAGCTGCCGCCTGAGATCAGGACCATACTGCATTCATGCAGAGCTTTTTCCAGCATCTGATGCAGGACCTCTTCCTGATCCGGAACAATGCCGTAACAGACAGGTACTCCTCCTGCATCTGATACAGCCGCTGCCAGCATTGCCGAATTCACATCGCGGACCATGCCTTCCTCCGGGGTCTCATCCACACTGACAAGTTCATCGCCGGTGGAAATAATACCGATCAGCGGCTTTCTGGCAGCACATACTGTCATACAGCCCATTGCGGCCAGTGCCCCGATATCACCTGCATTCAGTTTTCTCCCGGATGGAAGTACCTGTTTTCCCGGGAACACATCATCGCCCCGGTAGACCATGTTCATGCCCGGCGCTGCACTTTTCAGGATACCGACCGTACCGTCGCCATAGTCTTCCGTATATTCGATCATGACGACCGCGTCAGCGCCCGGCGGTACAGCTCCTCCGGTCGGAACGGCTGCGCATTCACCCGGGTGCAGTGTTTCCTGAGCTGTTTCGCCCATCCGGATATGTTTGCTGCAGGTAAGGATCGCCGGAATGGCATCCGAGCATCCGAATGTATCTGATGAATGTACCGCATAACCGTCCACGGATGACCTGTCGAATCCAGGTACGTATTCTGAAGCCCTAAGAGGCGCAAACAGGATCCTGCCATGTGCCTGTGACAAAGGAACTTTCTCCATAGCAGGCTGTACAGAGAGAGGCATCTCCAGAATGATCGTCAGCGCTTCTTCCGGTGTTTTTACTTTCAGCATTGGTATCTCCTCTTATGACATATCGTAATAAGGTCTGTTTCCGCCTGTGCTATATTGGAAATAGCAGGAGCTTTTGTGCTATGGAATCCAGATATGAACGGAATATCCCTGCCCTCAGTAAGGAAGAGCAGGATATTCTTAAATGTAAAAAAGTGCTTGTAGCAGGCTGCGGAGGCCTGGGCGGCTATGTCCTGGAATATCTCGCAAGAATCGGTGTCGGTGAACTGACCTTTGCGGACGGGGATGTTTTTGAAGCGTCCAATATGAACCGGCAGATCCTTTCTTCACCGGACATGCTCGGCAGATCAAAGGCACAGGCAGCTGCGGAAAGGCTCAGGCGTATCAATCCGGATGCAAAAACAAAGGTTTTTGAAGCTTTCCTGGATGCGGAAAACGCAGATGCAATGGTATGCGGTCAGGATCTTGTCATTGATGCCCTTGATAATGTTGCCGCAAGACTTCTGCTGGAAGATACATGCGCAAAGCATCAGATCACATTGGTGCATGGTGCCATTCAGGGCTGGGCCCTGCAGGCTGCGGTCATACGTCCGGGTGAAGGAATACTTCACCGGCTTTATGGAAGTGAAGGGGCTTCTTCTTCAAAAACAAGCCTGTCATTCACGCCTGCGGCATGTGCTGCCTTGGAAGCGGCAGAAGCAGTCAAACTGCTGTGCGGAAGGCCGTCATCCCTGGATGGGAAACTGCTGATGGCAGACCTCAGGACGATGGAATGGACACTGATCCCGCTGCGCTGAAACAATACTGTTCTTACCCGGTTTCACCGGGTTTTTCTTCGACAGAAAAATATTCCAGAACGAAATCACGGAATCTGGAAGCCAGTTCAGAGAGGTATTTCTCTCTCCGGAAACAGATCATCATTCTGCGTGAGAAACGCTGATCCAGGATCGGGATCAGACGGATCTCCTCTTTCTGATACAGATATGCGCTTGTGCGGGGCACAAATCCAACGCCAAGTCCGCCGGCGATCATTTTGCAGTGAAGCTCCCTCGTGTCAGCGAAGCAGACAGACGGGAAACGCAGCGCAAGCACACTGCAGATATGATAGGGATATTCTTCTCCTGACCTGCCGCTGCGCAGAAATATGACATTTTCATCTTCGAACAGTTTGGTGCCTGCTACTGTGCTTTCAGAAAGATGATGATTTGCAGGGACGGCCAGATAATACCGTTCCTCATACAGCAGCATTCCCTGATATTTTTCATATTTATGAGTATCGGGATATATCAGCATATCAAACTGATTGATGTCCAGATGTTCCTGCGTCTCAATATTGCCGGTCAGTTCAAACTCCGCCTGCGGTTCGAGTTTCCTGAATTCAGCAAGGCATTCTCCCAGACGGTCACTGAATCCGGCTGTTCCGATCCTGATCCTGGATTCCCTGCCGCTGGACAGCAGCTGCATGTCGTCAACCGCATATTCGAGTTCACGCAGCGCCATCGTGCTGTATTCCAGAAACCGTTCCCCGGCAGCGTTCAATATGACCCGTCTTCCGCTGCGCTGAAAAAGCTGCATGCCGAGCTCTTCTTCAAGTGTAGAAATATTCTTGGACAGGGAAGACTGCGAAAGATGCAGCAGTTCTGCCGCCTGTGACATATTTTCCAGCTGTGCAACAGTCACAAAATAACGCAGCTGTGATATACGCATAAAAAAATTCTCCTTCTGCGCATAAAAAACGCCGGGATTATAAGGATGATCACTATGTATGAACTGCAGGGCGGATATTGATCAATCAATCGGAAGATGGAATTAAAACTGCGGAATTTAATTTAACAGTAAGATATTATATTCCAAAAAGCAATGATAAAGCATATTGCTGTATATACTTTCGTGCACTGTATACATATGTGCCGGCATATCATGATATAATCGTTAAAGATAACAGATCCCGTTTGAAAGCGGTGGACGAGCCTCTTCCATACAAGTTGATCCTGAATCGGATTGCTTTTTGTATGGCGGAGGCTCGTTTGTTATTTTAAGGAGGATTGAAATGCAAAAATCACTATCACTGAATCTGTCAGCCGCACTGATGCTGTGTGTCCTGACAGGCTGCTCCTCATCTCCGGCTGCCCCGTCGGCTGAACCCGACAAACCGGAAACACCTGCTGCAGAACCGGCTGCTGAAACAGCACCTGCAGAAACCGGCACAGTCAACACGGTCATCCTCAAGGAAGCAGATGACAAGATGATCAACACTTATACATTGCTTGCGGTAAATCCTGAATCACCGTTTACCGACGCGGACGGAAATCCCGTTGATGGTGTGGAAGTCAACACCGCAGGTGCGGAAGCGCTGATCGACTGGTTCCTTTCGGAAGAAGGAAAAGAACTGGCAGCTGCCTTTGGTCAGGAAGAATTCGGTGACAGTCTGTTCTATCTGCTGGACGGTGCTCCAGTATTTGAAGGAGAGATCACACCGGCAACAGAGGAGACAGCACAGATCCGCCTGTCTACGACCACTTCCGTAAATGACTCGGGTCTGCTCGGAGCACTGCTTCCTGTATTCGAATCAAAATACGGTTATAAAGTCGAGGTCCAGTCCGCCGGAACCGGAAAAGCTATCGCCGCGGCGAAATACGGAAACGCTGATCTGATCTTTGTCCATGCCAAGGCACAGGAAGAAACATTCGTTCAGGACGGATTTGCTTATGTACTTCCGGGATTTGATACAGAGCGTCTCTCTTTCCTGTACAATTACTTTGTTCTCTGCGGTCCGACGGAAGATCCTGCCGGTGTAAAGGATATGGACAGCGTGCTTGTCGCATTTAAGACGATCGCTGAAAACAAGTATCCGTTCATTTCCAGAGGCGACGGTTCAGGAACACACACAAAAGAACTTTCACTCTGGCCGGAAGACCTCGGCATTACAGCTGAAGCAGACAGCTATGCGGATTATACAGACTGGTATATCTCCGCCAATGCCGGTATGGGCGCATGCCTTGTTATGGCTGAAGAAATGCATGCCTATATTCTGACAGACAAAGCTACATTCCTGACCTTCCAGGCCAATAACGGAAACTGATATACGATATTAATAAGACGGGGCGGGCAGCTGCCCGCCTCATTTTCCAGGAGCTGTGTATATGCTGGGTGCTTTTATAACTGCGTGGGAACTGATCATTTCCGGTGACCGTGAACTGATCAACATATTGATCGTTACGGCAAAAACATGCCTGACAAGTTCCCTGATCGCCCTTTTGATCGGTGTGCCTCTCGGTATCTGGCTGGGGACTACTCGATTCAAGGGAAAACATGTATTTATCGTTTTAGCCAGAACACTGATGGGAATGCCTCCGGTAGTAGCCGGCCTTTTGATGTATATGCTGTTTTCCGGTGTCGGCCCGTTTGGAAAACTGAAGCTCCTGTTCACGGTAACGATCATGGTCATAGCCCAGGTAATATTGATCACGCCCCTTGTCATCGCAAATCTGGAAACATATGTATCACCGATCTCACAGCAGATCTATGAGACCGCTTTCGGACTGGGTCTTGGCCGCAGGCGTACATTCGTGCTTCTTTACAATGAGTGTGTCTATCCGATCTTCTCAACTTATCTCCTGGCATTTTCCCGTGCGATCGCGGAAGTAGGCGCAGTATCCATGGTCGGCGGGGCGATCGCCTGGAAAACCAATGTTATGACGACTGCGATCATGCTTTATACGAACCGGGGAAGCTTTACACTGGGTATTGCCCTGGGAATGATCCTGATCGCACTCTCGCTTCTCGTAAATATTGCCGTAACAATGATGCAAAGGAGACTCAGTGCATGATCATTCCGCCATTCACAAAAACCTATGGCAGACGTACCGTGCTGCGTACGCCGCAGCTGACGTTCGATCCCGGGAAGATCTATGTCCTGATCGGTCCTAATGGCAGCGGTAAATCAACGTTTGCCCGGATCACTGCAGGCGTGCTGGATCCGGATGAAAAAAACGGAAAGCATGTGTCTGACGGGGTGATCCGTTATATGCCCCAGAAGAGCTATCCGTTCCGCATGAGTGTGCGCAGGAATATTATGCTGTCGGGGGGAGACCCGGAAAGGGCGGAAGAACTGATCCGCAGGCTGAACCTGACAGCGATCGAACAGCAGAAGATCTCTTCACTTTCCGGCGGGGAAACCGCCAGAATGGCTCTGGTACGGGTGTTGATGAAACCGTGTGATCTGCTGATCCTGGATGAACCGACATCCGCGATGGATATGGAATCCGCAATGATCTCCGAGCAGCTGATCACCGAATATCGGAATTTATACGGCAGCGCTGTTCTTCTTGTGACACATGATCTGAGTCAGGCCCGCCGGCTGGCGGACGAAGTGCTGTTCTTTCAGGAAGGAGAACTGTACGAATACGGTCCGGCTGAAAAGCTCCTGTATCACCCGCAAAAGGAGATCACCCGCAGATTTCTGGAATTCTACGGCAGCCTGGCGAAATAAGGCAGGTATTCCCGCTGTTCCGGACGGTATAATTAAGAAGAAAAAACCAGGAGGTAATCATGATCGATTATAAAGAAACAGTTGTTTTAAATGGTCTTGCGCAGAGGATCCATGTCAAGGGACAAAAAGCATCCAATCCGATCCTGCTGTTCCTGCACGGCGGCCCGGGTGTTACAAACCGTCATTCGGTGATCGATGCCAACAGTGATCTGTGCGACACTTTTACGATCGTGGCATGGGATCAGAGAGGAACATGCGGTTCTTATGAGGGATGCAAAGCTGAAGATCTGACAGTATCCCAGCTGGTAGAAGATGCTGCGGAACTGGTGAAGTATCTCTGCGAAACATTCGATCAGAAAAAAGTGTTTATCATCGGCGGAAGCTGGGGAAGCTGTCTTGGCACACTGCTTGCCAAACGTCATCCGGAGCATATAGCGGCTTATGTCGGATTCGGTCAGTTTGTGGACGGTCCTGAAAATGAGAAGCTTTCCTATCAGTTTGCCCTCGATGAAGCACGCCGGCACAACGATCAGAAGTCTGTGGAAAAACTTGTACAGATCGGTTATCCGGTCGACGGTGTATATCCTCATGTTTATGAAGACATGATGACGCAGCGGAAGATCATGATGAAATACGGCGGATATTCCCAGGATAAAAAGAAGCGCTCTTATCTGAGCGCCACGTTCCTGCCTGTTTTCAGAAGCAAAGAGTATACCGCAAAAGAGCTCGCCGGTTATATCAAAGGCTATCACTTCGTATTGAAGAACATGTGGAAGGAAGTCGCCGGACTGAATATGCTGAAGGAAACAGAAGGGGTAATAGATGTCCCGTACTTTATCTTTGACGGACGGCTGGATAATAATACGCCCGCTTCCCTTGTGCAGGATTATTACGACAGCCTGCAGGCTCCAGAAAAGGATCTGATCTGGTTTGATCAGGCAGGACATAACCCGCTGGGAGACTGCCCGGAAGAATTTAAAAAGTGCCTGCGTGAAAAACTTCTTCCGATTGCGGAGAGAGAAGGACTGTAAAACAGGACAGCGTACAGGTCACAGAACTATTTGAAGAACCGGAACCGGCTGGGTTTCCCTCACAGGTTCCGGTTTTCAGTCCGCAGATCTGTCTGTCCGGTATCGTTTTACGGTTTCCTGACATTGTTCCGGCACGTTTTTATCAGAAAATGCGGTCTGCTTATATGCAAAGCAGAAATCGAGATGTCTTCAGAAAAGTGAATAATATAACTGCAGAAATATGGAGGTAAACCATGCCCGGAAGTTTTAAACAGGGGACAGCGATCAACGCAAAACCGCGTCCCATTAAATCAGACCTGAAATCGGAAAGGATCGTCTGGGAACCGGAACGACCGATCCGCTGGTCATTTATGAAGGTATTAAGAGAAACAAGTTCATTAAAGGAGTTCTATCCAGAGATCAATCCTTATACAGAGTGCTACAAGGTGCGTGATAACACTTGGGCTTTGTATAACGACAGCTTTGACGGTGCGGGAGATGTCTGGATGTACCTGATCGACGGACCTGAAAAGTGCATGATCATAGACAGCTCATTCGGTATCGGTGACCTGAAGGGACTGATCCGTCATCTGGTAGGAGACAAAGAGATCATAGCTGTTACAACACATTCTCATTTTGATCATTGTTACGGCAGCGCACAGTTCGGCAGAGTATACTGCCATGAATACGAAGTTCCTGACCTGCAGGAAAAGAACAATCCCAATATCTGGGACTATCTGTTCAATCAGGAAGATCATCCGGTTGAAGTCTGGGGACAGATGATTCAGCCGGGAGAACCCGTATATACGAAGTTTGACAGAAAAGACATCATTGTCGATATCGACCATAAAGAAACATATCAGCCGTATGAGATCATCGGTGTTCCGGATGGATATGAATTTGATCTGGGTGATGGATATATCGTAGAAGCAGTATTGCTGCCGGGACACACACCCGGACAGTGCGGGTTCTATGACCATCATAACCGGACCCTGTTTACCGGTGATACGTCCGGTATGGGTACAAGACCGAAGGAACATCCGTTCCGAGAATACTGTACCGTCGAAGCGATGTATGACGCACTGACAAAACTGAAACCAAGATTTGCGGAAATGACAGGTGTATTCCCGGGTCATGGTATGCTCGACCAGCATCCGATCGTCATGCAGTACCTGCTTGACGCATGCACCGCTGTCATGAAGGATCCTGAAAACTGTAATGAGGTCAGGGAAGTTGAACGCGGCGGCATCAAAATGACCGTCTGCAGCAAATATATCCAGCAGGGCAGCGCGCTGCGGTATACACTGAGGACTGTGTATAAAAAACAGGTCAAAGAATAATCGGACTTCAATTCATAATACATGCCATGTCTGTCAGGAGCAGGCATGGTTTTGTTTTAAGATTTTTAACGAAAACCGTCAAAACTGGTATCATATATCACGTGAAAGAATTTCTGAAGAAATACTGGAAACTGATCCTGTCTGCAGTCATTCTCCTGATAGCTGCTGCAGTTGTTTTTGTACTGAATTACACGAATAAGCCTGTCACGTATTCCTGGGATGAGAAAGAAAAAGAAAATAAACTCAGCAGGGATATTACGACAGCGATCAATGTTTATACAGACGGTACAGTACAGGAAGTGTTTCATGAAACGGGAACACTGGAAGGGATCCAGTATGACATTCTGCGGGTCATACCATCTGAGCATACATTTGTGCAGGTCGATTATACAGAAGAACCGAAACCTCTGAGTGAACTGGTGGATGAAGAGACAGTAGCGTCCGGGTATGCCTATGCAGGCGGGATCAACGGAGGCTTTTTCCGCCTGACCGGAAAAGAATACGGCAGGCCTGTCGGTGCTGTTCGCAGAAAAAATGCCTGGACAGAGTGGCAGGGAGAAGAAAATACACCTGCTTATGGAAGCGGATTTGCCACTGCATACTTTACCGGAGATACCATGTGGCTGAAATATCATGGGTGGCAGAAGGGTGTATGGACCGGTGATGAAGACTGGACATATGAATACGGATATATGATCAATGCGGAAAACGGAATATCCGGGTCATATACATATATCGTAGATGGAGAAGCTAAGGATATTACCGGAGAAGATTACGGAATCATTGATTACCGGACATTCGGACGGGCTGCTACGATATTCGCCCAGAACGCACAGCATGAATATCTGCTGATCGAGATCTTCGGGGTAGTCGATGATAAGAAGATCGTGAAATTCCTGCAGTCTTTGAACACTGTCAATGCGCTGCGCATGGACGGGGGCATTTCGACACAGATGGTATATATCCGGAAATATGTGACTGAGATCAAATGATCATGATCGATTCATCATTTTTTGCGGTATAAAATATACAAAAAAACACCTCTTGATAAGCTGTAAGGAACCAATCAGATTAAAATAGTAAAAGGAAACGGGGATCAATATGAAAAAAATCATATATTGTCTGTTAAGCATGCTTGTTCTTCTGAATCTGGCTGTTCCTGTTTATGCGGAAGAAAGTTCCGATGAAGAAACGATAACTCTTACCGATTACTTTTTTGCTGTAACGACCCAGGAAAATCACAGCCTGGATGTTCCTTTCAATGCGTCCTGGTTTAAGAATGACGCGCGAGTATATAATCATGATCTGGCAAAGCTGTCCTTAGGTCTTGCGACCTCGGCATTCCGTCCCAATAAAAATCATATCGTGGAAAACCGGGCTCCGGACTACAACCTGCGGTATTTTCTCCGTCAGGGAGGATTCGATGATCTGCGCAGCGATGACTATGACAAGGACCCCAGTATGTACACCGTTTCTACTGTTATGGGACATCGGACAGTCGGAGAAGGAGACGAGGCATTTGAACTGATCGCAGTGGGGATCTGCGGTCAGGGTTACATGGATGAATGGGAATCAAACCTGACTATCGGTACCAGAAAGAACCCGGAAGGTTTTTACAGTGCAGCGCATCTTGTATATGACAGAGTGTTCGGGTATATTTCCGAGAAACATCTTAATGGAAAGATGAAGATATGGATCTCCGGTTTTTCAAGGGCAGCAGCAGTATCGAATATCACTGCATCACTCCTTTCTGACTCTGATACGTTTTCCCGGGAAACAGTATTTGCCTATACATTTGCGACGCCGATGACAGTCCGTGAGGAAGAACCGGCAAAGTACGAAAATATCTTTAATATCTGTGGAAAAATGGACCCTGTCACGAATATGCCGTTCGCGGACTGGGGCTATACACGGTATGGCGTAACTTACCATACTCCGTCTCTGGAAACGGATTCCGACTTCCTGCAGAAACGCGAAAAAGCAGATCAGGTATATGAGAAAACTACCGGAATAACCTACTGGATGAATCCGGATATGAACTTCCAGCTGAGAAATCTCATGGACAGCCTGCTGAATATCTGCCCGGATGTGAAAACATACCGTGAACATCTGCAGGATAATCTCATATCACTTTGGGAAAATCATGATCCGTTCAGCCTATTATCCGGGCTTCTGAAAATGGCGGAAGATCCGATCCTGATCAATGACGAAAACCGGCATGACGCAAATAATCTGATGAACCAGATCGCATATCTGCTGCTGGATTATGTCGGTTCGGAGAACTCATTCCGCCGCTATAACGAGCGGGCTTCAATCGGATCAAATTTCCTGCAGACACATACACCGGAACTGTATATATCGTGGGTATATTCAGCAGATGACCCATCAGAACTTTACAGTGATTCCAATGAATATACCCAGCTGTATATCGAAGGTGATACAGAGGTAACGGTTTTCAGAGACGGGCAGCTGCTTGAAACGTATGCCTTTGGGGATCCGATGGATAAGGATGATTATCATTATCTGAGTATGCATAACCATAAGATCACTGTGCTGGTTCCGCGTGATGAAATATACAACATCGCGATCCGTTCAGAAGCTGATCAGGCTATCGTTGTTTCGGAAGCTGATTTCCAGGCAGGCCGGCATGCGCCGGAACAAGTGGCGAAGAACACATATGACGCCAAGGCCGGAGATGTTATGGAACTCGTGCTGACGGAAAATGGAAGAACCGAGTATCCCGGCGGTTTCTACACTGTATCCATTGAATACGAAACAGAGAATGCCCAGTCGGGAAGCCGTATCATGGACTATATTTACAGAAAAACGGACGTTAACTGGAGAGATCTTGTTCTTGCAATGATCATTCTTGTACTCGTTCTGATAGCTGTCGTAACGTTTATCATCACGCTGCTTATGATGTGGATACGTCACAGGCATAGAAGAAAACGCGGTTTTATTCCGCCGGACGCAAAGTTCCGCCCGCTTCCGATCATCTGCACATTCCTCATTCAGATGATCTTCATTGTCAAGGAATTCTATTCTGCGCTTTATGAAGTTGATCCGAACGAGATCAATCTTTATAAGGCAATCATGGGCTTCCTGCTGCTGATCATAGCGTTCTATGGATACCGGAGGAAAAAAGACCGCTTCCATCTGCTGATCATGCCTGCAGTGGTGCTTCTGACTGCTTCTGACCTTGCCATGACCGTTTCCATCCCGGTCGGAGCTCTGCTGTATATGTCAGCATACATTCTTCTCTGTTATAACTACATCAAAGAAGATACACCGGGAAGATCACAGATCCTGCTTTTCCTGCTGATGAGCGCAGCAAGTATCTGGTTCATCATGAAAGTAAAGGGAGATTTCGGTTATCTCAGGTATCTGGCGATCCTTTACATGCTGTCGGGATCGGCTCTGGTAGCGACTTCATTCACCCGTTCATCAAGAACATCACGCGGTTCGCTTCTGCTGTTTGTTTCAGGTATCCTGCTGATCCTCAATACAGCCAGAGGAACGACATTCCTGTCGCATCTGATCGCATCAGGTCTGTATTATGTAGCAGCAGTGACACTTGCCGGGACCGGCAGCGGATTCGGCAGACCGAGAATGATCCCGGAATATCTTCCGGAACCCGAACAGAAAACAGCATGAGTGTTTTCAAAATACAGCAATCATAATCACGATCAGGCGGGCCTTCTTATCAAACGGTCCGCCTGTTTTACGTTAAAATGAGTGTAAAATTAACGGATGAATGAATTTATCCAGTGATCTGCCGTGTCAGGCGGCAGAACTCAGTATGATATAAATGCCTATTGTTTAACTAAATGTTGTATTGTATAAACATCGGAGAGCAGCGATCATGAGTAAAAGAATTACTGAAAACCGTTCAACAGCAGACAGCACCGCAGTGCTGACACCTGCACATACATGGATCCTGATCATGAAGATCCTTCTCGTGATCTCATGTGCAGGCAATATTTATTATTTTCTGAGGGCCGGAGCTTTCAAAGATGTGGTATTCAACATTGTGTTTGCGGTGATCCTGATCCTGGCTGCGGTTTTCCACAGCAGGAAAACAGGTGTATATCTTCTGTATGCGTACCTGGTACTGGAACTTGGATATAACTATATCATTTTCGGTGCGGCAGCTTTGCAGGGATTGTGGACTCAGGCTGTAACGGAAAGGCTGATCGGATATACGATATTCACAGTTTTGATGGTCTGGCTGCTGTACAGGTATTATAAAAACAGAATGGCACTTCTGAAGTAACTGATATGGTCGTATTGTCGAAAAGAGAAACGATGCTGATCCAGAGACTGGCACAAACGCAGGGATATGTTTCCCAGTCAGAACTGTGTGAGTTTCTTGAGATCAAACCGCGGACACTCAGAGAATGTATCCGCTCTTTTCGTAATTCTTTTCAGTCTCAGGCAGGGATCGATATTGAATCGGGAATAGGCATCGGATACAGACTTGTCGTAAAGGATAAGGATAAATACTACGCTTTCCAGAAGGAAATGCTGAACAGCCTGGTCAATGAACAGACTGTGATCTCAGGCAGCCAGGATGACCGTGTTAAATATATGATCCGTGTTCTTTTGTCTGCGAAAAAGCCGGTCAGGACCGAACAGCTGGCAGACCGGATGTATATAGCCCGTTCAACGATCGCAGATGATCTGAAAAAAGTCAGGGAACAGCTGGCTGACTTTCAGCTGACATTAAAAACGATCTATGGCGAGGGTGTCAGGGTCGAAGGAGATGAAAGGAACATCCGTGAAGCGATCGCGCGTACACTCATCTCTGAACCCTTCAACAATCACGAAGCAGAACTCATGGATCTGTATTTTGAACCAGGTGTCAGGAATATTGCCGAGCGTACGATCCATGAAACACTGAACAAATATGATTACCATATGGCTGATGCCGGATTCCGCTATCTGCTGATCCATATTCTTGTGGCAATTTCAAGGATCTGTACAGAGACTTATATTGATGACAGTTCAGGAAAGCTGTCTGAACTGAAACAGATGGAAGAGTGGAAGATCGCAGAAGATATCTACAGCAGTATCGGGAAACAGCTGCAGCTGGAGATCCCGGAATCCGAGATCGGATATGTAACGATCCATCTGGCAGGAAAACGGATGATCGTGAATGAGAATGAGCTGATCCTGTATCCGGAAACACTGAACATGCTCGTCAGGATACTGGACGCGGTCAAAGTCAACTATCATTATGATTTCCTTGGGGATACCGATCTGTTTGCTGCGCTGGCGATGCATATGCAGCCGCTGCTGCACAGGGCAAAGTTCGGACTCCATATCAGTAATCCCATGCTTGAAACGATCATGACGAAAAACTCACTGGCTTTTGATATGGGAACACTGGCTGCCGATGAGATCATTGCGCAGACAGGATACGCTGTTGATAAAAATGAGATCGGCTATATGGCACTGCATTTCGCGCTTGCGATCGAGAAAAACAGATATCATCACCGGAAGAAGATCCTTGTAGTCTGTGCCAGCGGAGCCGGAACATCCCGGATACTTGAATACAGGCTCAGAAACGCACTGGGTTCAAAGAATACCGATATCATGACAGCCGGGTATTACGAACTGGAAAAAGACCCTCATGTGGAATGCGATCTGATCTTGTCGACAGTCCCGATCCCGTTTGCGACAGACGCAAAGGTGATCCGCATCCATGAACTTCCGGATTTCAGTGAACTGAACTCTGTGGAGAGATCTCTTTACGAGGACGAAACAGTGACGGATCAGGTGATCAGCTGTCTGGATGAAAGACTCTTTTTCCGTGATATGTCTTTTGCGTCGAGACATGACGCGATCCATTTCCTGTGTGATCAGCTCAGCAGAACAACGGATCTGCCTGATGTCTTTGAAGAAAGTGTCCTGAAACGCGAACGTTTTGCGGCAACGACAGTCGGGAACGGTGTGGCAATGCCGCATCCTGACCGTCTTATCAGCAATCAGATCGGTCTTGCTGTATGCCACCTGAAAACACCATTGAAATGGGGAAAGGATGAAGTTTCATTGATCATCCTGTTCAATATGAAAACAGAAGAAGACGACCTGTCCCGGACATTCTCCGAGATGATCGCGGATTTTGTGTCAAGCCGTGATAAGATCACACGTTATATGAAAAATCCGGAATACATTACTCTGACAGAGATCCTGAAAGAGTATTCCGGAAATAAAGAAGAGGATTTCTTTCGGTAAACCAGATGCAGAATGTACTGATAGTATGTGCCGCAGGAATGACCTCCAGTGTGCTGGTGACATATTTCAGGGAATATGTACGTGAGCATCCTGAACTGGAGTATAAAGTCGGCTCCTGCGCATCCAATCAGATCGTAGCTCATATCTCCCGGGCAGATATTGTTTTAGTGTCGCCTCATCTGGGATACATGGTGAACGATCTGAAAAAAGAATATCCTGACAAACGGTTTTACCTGATACCGGCAGAAGCGTATGCGGACCGGAATATGGAAACCATCATTTCACAGATGAACCGCAAAGAAGATCCTGAAGTGTACAGGAAGAACGGTCTGATCGTGAAACTGGCATCTTTTGCCAATACCAGCAAGGAATTATCGGCGATCTCTTCAGCGATGACGAATCTGATGGTCGTACTGGTGACAGGATCGGTATTTACATTACTGCTGAACCTGCCCTGGACTGCAGCTGCTGAGCTGATCAAAGGAACAATGATCGAAGAAATGCTGCTGCTTGGAACAGACATGACGATCAATATCATGAGTGTATATACCGTGTTCCTGATCGGTTATTATTATGCGGAATATTTTAATGTCAGCAGTCCTCATGCAGGGATCAATGCGGTCATCTGCTTTCTGCTGGTCATATGTTCTCCCGGTCTTGATCTCAGGAACGGCCTGATCGAAATGACGTATCTGGGCTCCAAAGGTGTTTTCTGCGCGATCTTCACCGGGATCATTTCTGTCAGGCTGTATGCTTCGATGCATCATTTGGGCCAGGAATTATTTGAGAATTTAAGGAATATACCGGAAAGTATCTATCAGTCATTTGTTTCATTGATCCCGACATTGATCAGTATGGTCTTTTTTCTGATCATCACATCGGTTTTCGGTCATTATTTTCACGCGAGTTTCCCGGAATGGATGTACAGGGAACTTCAGGACAGGATCGCAGCCTTTGCCGGGGACAATATTATCCTGCTGCTCGTTATAATCCTCCTGACACAGGTGCTCTGGTTTTTCGGCATCCACGGAGGTTCTGTCGTTGGTGCAGTCACCAATCCGATCCTGGAGTCATTGTCGTTTGAAAATCTGACTGCTTTCCGGACGGGACTCCCGCTTCCTCATATTATCAACAGACAGTTCAGGCTCCTGACGACGTTTGGCGGTGCCGGTTCAACACTTCCGTTATGTTTCCTGATGGCATTTATGGCAAAAAGCCAGAGAATGAAACGGCTTGGCAAGACGGCTCTGCCGATGGGCATCTTCTTTATTAATGAGCCGGTCATCTTCGGTCTTCCGATCATATTCAATCCGCTGATGATGGTGCCGTTTATACTGATCCCGATGGTCAGCCTGTTTGTTACATGGGTGCTGATGAAAATGGAGATCCTGCCGTATGTGATAGGGTTTGATATTCCTTGGACAACGCCCCCGCTGATCAGCGGAATGATCCAGGGAGGATGGAGACTGGCAGTATGGCAGCTGATCGTGATGGCTGTGCAGACATTTATCTGGTATCCGTTTTTCAAAGTGCAGGACAACAAGTATCTGAAAGAAGAAAATTCCGATGATCTGCCAAAAGGGACGGCATAGGTCCGTAATTTATGTTGCCGAAACTCAGCTAAACTGAAAGCAATGAGAAAGGGGATAAATTATGGAAAAACTCATGTCATGGCTTGAGCAGTATCTCATGCCTCTTGCAGGAAAACTGTCAAACAACAAGTATCTGAGATCCATCAGTGCCGGTTTCGTTGCAGTTATGTCTGCCAACATCATCGGTTCCATGTTCACATTGCTTGGAAACCTTCCGATTCCCGCTTACACAGCATGGCTTGCAAAGACAGGTCTGAATGCAGTATTTGCGCTCCCGGGTACAGTTACCGTATCCATGATCGCTCTGTATGCCGTATTCTTCATTGCCTTCCACTGCGCAAGAGAATTTGGTGCAGACGGCGCCGGCGGTGGCCTGATCGCACTTGTTTCCTTCCTGATCGTAACAGGAACAACACCGTTCTATACATCAGCATCTGCTGATGCTGCAGCAACTTCAGCACTCGCTATGGACTGGCTGGGTGCGAAGGGCTTGTTCACAGCTATGATCGTTGCGCTGTGCTCCGGAAGACTCTATGCCTGGATCGTTGAAAAAGGGTGGACGATCAAGCTTCCCGATTCCGTACCTCCGAACGTTTCCAACTCATTCAAGACTCTGGTGCCGGGCTTCATTATCGTAACTATTTGGCTGATCATCTCCGCTCTGATGAAGATGACTTCCTGGGGCAACCTCCACGCAATGATCTTCGGCGTCATTCAGTCCAACCTGATGCGCTTCATGGGCAACAACCTGGCATCCTGGCTGTTCTTCAACATCATGACAGGTCTGCTCTGGTTCTTCGGTCTCCATGGCGGAAACATCGTCGGTTCTATTACAAACCCGATCTACACACCGCTGTCACTGGAAAACCTGGCTGTATTCACAGCTGATCCTACCGCAAAGATGCCTTATATCTTTATCGGTACAGCTTTCAACAAGACCTTCACATTCGGCGGTGTCGCTTCCATGATGGGTCTTGCGATCCTGATGGTATTCTTCAGCAGATCACAGCAGATGAAGACACTCGGAAAACTCTCTCTCCCGACAACGATCTTCTTTATCAATGAACCGCTGCTGTTTGGTATTCCGACAGTTATGAACCCTCTGTTCTTCCTCCCGATGCTGTTCTTGACAGCTATTCAGGGAACACTCACATATATCGTCATGAGTATCGGCCTGATCCCGATCCCGCATGGCATTCAGCTTCCCTGGACAACGCCGGGTATCATCCATGGTTTCCTGCAGGGCGGATTTATGCTGGCACTTTGGGAACTGCTGATGATCCTTCTGTCCATGGTACTCTGGTATCCGTTCTTCAAGATCCAGGATAACATCGACTACGAACAGGAACAGGGAATTACAAAGGAATAATGCATATGAAGTTAGTATTCCAGTCGGATGATTATGCGATCACCCGGGCGGCTGCACAGGGGATCCTGCACGGAATCCGGAACGGTGTTGTCAGAAACACAGGATTATTTGCCAACATGCCCTGGACAGAGGAATGCGTTGAATGGATCAGACCGTATCTGGATCAGATCGCATTCGGCATTGATCTGAACGCTTCCACAGGTTCTTCACTGCTTGGTTATGATAAGGTTCCGAATCTCTGTCACGAAGATGGCAGTTTCTATACCAGCAGGGAGAACAGGGTTTTGGATACTGACGAAAACGATCATGACCATGTCGACTATGATCAGCTTTACGCAGAATTCGATGCACAGATCCGGAAGTTCATCGAACTTGTCGGAAAGAAGCCTGATTATATTCACGGTCATGCATACGGGACAAAGACGACAGACAGAGTCCGCAGGGATCTCGCTGAAAAGTACGGAGTGATCTATACCGGGGATTTCAGAGATCGTAAAGATGTTACGAACAAGATGGACTGGTACACGATAGGTGCCGGACCTGAAGGTCAGCTGAAGAATGATCCGCTCGGCAGTATTACCGGTGATCAGTCACTGCTGAACTGTGATTACGTCTATGTTGTAACACATTGCGGATACTGTGATGCTGAACTGTTTGCATTGTCCAGCTTCAATACATGCAGGGTCGTTGATCTTGCTGCAGCGACTGATCCGAAAATGAAACAGTGGATCGAAGAAAACAAGATCGAACTGGTCACATTCAAGGATATTCACTGAACGACTACAGACTGAAGGCCGGGTTTAAACCCGGCTTTTTCAATTGAAGCGCCTTCAAAAAGGCGATGATTATGCAGTTAAAACATTTTTACATGCATGAATGTAAAGGGGATATTCCTATTATCCCTGCTTGTGTTATAATCCCTGACTTTCGAATAAACGATTAAAAAATGGTGTAAAACCTCAAGATCAGATCTTGAAGTTCAACACCTTTTTTAGTTGCCGTTCTGACAATGTATAGTGATCCAGGGGGAGTTCTGTTTTCTTTGCCAGTTCCGAGATAAAGCTGTTTCCGATGGTGATATTGATAAAGCCTTTACCATTGCCGACCACCTTGAGATCCTTCATGAAACGAAGCACCTCAGAGGAGGAGTATGTGTTATCCAATTCGCAGAAT
>JAFRJJ010000012.1 GCA_017432325.1 Solobacterium sp. | reverse complement strand
GATTTTTCAGGCATATAATGAAAATTTATTTTCATGAGGGATCTCCTGCGTCACAGAATGCCATACATTCAGATAAAACGGGTTCCGCAAAGTTTAATATTCACCGGGCTACCGGGTATCAGACATGAACAATGGTATAATTCATACAGCATAAGGAGATTTGAAACTATGAAATTTGAAATAACCGGCACACCGTTTCCTGTCGTTGAATGCAGACTGGAACGCGGAGAAGAAATGGTCACGGAAGGCGGATCTATGGTATGGATGTCAAATGATATTGAGATGCACACGACCGGCGCAGGCGGTCTGGGAAGACTGTTCTCCGGTGAGAGCATTTTCAAGAACATTTATACAGCCAGAACAGATGGTTCCTACATTGCGTTCGGCGCAAGCTTCCCCGGCAGGATCGTTGCCCTGGATCTGAGAAACGGTTCATGGATCTTCCAGAAAGGCTCCTTCCTGGCTTCGGAATCATCCGTTGTCCTGAGTACATATTTCAACAAAAAGCTCGGCAGCGGTCTGTTCGGCGGCGAAGGCTTCATCATGCAGAAGCTGTCGGGAGACGGTATCGCTTTTGTAGAGATCGACGGCGCACTGGTAGAACGCCAGCTGGGACGCGGTGAGCAGATCATCGTCGACACAGGAAATGTCGCAGGATTCACTGAGGGAGTCACGATGGATATCGTTCCCGTCAAAGGTCTGAAGAACAAACTGCTCGGCGGTGAAGGACTCTTCAATACCGTACTGACAGGTCCCGGCACCGTCTGGCTGCAGACCATGACGATCCCGAACCTTGCAAAATCACTCATCCCGTACCTTCCTGTCAATACCGGCAATAACTGATCATTGAGATCTTCCGGAACCTCCGGAAGATCTTTTTACGTAAAAATGTGAGGAAGCTTTTTCCCCACATCATACTGTTAGTTCCTGCTGAAATAATCACGGCCTTTCTGATCAAACTCCAGGGCAAATGCGCTGAGCCTGTCCATCAGCGGATTGAGCGGCTTTTTCCGCCAGACGAACCAGAATTCCATATTGACCTTTTCTTCCGTCAGCAGAGGGATCGCCTTGATCTTCCGCATCTGTGCCCTCAGCAGGCGCATCGTATTGTATCCGATCGCCACAGCATCGGAGTTCGCGATCAGGTCCAGTTTGTCGTCGAATTCCTCGCATACAAACCTTACATCCGGACTGAAGCCATGACTTGTGCAGTAGTCATAGGTCCAGTCCAGCCTCCCGTTATGGGCGGTAAATACAAAGCCTGTATCCTTCAGATCATCCAGAGTCAGATGTTCCCGGGCTGCCAGAGGATTCCTGTCGTTCATCATTACAAGCAATGAGGTACGCTGAGCCATTTTAATGCCCGGCTGTCCCTGCATATCCTCTTTCGGAATCAGGAACGCATCCAGAGCTGACATCAGGTAATTATCCAGGATCGCTTTTTCATCATACAGTTCGATCTGGATATCCGGATATCGTTCCAGAAATGCCGACAGCATGATATACAGCGTATCGCTGTTGATCATCGTCCCGATCCGGATCTTTCCTTTATTTTGAGCAGAGCGGTCCATATCAGCGATGAGCCTGTCTTTGAAGGATTCGTTTTTCTTTGCCCACTCCAGGAAATACTTCCCGTTTGCGGTCAGCTTCATACCTTTTACCGAACGGTCAAACAGGCTGTATCCCAGTTCTTTTTCCAATTTCTGAAGCGCGCTGCTCAATGCGGAAGGAGATATGTTCAGTTCTTCCGCAGCCAGGGTCATATTGTTCGTTTCGGCGATCTTGATAAATGACTTGATCGATTCCAGTTCCATATCAGATATTCTCCTTTGCGAACGTCAGAAAGCGCTCTGCCGCTTCAGTCATCTCTTCGGGTTTCCATGTCAGGCCGAGCCAGCTGATCTTCAGGGGGAATTCCACAGGGATCACGCGGCAGTCCTTGATCAAAGGAGCCAGGGACAATGCGTTGTCATATGCCAGTCCGATACCGCAGCCCTTCCTGATCGCCGCGAACTTGCTGGTCTTTCCGCTGGTGATGACAGCGATCTTTGGTGTAAAACCCGCACTGATGCAGGTATGATAGACCGATTCAATGCCTGCTGAATCGGACACAGTCATAAATACATATTGTTCGTCCTTCAGATCATCGATCGTCAGGTGCGTATAAGATGAGAACGGATGATGAACAGGCAGGATCGCGTACAGCCCTCCCATATGCTCCAGCGGAAGGAATTCATCAGATTCGTCCTTGTCAGGAGATAAAAGCACTTTAAAGTCACCGGTCCGGTAACTTTCCAGTTCGGAATGTGATCTCAGCTGAAGCGTGACACGGATATCCGGATGTTCCCGTGTAAACATTCCCAGCAGACTGTACAGTCTGTCGCTGTGCAGATACATTTCGATCACGATCTCCTTCTTCTGATGATCATTCAGCTGCAGACCGCTCCGCATATGATCCATCTCTGCCAGAAAATCCTTAGACGCATGATAAAACAGTTCTCCCTGACTGTTTAAAAGCAGCCATTTACCGCGTCTGATAAACAGGGGATAGCCCAGTTCTTCTTCCAGCCGTTTCAATGCGCTGCTGATCGCGGGCTGTGTCATCTGAAGATCTTCAGCAGTTCTTGTAATACTGCGGTAATCGGCAATCTTGATAAAGATCTGCAAGTCCCTGGTATTCATACATTCCTTCCCGTTCCGTTCTTTTCATATATTATAAAAAAAGTAAGAAACACCAAGCGTAGGTAAATTTTATGATTCATAAATAATTCCGAATATTACGCAGTGACAGGAATGTTTTTACTGCAGCACTGTTTTTGCAAAACATTCTGTCTGTACAGGCTTTACCGGCAGGTGAAGCATGGGATATATTTAGGTTAACGATATAAGGAGAGACCAACATGGCTGAAGATGTCAGAAAAGCGTTTGATACGAAAGGCGCAAAAGAGTTTGAAGCACAATATAATAAACCCCACTGTATTGTTCTGGACAGTGAATACTGCTCAATGGGAAGAATGATCGCCGTAAGAGCCTGCCAAGCCGGCGGCTACACTTACTGGGACGCCGTCCTTCTGCTGGAACTGGTTCCCGAGTGCGGTGTCACACAGGCAGATGTGGAAACGTTTGAAACAAAACTGCGCAGCGATACGATCACAAAGGAAGAGATCGTCAATGATCCGGAATATGCCCGCATCTCTGCCGCATTTGACAAAGCGATCGATATCGCCCTCGCAAAAGGTCCCTGCCTGATCCATGACCGTGCCACCAGGGAAATGATCCTGGAAAGAGGATATACATGCGTGAGTGCCCTCACCTATGCGCTGGATATTCCTGCAAAGATCGTCCGCGCAAAGATATCACCGCTCTATCATGATCTGACGAATGATGAACTGGTCAAGGCAAAGATCCATGAAGAGGACATGATCCGCTATAACTACCACAAGGTACACAGTGATACGGAATGGGGAAAGAAAGAAACATATGATCTTCTGATCAACACGGATATGTTTGTCAGGGACTATTCCGCAGTCATTCTTGCCAGCACGATGAAAGAACTGTAAGAATACTGGTTCAGCTTATGAACGAAGCCGTAACAGAACATGTTATGGCTTTTTTGCTGTCCGAATGAATCATAAACATATCAGATTCATGGATATCCGGATGCCGGACTATAATCTTTCTGAAAGAGGGAGGCAATGCTATGAAGACAGTCATCAGACCGGAGATCAAACGGAAACATATCTATCTGCATCAGGGGATCGTTTACGATACACAGCCTGTGCTGAACGGGGAAAAGCGTGACCAGCATGTGTCATTGCTGTCTCCTGTCGGACACCGTACAAAAGACACGAACAGATATCCGTGCATGGTATGGGTATGCGGCGGCGCTTGGCGCGGCGGACGGGAGCGGGCTGCGGAGATGCTGCCGGAACTGATGTATCTGGCTGAAGAAGGGATCATTATCGCTGCTGCTGAATACCGCATCATAGGTGAAGCAGTGTTTCCCGCACAGATCAGCGATGTCCTGACCGCAGTCAGATTCCTGAGGATAAACGCGGAAAAGTATCATATCGATCCGGAACGCATCGGTATCATCGGTTCTTCCGCAGGAGGACATCTGACACTGCTTGCCGCAAACAATGACGGACAGTTTGACACACAGACATACAGCAGCGTAAGCAGCCATGTCAAATGTGCCGTCGATCTCTATGGCATCGCCGATATCGAAGCGATCTATCGTTTCAATCTCAATGCCGTCAAACAGGGAAAGCGCCCGGGGCGTTCTAATATTCCCGAAGAATTTCCGGAATGCATGATGCTCGGCGGACTGCCGGATGACATTCCCGAAAAAGCGAAGCAGGCTGGCGGGATCAACGGTATCTGTGAACATACATGTCCTGTCCTCGTCATGCACGGCAGCGATGACCGCGCGGTCAATATCGAACAGAGCGAGATGTATTATCATGCCATGACCGAAGCGGGTAAAGATATCAGTTATTATGTACTGAAAGGAGCTGACCACGGCTCTGATGAGTTCTTCCAGGAAGAAACAAGGACGATCATACGCAGCTTCCTGAAGGAAAAACTCTGAGACTGTTCATACAAAAACTGTAACCCTCTGATCATCAGGTGATCAGCACAGGTTACAGTTTTATATATTTTCAGGTTCATCGTCCAACAGATATTTCAGGACCTGTTCCCGTCTGTCGATAAACATCTTCGTAACGGTATATGCGTCTGTTTCCTCATAAGTACATGTATGAAGCGGTCCGTCAAACGACCATAATTCAGCACCGGGTATGCCGGAAAGGATCGGTGAGTGCGTAGCGATCATAAACTGGGAACCGAGTTTGATACTCTCCATAATCATTGCCAGCAGTGTCATCTGTCTGCGCGGTGACAGCGCAGCTTCCGGTTCATCCAGGAGATAAAGACCGCGGGAACGGAAGTTTTCCTGTGCCAGAGCCAGAAAGCTTTCGCCGTGTGACCTTCTGTGGTAATACATCGGTCCTTTTTCAGTGTCTTTTGAATACTCTTCCTCAGCTGTAGCGACATTGTAAAAACTCTCTGCCCTCAGGAAGTAACCCCATCCGTTGCGATTACGGTATCCTTTGGACAGTGTGAGCGCGTTGGACAGTTCTGAATGGGAATCATACGTGGAAAAACTGTAATTTCTTGAACCGCCTTCAGGATTGAAGCCATAGGCGACCGCGACAGCTTCCAGCAGCGTTGATTTCCCAGAGCCGTTCTCACCGGTCAGGATCGTTGCCTGCGCATGAAAGTCGATCCTGTCTTTAGCCCTGATCGCTTCAATGTTTCTCAGGTAGCTGTCAGATTCGATTTTATCCCAATCAATATAGATGCTGCGGATGATCAGATCATTGTTCATATGTGTGCCTCACTTATCATCTTATATCACTGCCGGTAAAAAAGGCACCTTTTCCGCAAGGTACCTTGATTTGGATCATACACAGTATTTCAATCACAGATCCGGCTCAGGAATGCCGCGATCTCTTCTTCACTCATGCCTGCTTTGATCAGATAGTTCTTCGCATATACAGACAGGTCCGCAGTTGTGATGTCCACGCTCTCATCACCGACAATGGAACGGATCATGGCATCCAGGTTCTTTTCCAGGATCGTTTTATACTTATCCGGTTCACTTTCCGCAGTGATGCCGTAGTAATTGTCATACGTCACCATATAATCATCCGCGATCTGCTGATACTCTGCCCCTGCCAGAGCCTCCACCAGCATGCATACAAATCCCGTACGGTCTTTTCCTTCTGTGCAGTGGACCAGATACGGCGGTTCTGTCTCTGTCAGTGCGGTGATTCCCTGGGCAACTGTTACGGCAAATTCATCCGAAAGATAATTCATATTCAGTGCCAGCGGAATGACCTTGTCATTCCGGTACAGGGACAGGAAATACGGCGAATCAAAGTTTTCCTTTTCGATGTATCCCCTGATCTTCAGATGGCTGTCGGATAGATTCAGGATACCGTTCACACCGGCCTGTTCCATGAGTTTATCAACATAGGGTGCCCTGTTATGCTGGTTGTCACAGGGAGACGCGGAACGGTACAGTCGATTCTCCGCAAGATTGCCCATATAGATACTGCGGAAATTCGCAAACTCTTCATCTGTCGTATACCGTTCACGTTCATCATAGTAGTGAATATCACGCGCTGCCTGGATATCCGCGTATTTGCCGCGTTCATTCAGGTATACCGATGCCGTATCGTGTTCATCGAGGTCTGACTGCAGCCACAGGTTCAGCTGCGGATCATTCTTCTGCTGAAGACCTGCTGTCTCCCACAGATCATCGCCGTAGTTGACTGCTGCCTTGATGTAATCATATCCGGGATAAGCGATGAGCAGCGGCTGTCCCGCGTCTACATAATATCCGCTGTAGTACGGTACATCCTCCAGCTTGAATCCGTTGGAGAATTCTACGTTCACACTGTCTCCATAGGTGAATCCAAGCTTGTTGAAATCATCGATCGTGGATTTGATGTAGACTCCGCCGAATTCCGTTTCATGGATGATGGCGTAGTTTTCGATCTTCGGGTCTTCCTGTACCTGTTCTTCTTTCTGACAGGCACAGAGAGATACTGCAGCTATCATGACTGCTGTCAGGATCCTGTACTGGTGTTTCATATCATTCCTCCGTATCGTTTCAGAAGTTTAGCGTCTTCTTCTGCGTCTTCTCTTTCTGCCTGCTGTGATCCTGTTGATCAGGAAGACGATCAGCAGCCCTGCAGCCCCGATGGCTCCTCTGCAGAGAAACGGATGACTGCTGTAGAATTCATTCAGGACCCGTTTGATATGGACGAAACGGCTGTAGGGAATATCTTCTATCACATCAAAGTCGTATTCATACAATAATGTGTCACCGGAATAAACAATTATATTGCCGAGATACTCTCCCTGACTGACAGGGGCAATGAGTTCTGAAGGGAAATCAACCACTACCCGGATGTCTTCCGTATCCAGGACATCCCGGGAGAATGATTCTTCACTGTAAACGGCGATATACCGTGTCTCCGAATCGACCACAGCTATCTTCGCCAGGAAGTCATTGTCCGGAATCAGTTCCCTGCGGCTCATATGTTCGGAAAGCCACCCGTAGACCGTCATTGCGTCATTGACTGCCGAAGCAGGATCGTTCGGTGCTTTTCCTGTGACAAGCACAAGGTCCATGCCGTTGATCTCCGCGCCGGATGCCAGGCATCTTCCCGCCGGATAGGTAAACCCTGTCTTTCCGCCGATAAATCCCGGTACAGGTGTGTCCTGGATCATGCTCCAGACGGTAGATTCCATCGGGATCCCGTTTTGATTAGACGCAACAGGCGTGCTTAAATATGTCCGTTTCCTGAGAAGTTCCCGGAAGAATTCATTCTGATAACAATAGTTGAACAGTGTTTCAATATCCCGGCATGTACTGTAGTGATCCCCGTCATGCAGTCCGGTAGGATTCACAAAATGCGTGCCCTGCATTCCCAGTTCTTCTGCCTTGCGGTTCATATGATCCACAAAAGCCTGTACCGATCCGTCGGTACGGATCGCCAGAGCATTGACGCATTCCGCTCCGGATGCCAGGGCAGTTCCGTACAGCAGGTCGCGTACGGTCGGCTCATCCCCGATCTGATAACCGGCTACGGACGCATTTGCCTCATACAGTCCGGCTGTCATTTCAGGCGTGATCATGATCCGTTCATCCGGATCGGTGAGCGCTTCGATCGCCAGGATCTCCGTCATCAGCTTGGTCATGGAAGCCGGATACATCCTGTCTTCAGAGTTCAGCGACCAGATCACCTGCCCGTTTCCGGTATCTATCAGGTACACATATTCACTGGCAACATCCGGCGCGTCTTCCGGATGTTCGTCTTCCGCGATCCCTGTCAATGTGAGACTGCATATTGTAAGCAGGCTGATGCCTGCTGCTATGATCGTTTTCCGCATGTATGTATTATATCGTTTCAGATGAATCATGCTCACTATTTTATGTCCTGACTGCAATCTTTAAAAATTCATGCCGGACCACGGACAGGATGTCCGTCATAAAAACCAGAACAATAAAATAGACGTTCAGCATTGCTTTTTTCAGTCAGAATAATATGGAAAGGATAATCAATGATGATCACCTGCAGCAGTCATGAACTGAATCGGATATTTCACACCCTGCGTCCGGACATCACGGGATCTCTGAACAGCGGACAGCTGGAAGTCATACACAGCATTCTTTCCGGGCGTGATATTTTCCGTGAGATCATCCGTGCCCAGGATCGGAATGATTCCGATGCGTATAAACTGCCCTGCATAACACCGGAACGTCTGCGCACCGGTGCATGTATCCGCTTTGCTCAGCGGGCAGTCAGCAATGCTGTGAAGAATACATCGTGGAAAATGTACCGCAGCCTGGCAGATCAGGACGGCAGGTATTTCAAACTCAGCGGGTTTTTTGCCGAAGCAGGACGAAAACAGCAGTAAAACGGTTATTTAAACGGCAGATGCCCTCTGTGATATGAGCAGGAGCAGCTGCCGTTTTCTTTTTGTATATTGTGCCTGTGATGAAACATGGCCTTTTATCGCATCTGCTGTGCTGCTGTGGATCTCTGCCTTTTGAGTATGATCTCCAGCAGGATGAACCTGAACCACAGATCCGCATTGAACGCCCACCAGATCATCATAATATCCGCATTCAGTACACTGCCAAGCAGGTACACAAGCGGGACCCTGATCAGCCACAGACCGACCAGGTTGACTGTCATTGTCGTACCTGCACGGCCGGAAGCCTTGATAAATCCGTTGGAGATCTTCTGCATATGCGTGGGATACTGGGAAAAGACCATGACCAGCAGGTACCCGGACGCGATCCTGATCAGTTCGGGCTTGTCTGTGAGCAGCCCGAGAACTTTTGACGACAGCGTCAGCAGAAACAGCATCGTGATCATGATCACGATCCGGCAGAAAAATCTGAGGCGTTTCAGGTATACACCGTTCTGTTCTTCCGATGATCCGGAAGCCAGGGACAGTGAAGCAGTCATAAAGCCTGCTGACATCGTATCGCAGAAGCCCTCTGCCTGCAGACCAAGCTGGTAGGACGCGTAATATTCCTGGCCGTATCCGAGTATGATCCTGCTGATCATTACTGCCGCAAACTGCCAGAACGAGTCTTCCAGCGCAGCAGGAATACCCATTCTGATCAGCTTTGAACTGCCGGAAAAATCCTGCATTTTCCAGTTTTCAAAGGCGCCCTCATATTCACCGCCTTTTCCATAGAGCAGAAATGTACCGAGCAGAAACATCACACACAGCGAAAGATTCTGTGCCATAGCTGCCCCGCTGATCCCGTATCCATGAAAAGAACCGATCCCGAAGATCCAGATGTATCCGAAGATGATACTGACGATGTTGCCCGCAACAGCGATCTTCATCGGTGTTCCGGTATTACCCTTAGCCTGGAATGCGCTGGCATTCAGGCGGATCAGCGCAAACAGCGGATAAAACCAAACTGTCTGCAGAAGCAGACGTTTTCCCCCGGCAAGCAGTACTGGATCCCTGCTCATAAATGACAGGATCCATCCGGAACAGATCAGGATCAGAACAGACAGCAGCACGGAAACAAACAGTATCTCCATGTAGCATTCCTGTATCAGGTGATTGACCAAATGCCGTCTGCGCTTCATGAGTTCTTTCGCAAGCAGAACAAGCACTGCCGCAGCCATGCCCCTGATCAGTGCTCCGTAAATACTGTATATCCTTGTGCACAATCCGTACGCATTGATATCCATGACCGGTAGCCTTCCGATATATCCTGTCAGGACCATGCCTGATAATGTCATCAATCCGTTCTCGATGATGACAGGGATCAGAATCCTGATGATCCTGCTGTCAGTCTGCCCGTATGTTTTCAATGAAAGTGATGGCATCATACATATCTCCGGCCATATATCTGGTCATCTGCTTTTCTTCTTCCGTAAGTTCTGTTACAGCCGGGATCCATACACAGTCTGCGCCGGCAGAGTATGCAGCTCTGACGCCGTAACCCGTGTCCTCAAAGACAAGCGTTCTTTCCGGCCGCTTATTCATGCGGTCCATCACCGTTCTGTAGATCTCCGGATCTGGTTTCTTATGACGCACTTCGTCACCGCAGATAATAAAGCTGAAATAATGCATGATATCCATCCTGCCGAACCGCTCTTCCGTCAATGACCGTATCGTGGATGTTGCCGCGCAGAGAGGGACTTTTTTCTGATGCCAGTAATCAAGCATTTCCCGGGCGCCCGGAAGCAGCTGCAGATCTTTCCGGATCATCTCTATTCCAAGCTGCCTGATCTCTTCCAGAAGCATTCTTCTGTCAGGTATGTGCGGAAGAACACGGTCAAACAGTTTCTCGGTATCTGCACCGCTGATCCCTGTGGTCCTGACAAACAGATCTTCGTTCAAGGCAGGAATGCCGTGCTTCTCGCCGATTATCCGGTAGGCACTCCGGAAGATATGTTCCGTATTGAACAGAACACCGTCAACATCGGTTATTACAAGTTCATAATATGATTCCTGATTCATTTTCTTCTCCTGATCATAAAATAAAAGGATCCATTTTTATGAATCCTTGTTACCTCGGGTCGAGAACGTATATTCATATCTGGTACACAGATAATACGTTTCAATATATTCATATGGCACGTCATCGGCGTTGTACGTAACATGCGCATTCCTGAGAAGTGCTGCCTCATCGACCCCCAGCAGTTCCTTCTGCCGCTCTGTCGGAAGATGTGCAGACATCTTATACTCGGCACCGCCGCTGGAATCGATCCCGATCGAACGCAGATATTCGTTCAGTGAACCATCCAGAGCACGTACATCCAGCACAGGGATCAGCTCCGCCGAGAGGTATGTATAACTCACCGCGATCGGCGTATCATCTCCGGTCCTGACCCTTACAAAGTAATGCATTCTCTGTTCGGGGCCCAGCCTGAGGAAGCCTGCGGCTTCAGGTGCTTCTTTTCCCGTAACAAGCCTGTATTCGATCAGCCGGGAACCCGGTTTCAGTCCGATCGAACGCATATCTTCCGAAAAGCTTCCTTTGCTTGTTATAAGATTCTTGCTGATGGTTGCCTGCTGGACGAATGAGCCTTTTCCCGGAATACGGGTAATATACCCCGCATTGGCAAGATTGATCAGTGCCCTGTTGACTGTCAGTCTGCCGATACCGAATCTCTGGCTCAGCTGCATTTCCGTTTCGATCTGATCACCCGGCTTCAGGTGCTTGTTTTTGATCTCCTCAATAACATAGTCTTCAATAATCTGATATTTAGCTTTCTGTTTCATAGTCTGCTCTTTCATGTATACCCGTTTGGGACCGATTTACGTATATATATTATCAGACTCAATGCAGATAAATCCATATCAATGTCATGCAGTCCCTTTCCTGATGTCCTTCCGTCAAAAAAGCCGCCGGCAGACCGCATATTATTGCAGTAATCCGCTGTTTTTCCAACTTTTCTTCTGTCATTCTGCAGTGATCTGTTCATGGCAACAATCTATCATATATCTATATATTTAGCAAGATTATTTCATATATTATCTATATATTTATGTTGATTTATATATCTATATAATCTATAATACTTGTGTACAGCATATGTATTCCAAAGGAGGTTCCAAACATGAAAAAATGGATGTACGACTGTGTGCTTGAAGCACCGGAAAACTGCCGGCAGATCCTGCAGAACAAAGACAAACTGGTCAGCGGACTTACTGACATCTATACTTCGAAAAACTATACGAAGATCGTGATCGCTGCATCAGGTTCCTCATTCAATATTGCGTCATGCGCAAAATACGCAATGGAAAAGTATCTCGGCAAAAAAGTTGAAGTCATTCATTCCGTAACATACGAAAAGTACGATTACCGCTTCCATGAAGGTGCACTGGTCATCTGCCTCTCACAGGGCGGCAGAAGCACAAATACGCTGGCTGCTCTCGACCGGGCAAAGCAGTGCGGGAACGATGTTGCGGCACTGGTATCAGAGCCCGGATCTCCGCTGGAGCAGGCTTGTGAGCATACATTCCTGTATGGATCACATGAAGCAGGAAAAGACGTATTTGTCTGCAGAGGTGTTCCGACATCCACATTGTTCCTGATCCTGTTCGCGCTGGATGCCGGTGTAAAAACAGGCAGCTGCACGAAAGAACAGTACAAAAAGGCAGTCAGTGATCTGAAAAAAGCAGTCGAGCTGATGCCTGCTGTACGTGAAAAGGCTGATGCGTTCTATGAGGCAAACAAAACTGACCTCTGCAGCATGGAGCGTGTCATGACAGTGGGGATCGGTCCGGGTCTGGGAGTCGCCCAGGAAGGTGCGCTGAAGCTTGAAGAGACTGTCGGTCTCCCGTCCAATTTCTATGAAATGGAAGAGTTCCTCCACGGTCCCGTTTATGAGATCAAAAAACCGCACAGCATCTTCCTGGTAGACGTTGACCGGGAAAGCCATGACCGTGCGCTGCAGATCTTCGACGCAATGCGTCAGCTGACAGATCATGTGTATCTTGTATCCGCCCAGGCTTCAGGCAGCAGGGTACTGACTCTGGATACGGATATCGATCCTGTACTTCTGCCCCTGCTGGCTGTCATTCCCTTCCAGGTGATCGCTTCACGGATCTGTGACGATACACGTGCAAGCGGGATCACCATCTATACATGGCGCTTCATGCAGAAGATGGCGACCAAAGCCAGATAAGAATCTGTACCCCCACTTTCCGGAAAGCAGCAGTCCCAGCGGCTGCTTTTCTTTTGTGACAGGCGTAAGAAAAGGGCTGTTTTCCTTTATCAGCTGGTACCGGACATTTTCAGCAAAGCATGATTCACCACCGGCATCCTGTTGATAAGCCATCCGACCTCAGTAGGTTCTTCATGTTCTTTATATTCAGGCTCAACAGCGCTGATCTTCTTTTCCTGAGTGCAGAATTAGGAACGGATCATTGTGAACTGCTGATCATCAGAACTGTAAAGTGTATCACTCATAAGTTTGTATTTCATGGTTTCCCCTTTTATGACTGTCAGAAGGATGAAAGAAACAGGTGGTTGAAATCCATGTGGAAGGATTGGAATTTGCAAGATACTGCTCGATCGTCAGACATCGGAAAAAACATCTGACTGAAAGTGTGAAAAAATTCATGGATCTGTGCAGAAATTACGAAATGGACTATCCGACGATCCCCTTTACCTGATGGCAGGGACCCGGGTGCAGACGAAAAAAAAAGAAGTTGTGCAGCTTCCGGCTTTTTAACCGGAGGTTTTCCACAACTCCTTCTTTGTATTTGCCCGATCAGTAACGATAGCTTCCCATCTTCTGATGGAACTGTGTGTCACTTGGAATATTGCAGTCAATACCAAGTCTCATTGAAACGACCTTTGTGATGACCTGGAGGGGAACAACATATTCCATCGTGGCGAAGTCTTCATCGTCCCTGAACGGATATACAAATGCGTTCCTGCTGTTTTCGAATGCTTTGTCCGAAGTAACCACGAACTGATGCGCGTGACGTTCTTCATCAAAGTATCTCAGCATGCCTTTCAGACGGCTGTAATATTCTCCCGGTTCTGCCAGGTAAATGATGTAATCATTCTCCCAAACGGAATGATAGATGCCGTGCATGAACTCTTCCATCTGGTATCCCGTAACAGAACATCTGACACCTTCCAGGATCTTCAGGCTTCCTTCCATCATCGCACCAATGCAGCCGCCATAGCCGACAATGATCAGTCTCCGGCATTTTTCAAGTTCTTCGATATTGCTTTCCGCCCATGCTCTGGACTTTTCCGCAATATCCGGAATGTTCTCGGAGGACGCGATCAGTCTGTTCTCGAGCGCGCTGACTTCTTCCGGAGTCATTCTGCCTTTTCTGCATGCCAGTACTGCCGCAAACAGTGCCAGCTCGGCGATCGATCCGATAAAGCCTTTTGTTTTCGGACCGCTCAGTTCCTCACCGACATTCAGATGAAGATAGCATTCGCCCTCTTCCTGAACAGGTGTGTTTCTCTCGGAAGTGCAGGATATCGTGTAATATCCTAGTTCCTTTGCCTTCTGGAGAGCGAGGATCGTAGATGTGCTTCTGCCTGCCTGACTGATTCCAATAACTGCCGTACCTTCCTGACGGACAACTTCTCCATCTTTGAAATCGATCGGATACATGCATTCCACAGGGATGCCAAGGGACTTTGCCATACTGCGTTTAGCTGCGACACACGCATGGTAGCTGGTTCCGGATCCCAGGATCACTACTCTTCTGACATCTTTGTCTGCCAGGTACTCTACAGCATCATGCATCGTTTCTTCTTTTGAAGCGATCAGATTCCTGACGGTTTCTGCAGACTCAAGAATGTAATTATAGATATCGTATGTCATTGCAGTTTATTACGCAGCCGGCGCGAAGATAGCCAATCCTTCGAGGAATGCGATGACGAATGCGGCAAGGAACAGGATCAGCATGACGGTCGTTGTCTTCTTTCCTTTTCTGATCAGCTGGAAGCATGTTACTGCCAGGACCATCGGAAGGAACTTCGGCATGATCTGATCAAATACAGACTGCAGCGCAAGTGTCTGATAGTTGCCCATGTTCAGGGTGATCGTTGTTGTGAAGCTGATCATAGTAGCGATCATACTGCCGACGACTGTAGCACCGAGGATCTTTGCAGCGACTGTGAACTTTTCGAGAACACCGCTTTCCGTTGCGTTCTCCATGAAGCTCATGCCCTGTGTATAACCGATCTCAAGGCCCTTATAACGGACGATCCAGTGCGGGATGTTGTGGATCAGGAGGAACATGATCGGGCCGAGAATATTGCCCTGCATGCAGAATGACAGACCTACACCAAGTCCGATCGTTCTCAGTGTTCCCCAGAAAATGGAGTCACCGATACCGGACAGAGGACCCATCAGAGCTGTTTTGACAGCGTTGATGGAACTTGCGTCAAACTCTTTGTTTTCTGACGCTTCTTCTTCCATGGCAACAGCGATGCCCTGTACGAAGGTCGTGCACTGAGGAGTGATATTGTAGAACGTCAGGTGGCGCTTCAGAGCTGCTTTGAACCCTTCTTCATCATCCTTGTAAATGCGTCTCAGGTGAGGAATCATTGCGTATCCGAAGCCAAGGCCCTGCTGGCGCTCGTAGTTGAAGCAGCCCTGCAGTGCGCATGAACGCCAGAATCCGCTCTTGAATTCCTGTTTTGTCATCTTTCCTGCAACCAGTTCATTCTTGTTTTCTGCTGTTGTCATGATCAATAATCCTCCTCAGATGTGCCTTTAAAGTTGTAGTAAACAAGTGCGATCGCCAGACCGATCAGAGCGATGCCAAGCGAGCTGACACCCATGAATGCGGCCAGGACGAAGCCGAGAATCATAAACGGAATTGCATCTTTGTCAACGATATAATTCATCAGCAGAGCAATACCAAGTGCAGGCAGAAGGCTGGATGCTTTATTCAGACCGGCCAGAACAACTTTCGGGATCACATTGATGATCGCTTCTACAGCACCGGAACCGAAGTATACCGCAAGGAACATCGGTACAAAGTAAACGACTGCGAATGCGCATACACCATACCAGAAGTATCTTTCAACAGCCTTGAAATCACCTTTGTCAGCTGCTTCATCGCATTTGACGTTCCAGATGTTGTTGAAGATACGGGGAATGATCCCGCAGGGCTGGAACAGCAGAGCGATCGGCATGGAAAGCGCGATAGCTGCTTCCGGTTCAAGCTTTGAGAGGATAGCGAATGAGACAGCCAGGATCGTTCCTGCCGAAGAGTTGGGAAGGCTTGTAGCTCCGATGCCGACAAATCCCATGAAGATCAGCTGGAGCGTTGCGCCCATTGTCAGACCGGTAACAACATCACCGCAGATAATGCCGACCAGAGTTGCCTCAACGATCGGTGTGTTGAGAAGATTCTGACCAAAAATACGGCCGTCCAGAATACCCAGGACATGGACCAGAGCGATCAGAATACACTGAATTAAGAACATACTTTTTACTTACCCCCTTTTACAGATTTCTTTTCATAGATGTTCATTCGTGTTTGCACTATTTTGTGAAGTTTGCGCGGATCTCATTCAGCGGCATTTTTGACTTACTGGGAACTTCCTGGACATACACGTCTTTTCCCAGTTCCGCCATGGATTCGATGGCGTCCATATCTTCCTGCAGCAGATGTACCTGGGAAGATACACTGACGCGTCCCTCGGCATGTCTGATGCCGCCGATATCGACTGCTTCAATACCGTTTACGCCTTTGCAGAGCGCCAGTGCGTCTGCGCAGCTGCCTGTGACCACAAAGATCTTTTTCTTATCGTTCTTCGGGTCATTCAGATACTCGATCGCCTTTTCGATCGTCAGTACAGGCATCTTTACACCTGCAGGCTTTCCTACGTTCAGGGACATTTTCAGAACAGAATTTTCTGCATACTTATCGCTGGCCACAACGATCGTTGATGCATTGACAGCCTTTACCCAGTACACAGCAACCTGTCCGTGGATCAATCTGTCATCTACGCGCAGTAATTGAATCATTGTTCTCCTCCTTACAATTCTTCTTCGTCTTCGTCGCTGTTATCCAGCATGTCGTTGATCAGTGAGACTGTCTCCCTGCTCTGGGCGATCAGATCGTGCAGTCTTTCAGTTACGCTGCAGTCTTCAAACGTATCCATCAGCACACCCATCAGCAGGCCGAGGTTTGTTCCGCTTACGATGTACAGGTTCTCTGTTTCCATCAGAAACGGTATGGCTGTCTGTGTTGTTGAACCGAACGGGACATCAGTCATCAGGATCTTCAGATCAGAAACCTCATATTTCCCAAGTGTTTCTGCGATCTTTCCCGTCAGTGTTTCCGGAGAATCCTCCGGCTGAAGTGCAATCGTCTGGATGTCGGCATCCTCAGCTGAGATGACCTTCATGGCACTCATGAATCCTCTGCCGAGCTCCCCGTGTGTCAGTAGAACTACTCGCTTCATATTTATCTATACCTTTCGCGCTTTTAATATATATTATTTTGCGGTATTTGTCTATATATATTTGCATAAATTTATCTATATATTTCAGAAGGTGTCTGCCCCCTGCCGGAAACAAAACTAAAAAATCTGCCTCCATTTCTGAAAGCAGATCGTATGACTGATTTCTATTTTAACGGTTCCAGCCTTCCGGAAGATATGCAGATGTATGATCGATCATATCATTGACCAATGCCTGAATATCCTCTTCCGAGAGATGATGTCCAATGATCAGCGGATCATGCATAAATGCTTCGGCAACAAGTTTCCTGCACTCCTCTGCATGTCCCGGTTCCATTGCCGTAACAGCTGCCCGGTAGATCCTTTCATGGTTTTCCACATGCGGCAGGATCAGCTGTTTCAGTTCATCGGACAGTTTTCCTGCAGCAACTGGCCGTACACTGTTATGAGAGAATACGGCATTTGTCTCCACGACCGCATCCTGCGGAAGATTCGGGATCTGCAGGGCATCATTGGGAATGTTGACGTTGGATATGACACGGGTCAGTCCGAGCAGTGCCTTGATCAGGAGGATCCCTTCTTCACCCGTAGATACGAGCGGGATCTCTTCTTCACCCTTCAGCAGCCGTTCACTGCGGGCAAGACGTCTCTTCAGGTCCTCTTTGCGCCATGAGACCGGCGTCAGGCTGAACAGCCAGGACCGCGCAGTTTCCGGATCCTTCAGGTATTCGTCTCCCGGCATGAATTCCGCCAGGTGTCTGTCACCGGCAGCCGCAATGGCCTCATACCTGTTGAACAGATCCATCTTGACCCTGTGACCGCATTTGAATACATCGTCCATCCAGCCTTTATCCTGAGGCGCGATACCGGGTGTATATCCTTCTTCATAATGCTCGTCGATATATTTTCTGTATATCGGGAACAGATCCCTGCCGTGGCAGGAAGCTTCCGTAAACCATGTGAAATGATTGATACCGATGACATTGACCATGACTTCATGCCAGTCCTCAACAGGATCACCTGTTTCGAGTTCATAGATACCCTTCAGTACCTTCTGTGTTCCGAATACTTCATGGCAGCACCCGAACGCTTTGATATCAGGGAATACCGTATACAGTGTTTTCACGAGCAGTGACATCGGATTCGTATAATTGATCACCCATGCGTCAGGGGAATATGCTTTGATCGCTTCCGCGATCTCAACAAACATGGGGATAGAGCGCAGCGCACGGATCATCCCGCCGGGTCCTGCTGTGTCTCCGACCGACTGCCAGATGCCCAGCCGTTCCGGAAGATGAACATCATATTCCATCTCATCGAATGTTCCCGGGAGGATCGAGATCACAACAAAGTCCGCTCCTGTCAGTGCGTCTTTCAAGCTGGTGCTGACTTCAAATGTCCAGTCTCCTCTGGTGTCTTCACGTGACATCAGATGATTGCCGATCACCATATTGCGCCCGGCAGCCTGTTCATCAATGTCATAAAGTCTGATCGTCCCGCCGATCCTGTCTTCCATGGCCAGGTCTGTCATGAATGTCCATGCCCAGCCCCTGGATCCTCCGCCGATATACGCGATCTGAATGTTTTCAACTTTCCCGTTTTCCGTGTACCTCATATTGTGTTCCTTTCAGAATATCCGTTCCTTCTGTTCAATTCCTTTTCGACCTGATTCAATGTATTGAAAAACCTGTGTGTGGCGACCATCGGACCGACCAGCACCAGCATTCCCAGTGTATTCCATCCGAACATATGCCTGAACGATGTGTGTTTGCCGGGTATCCCCAGTTCGATCGCTTTCTCCTTCAGTTCCTCGGAGATCCTTGCCATCCACACCAGTGTATAAATAAACAATGTCGGGATACCGACCAGATAGGCAACGTAATAGCGCTGCGTTTTCCTGCCGAGGATCTCATCCAGCTCATCCTGCAGGTCAAGCTTCATATATACGACAAAGAATAATCCTGCTGTGAAAAAATCAATGAATCCAAGCAGAAATCCATGTCTGTTGGTATGTTCAAATCTCATCATAGCTTCCCCGTATCAGATTCTTTTTGACTGCTAAATATCTGCAATCGTCATTCTTCAGCAAACGCAATATATCACATATCCGGCAGAAATACATTCCCAAAGAAAATGCCGGCTCTTCATAAACCGGCACTGATTCATTTACAGTTCTTTGATCTGCGGATTCAGCAGCAGCACAACAGCAGTGACTGTAAAGCCCAGCGTGCAGAAGGCTAGAAGCGCGGTACTTCCAAACGCTCTCAGGATGATGCCTGCAAGCACTGAGGCAATGGGGATCATTCCCTGAGACCCGATACTGATGATACTGCTGACCTTGCTCAGCTTATCCCTGTCAACGATGCGCATGATAGTCGTATTGATGGGAATATTTGTGTTTGTGATCAGGATACCGATCGCGAAGAATCCCAGGCTGAACGCGATCAGGAAGTAACTGATCTGTGTGCCGCGGTCCACAAAGATCAGATAACAGCCTGTTATGCAGACCATAACAGCAGCCACCGCACACAGGAGCAGGGATACTTTCCTGCCGCATTTATCGCTCTGCGGCCGTCCGCTCAGGACTGCCGCTCCCAGAAGTGAACTGACTCCGAAAGATGCGAAGAACAGAGATGACCATTGTTCCGGTGTCAGCAGATCGTCCAGCAGATAATGCGGCGCTCCTGCCAGATCTGTTTTGATGAAGAACGGGAGAAAGTTTCCTGTCACCGGCGAAAAGAAGAAATTGATGAACAGCGTCGCGATCAGAAGTGTCAGGATCGCTTTCTTTGTTCTGAGGTAATTGATCCCGTCTGCCATGTCGGATAACGCAAGCTTCAGTGTCAGACGGTCAGCGGAAGGATGAAACTCGTAACGTATAAGCATTTCCGAAATTCCGGACGCAATGTAGCAGAGTCCTACAAACGCGAACAATGCGCGGACCGGCATGGCTGCGTACAGGACGCCGGCAAGAATGATGCCGAAGATGTTCTCAAGCGCGTTTTTCATCGTGAAGTATGAGTTTGCCTGCTGAAGCTGGTCCTCCCATACGATATGCGGAAAGAGCGCGCCTGCTGCAGGATTGAAGATACCGCTGACCATATTTGCCAGGATCCCCAGTACAAAGAGGATCACAAGCTGCTGTGAAGATTCCGGAAACAGTCCCATCAGACCTGTGGCCAGCAGGATCATTCCGCCCTTCAGATAATCACAGAGATACATGATTCTGGCTTTGCTCATGCGGTCTCCCAGCACACCGCCAACCGGTGTCAGCACCAGCATCGCGATACTGCACAATGCCAGATACAGACCCTGCAGGAACGCGTTGTTGCGGCTGATGTCCAGAATATAGAAGCTGACGGCGAAACTGTACAGGATCGCTCCAAGCTCGGATACCAATGCCCCGAAGAAGACAAGACGGAAGTTCCTGTTCCGGAAGACATTGTCTTTATGGATCGTTTCACTCATGTTCTTCCAGCTCCTTCCACTGTTCGGATAATTTCCGATCATCCAGAAGGCCGATCAGACGGCCTATGCTGTCGGAAGCAGTCGAACCGAATATATCGAAGATGACCGGCTGATCACTGCGGTCAATAAACTGCATTGTTTTCACTGTGTAATCAGGCATGGAATCAAAATGTACAGCAAGTGCCTTTGCCTGTCTGAGGGACTCCTGTGCTTCTGCCTGCCTGCCAAGCTTCATCTGCACATATGAAGCCAGTGCAAGCATTTCCGCCTGTGTTTTTTCCAGTACATCTGGTTTATCTTCTGTTTTCAGTCCGGCCAGAAAATCCAGTCCCCAGGTAAGGATATTCATTGCCTGTTTCCAGTCATTCCTGGACCGGAACAAAAATACATAACCGAAGACCGCAGTAAGCAGGCCGGATATGCAGATCATCAGTCCTTCCGACAAAAACGGTGCAGCCTGTTCCGGATCGTTTTTGAAGACTGTCAGAAGGGCTCCGATGTTTTCGCTGAACATACCGCCGGCATTATTCTGTTTCAGAAGTTCAATGCTTTTTTCTGTCTCTCCGAGCAGAAGAAACGCAGTCGATATATCTCCGCTGATCGTTGCTTCGCTGATGCGCGGATCCGTATTCTGGGGAAGCAGTACCTTTGAACGTTCCAGCAGTTCCAGTGCTCTCCTGAGCTGACCGGCATCATGACTGCCTGCCCCGAAGACAAGATAGATCTCCGCGCAGGCATATACCGCTTTAAATGAATTGGGATATCTTCCTAATGTTTTTTCCGCTTCTGTCAGTGCTTCCGGATCCATCGTCCGGCAGTACGTGATGATCCGTTCCATGGCGGAGTCCAGATTGTTGTCCTTCATCCTGTAGCCAAGCAGCACATCCACGGACGTGTCAAAGAAATCTGCCATCTCCGCAACCAGATTCAGTTCAGGCTGCGATAATCCGGATTCCCATTTATATACTGCGCCTACCGTTACGCCAAGCGCTTCGGCCAGTTTCTCCTGTGTCAGTTTCCGCTGTTTCCGGAACATGCGGATATTTTCAGCAAGCATCAGTTTCATATTCAGTGCCTCCTTTGTCTGTTTCCAATGTCATTATATTTGGAATGAAACACAGACTGAAGACACCATCAATACTGAAATAATATTATTTTTTATACCGTCAGTATGGGTTTTCATAAAAGACCATTCTTTTCATTCATCGGACGCAGACATGTTATACTGTTAAGGCTATCAGAGGCCTTGACATGAACCGTGACCAGAACAGAGCACCCATCTTTGAAGCAGCCATGAAATATGCAGATCTGAGACCTGCTTATTTCTGCGTGCCCGGGCACCGTTATGAGAACGGTGTCGAAGCAGGCTTCAGATCATTTGCAGGTGACAATATTTTCAAGATCGACATCACGGAAACAGTGGTCACAGATGACCTTCACTGTCCGGTCAGCGCGATCAAGGAAGCACAGGAACTTGCGGCAGCTCTCTGGGGAGCAGATCAGACATTTTTCCTGGTCAACGGCAGTACCTGCGGCAATGAAGCAATGGTGCTGTCTGCGGTCAGACCCGGGGAAAAGATCATGATCGCCGGGAACTGTCACAAATCTGTGTACAACGCGCTGATCCTGAGCGGAGCGGAACCTGTTTATATCATGCCTGAGACGATCGATGAATGGGATATCCCCGGAGGCATCTCCCCTGCTGAGGCAGGGCGGCTGTTTGAGAAGTATCCTGACTGCAGGGCACTGCTCGTAACAAGCCCCGACTATTACGGGATCGTTTCTGACATCCGTGCGCTGGCGGAGATATGCCGCAGACACGGTGCGCTTCTGCTGGTGGATGAAGCACATGGACCGCACTGTTACTTTTCCGAAAAGCTTCCTCAAGGAGCGCTGGCATGCGGCGCGGATATGTGCGTACAGAGCCTGCACAAGACTGCCGGCGCTTTGACGCAGAGTTCCCTTCTGCATGTCAAAAGCAGTTCTGTGGATATTGAACTGCTGAAAAGAAGCCTGCAGATCGTACAGAGCAGCAGTCCGTCGTATATCCTGATGACATCCATCGACACAGCCAGAAGAGATCTGGCCCTGCATGGAACAGAAATGGCTGAAAACGCATTGGAGCTAGCCTGTACTGCAAGGAACAGGATCAACTCCATACCCGGACTGAAATGTGCCGGACGGGACCTTGAAGGAACAGGATCAGTATTCCGCATCGATGAAACAAGGCTTATCATCAGCGCTTTACAGCTGGGCCTGACGGGATTCGAACTCAAATCCATTCTGCTTGATGACCACAATATCGAAGTTGAAATGGCAGACAGCAGAAATATCATTGCCATTGTGTCAAACGCAAATACGCAGGAAGATATTGAGACGCTTGTGTCCGCGTTAAGTGATATCGCTGCACAGCATTCAGACGGAATACCGCTTTCCGGAACATGCAAGGTTCCTCATCAGGCTGAATACGTTATGTCACCCAGGGATGCTTTCTTCGCAAAGAAAAAGATCATCCCCTGGGAAGAAGCACAGGGATGTATCAGCGCTGAAATGATCGCTCCATATCCTCCGGGGATCCCGGTGATCCGGCCGGGTGAGATATTCACTGCTGAAATACTGGACTATCTGAAACAGATCCGGTCGTCGGGAGGATATATACACGGACTTTCCGATGAAACAATGGAAACATTGACAGTCGTCAGTTCAAAGAAATAATCACTGTATCACGCACTGAACAGGCAATATCCTCAGCGCGTTTTTTCTTTTCGGATACTGCTTCAGTCTGTGTCCGATAAAGTTATAAAATAGTGGCGGCTGTAAAAAACATAGAGATCCGTCCAATATAAATGACGGTGGAGGATGACTTATGACAGTTAAGAAAAATGTTGCTGAGACGATATATTTCAGTGTTCTGATGATCTTCATCGGAGGAATGATGGACGGGTATTCCTATGTTGTGCGGGGAGGCGTATTTGCCAACGGACAGACCGGCAACTTTATCAAGCTCGGTCTTGGCGTGGTCAATCTGGACAGGACACTGTTCGTCAAATCCATCGTTCCGATCATCGGTTTCTGGCTCGGGATCTTCGCGGCAGAACATCTCTTCCACGTCATTCTGAAAGAGCCTGACCATGAGATACGCGATGTCCGGTGGAAGCGTTATATCCTCTGGGCGGAAACGGTCCTTCTGCTTGTGGTGGGCCTAATCCCGGATTCAACGATCAATCTTGTGCCGAACTCACTGATCTCATTTACAGCAGCCCTGCAGTACTGCTGTTTCCGGAAACTGGATGACAAAGCAACCTATTCTTCCGTATTTGCCAGCGGAAACATGCGTTCCTGTGCAGAGAATTACTATATGGGGCTTGTCCTGAAACGGCCTGAGAATCTAAAACGGGCAAAACAGTATACGATGATCCTTCTCGGTTTCCTGTTAGGCGCCGTATTTGCGGCGATCCTGGCAAGATACATCGGAGAAAGAACGATCTGGGTCACCTGTGCCCTGCTGCTGGCTGCGTCTGCTATCGTAACTGAAAGAAACTGAATCCGTTCAGTTTTTTTCTTTATGCTTTTCCGTGCATATGAAAAGACCTCACCAAACAGCAAGGTCCTCCATAGCTATATTTATTCAGCAGGTCTCAGTTCAATCACATCATAACTGGTATGTGCTTCATTCCTGAACGGATAACCCCAGCCCGAGATCCCTGCCGAGACCAGCAGATTGGTGTTTCCGATCTGATAATCACCATACGCATGGTAATTGAGCATGTCGTAGATCATCCTTAACGGGAAGAACTGTCCGGCATGGGTATGTCCGGAGATCTGCAGGTCTGCCCCATAGGCGATGATTTCTTCATCCTCATATGGAGAGTGGTCGACAACAAGCACATAGGCATCTTCCGGTGCCTTTTACAGCTCGGTGACATTCTTTCTTGTGTACTCGCTTGTATCTTCTCTTCCCAGCAGATACAGATCGTCCCCGATCTTTACGAGTTCATCCTGCAGGATGATCAGGCCGTTGTCTGTGATCATATTGGCCAGTTCATCTCTGGAATAAGTCGGACCGTACATATAGGCAGACCGAGGCTGACGGTCATGATTTCCGTAAATATAGTAGACCGGTACACCCATCTTCCCGAACTGCGCATACGTCCATTTCATTTCTTCATTTTCACTTTGTTCATCACTGATATCTCCGCCAAGCATAATGAAGTCAGGATGGAGCTCCCGGATCTCATTGAAGGCTTTTTCTACGACTGCTTCACTCTGTGAAGAACCGATATGCAGATCGGAAATGAATACGGCTGTATAAGACTGCTTCAGCTTGCCGGATGTATAAACGTGGCGGGAAGGTACAACTCTTTCCATGTTGACGGTACCGTAGATCAGCACTGCTGCCATGGACAGCAGACTGAGCAGAAGTGAGATCTTCTGATCTGTTTTCTTCCTGAAGCCATACAGAACCGCCTTCAGCGGATCACACAGAACATCTGCCAGAAGCGCGATATAAAGTGCCGCAAAAGGATAGCCGTGACGCCAGAATACCGGTGCCGCAAAAGCGATCAGCGCAAACGCCAGTGCGATCATTAAGACCAGCTTTTATGACCCATACAAACAGTTTCAGCAGATGACTGTTTGTTTTTCTGACAGGGATCTGTACAGCCTGCAGCAGCGCAAACATGGCTGCCGCCCAGAAAAACCATTTTATGTAATGCAAAGTATCCATATGCGTATTATACTCTGCAATCACTCATAAACATATTCATCAAGCAAATAACATGTACCATCAATGATAAATGATCTTGTTTTCTTTCTTCCTTCTTCATCATATGAGAATTCGATCACTTTCCCGCCGTTGTCATATGCCTTCAGCAGTCTGTGATCTGCATCATATTCGAACAGCAGTTCATAATCATTATTTCTGTGACCTTCCGCTCTGATCAGATAACCATCAGAATCGTAATAAAAGTTTGTAAAGAACGATCTTGCGAATGCATCTTCCCTGGTATGATCCAGCAGCTGTCCTCTGTCATTGACATGGAATTCAACCGTCTCATAAGGATCGGATTCATCTTCACCGATCAGAAAGCGATACCCGCAGAGTTTCCCGTCATCGTCATATTGATAATCATATCTGTGTATGACATGAGGCGGATCCATCGTCTTATATTCCTGGTCCGAACGTGTGAGCAGCCTGCCGTTCTTTGAGATCTGCTCACGGAACTGCATCCGTTTCTCTCCGGATAAATACTCACGTTTGTACCCATAGCGGACTGTCCGGATCTCCCCGTCCTGTTCCTGTTCCATGATCGGTTCGATCGCAGATGCGGACACCGCTTCAAAAGAAACGACGAGCCCGTTTTCATCGAATTCCGTAACATATTTCCCGCCTTCCCAGATCTCTGTTGTTCGGAGAATGCTGTTGTGGCCAGGGGGCAGCTGTCTTTCAATTTCAAACGGGTCATCCGGCCGAAGGTAAATATTGATCGCGTATTGAATATCCGCCGGTGTTTCCAGATAGTGTTTTCTATCACGGTATTCCCTGATCTCAGCATTGCTGGTACTGAAAACACTGTAGGTTTTGATGTTTCCGGATTCATAATACTCTGCCGCATATTCCAGCCTGCGGCGTTTCAGATACCTGCTTTCTGTATAAAGCATATCTGTTTTCAGCTGTCCGCTTTCATAAAACGAATACGCATGGTAAGCAGACCAGCCTCCGCCGGAAGTGCCCGGACTTTTGTCATAGCTGGTGCTCTTTGCATAATAAGGATATTTCTTCAGGACAGGATCATTGTTCTTCCTGCCTTCTCTGTTCGCCCTGATCAGTTCCTTCAATGCTGTTTCATATGGCTTGAGATCCAGATAACGGTCATATTTCCGTTCCGGTGAAGAACAGGACATGCTGAAAACAGTCATGATCGAAAGACATATCAGCAGCAGTTTCTTTTTGACTTTCATCTGACAGCACTCCGTGTAATCCGATTATACATTAGCGCTAATTTGACATTCAACGAGGAATGTATCACGATGAACATCAAAAAACGTTTACCTGCCATATACAGATAAACGTGATTGGTATTACCGGTTGTAATCTCCGCGTTCCTGGAGGATCTTTTTCGCTGCCGAGATCCTGACGCACAATGTGAAGATGTTCATCGCGTTCTCCAGCTCACCCATGGAAGGATAAGTCGGTGCGATACGGATGTTGGAATCGTTGGGATCCTTTCCGTAAGGCCATGTAGCACCTGCTGGCGTCATGACAACACCTGCTTTTTTTGCGCGTGCCACGATATCTTTTGCGCATCCCGGATAGGAATCAAACATAATGAAGTATCCGCCCAGCGGTTTTGTCCATGTACCGAGCCCCAGACCTTCCAGGTCTCTTTCAAGAATGTTTTCCACCGCTTCAAACTTCGGACGGATAATATCCGCGTGTTTCCGCATATGCTCCACCATGCCGTGAATATCTCCGAAGAAGCGGACATGACGCAGCTGGTTGACCTTATCATGGCCGATCGTCTGATGACGAAGATAGGATGTGAAATCGTCCATATTGTTCGGGCTTGTCGCAAATGCCGCAATACCGCTTCCCGGGAACGTGATCTTGGATGTGGAAGCGAACTTATATACAAGGTCAGGATTTCCTGCGCGTTTGCATTCCGCCAGAATCTCGATCAGGTAGTCCTGATGGTGATCATACAGATGATGCATGCCGTAGGCATTATCCCAGAAAATACGGAAATCAGGTGCTGCCGGTTCCAGTCTGGCAAACCTGCGGACAGTTTCATCATCATAGGAGATACCCTGCGGGTTGGAATACTTCGGTACACACCAGATACCCTTGATGGTCTCATCTTCCGCAACCAGTTTCTCTACGATGTCCATATCAGGTCCGGTCGGCGTCATCGGTACCGGGATCATCTTGATGCCGAAGTACTCGGTGATCGCGAAATGGCGGTCATAACCGGGTACCGGGCAGAGAAATTTGACTTCCGGCTGTTTGCACCAGGGAGTATTTCCCATGACACCGTGTGTCCAGCATCTGCTGACTGTATCGAACATGACATTCAGTGAAGAGTTTCCGTAGATGATAATATCCTTCGGATTGTTCTCCATCATATCTCCGAGCAGTTCACGCGCTTCTTCGATGCCTGTCAGAGAACCGTAGTTCCGGCAGTCCGTACCGTCTTCACATGTCAGGTCCGTTGATGAATTCAGAACATCCATCATTCCCATGGAAAGGTCAAGCTGTTCCTGGCACGGCTTTCCGCGGCTCATATCCAGAGTCAGGCCCTGTGCCTGTATTTTTTTATACTGTGCTTTCAGTCTTGCACGTTCTTCAATGAGTTCTTCAGAAGTCATCTCAATATATGGTTTCATCGTAGTTCCTCCAGAACTGTCACTTATCGATCATTTTTTTGACAGACAGTGAGATTATAATACAGAGGACTGCAAATCAAAAGTTGATTATCCGCACAAAACAGAAAAAACAGAAAGAATTACAGAAACAGTTTTCATTCTGATCCCGGATATATTTTTATACTGTTATTTCTGAGCGGAGCCCTGTTTTGCCACAGCATCCATTTTTGCCTTGAGCTCCTCTTCACTCATTCCAAGATAATAATGCCTGATCACGTGGAATTCATCATCGAATTCATAGACAAGCGGGGAGCCTGTCGGAATGTTCACACCGATGATCTCATCATCTGAAAGACCGTCAAAATACTTGACCAGTGCTCTGAGCGAGTTTCCGTGCGCAGCGATCAGCACGCGTTTTCCGGCTTTCATGTCTTCTTTGATCACCTGCTCAAAATAAGGTACGACCCGCTCGATCGTAGTCTCCAGTGATTCATGAAGAGGGAGTTCTTCTGCCGGGATCTCCCGGAACATAGCCTGGTTCTGCGGCGCTCTTTCATCTGTCAGATCCAGTGCGGGCGGTTTGACATCAAAGGACCTGCGCCAGATCTTTACCTGCTCCTCTCCGTATTTTTCAGCAGTTTCCGCCTTGTTCAGTCCCTGCAGCGCACCGTAATGACGCTCATTCAGTTTCCAGGATTTCACTACCGGAAGCCATACCCTGTCCATTTCATCAAGCACATGATCCAGTGTATGGATGGCACGCTTGAGGATCGACGTATAGCAGACATCAAAATCAAATCCCTCCGCTTTCAGCAGCCTTCCTGCATTCTTCGCTTCCTCATGTCCTTTTTCACTCAGATCCACATCTGTCCAGCCGGTAAATAAATTCAGTTTGTTCCACTCACTTTCTCCGTGACGGATCAATACAAGTTTCATAGCAATTAACCTCCATGGATTTATCATAGCACAAAGTTAGTTATAACTAACTATTAATGATCACACTTACCTAAACAAAAAACAGACCGTTCTCCTTACCGGAAGAATGATCTGTTATACGGCTGTTCAGAATGATCTCAGCTGTTCACCAAGGAAGTAGAGGCTTTCACGGGGAATACGCTCCTGTGTCTTACGGTCTACTCCGATCAGTCCGAAACGCATGGAATAACCGGACTGCCATTCATAATTGTCCATGAGTGACCAATAGCAGTAGCCGCTGACCGGAATACCATCCCTGCGGCAGGCCCTGACGCCTTCCAATGCGGTCCTGATGAATTCCACGCGGCGCGTATCATCGTCTGTCGCAACGCCGTTCTCTGTGACAAGGATCTCTCCTTTGAAGTCTTTGTGAACTGTACGGATCACATGTTCCAGTCCCTGCGGATAATATTCATAACCCATCTGGGTCAGTTCCGCGCCTGTTTCCGGTGCCAGTTCCCCGCTGGCATCCATGACGGTACGCGTGTAATTCTGCAGTCCGAAGAAGTCATCTTCCTGCATAGCAGGCAGGAACTGGCGGAATTCTTCTTCCCAGCTTTGGGCAGCACGTGCTTCACCGCCCGGAGCTGCCTGGATATCACGCAGGCTCAGCGTAATGCCTGCTTTTGCGTTGGGAAGCAGTTCATGGATCGTCCTGACCGCTGCCATATGTGCTCTGCGGATCACATCATTTCCGTGCTTTGTACGGGGTGATGTGAAGACTGCGGGATCTTCGCATCCGAAGACCTGAAGCTCTTCCTCTTTCTTTTCTGCATCTGCCTTAGCCATAGCTTCAACATCCATGCCGATCTGCAGAGCTCCGCCTTCTTCCTGGCTGTGTGCCATTGCCTGGGCAATGAAGATACTGATGAGAACACCCATATTAGCTTCATTAAGCGTACAGATGTAATGCAGGAGATCACCATACTGTCTGCAGACATATTCCGTATATCTGCGGAAATATTCAACCGTTTGATCTGCTTCCCATCCGCCCCGTTCGATCAGCCATTTGGGACAGGTGAAATGAACGAGCGTAACGACCGGTTCGATCCCGCATTCCCTGCAGTAGAGCAGGATCCTGCGGTAATGTTCTGTCGCTTCCCGGTCAAAGACACCTTCCTGCGGTTCAATACGTGCCCATTCCAAAGAGAAGCGGTATGCATTGAGACCGGCAGCTTTCATGATGTCGATATCTTCCTTCCAGCGGTTGTAGTGGTCACAGGCGATTCCGGACTTTTCCGAATAACCGCCGTATTTCATCTGTTCCATCGCCCAGGTGTCACTGTTTGTATTGTTTCCTTCTACCTGATGTCCTGCTGTCGCAGCACCGACCAGAAATCTGTTTGTCATAGATCCCTTCCATCCTTTTCAATGACATCATGATACCACCGGAAGCTGTCCTTTTTGATCCTGCGGCAGTCCTTCGGATCTGTTTCCGTACGGTCGATAAATACCAGCCCGTACCGCTTGGAAAAACCCTGATGAGATGAAAGAACATCGATGAAGCTCCACGGGCAGTATCCGAATACCGGATAGCCTTCTTCTCTCAGCCGCATCACTGCATTGATATGATCTCTCAGATACTCAATACGGTATGTGTCATGAATTCTGCCATCTTCATCGGGTGTCTCACTCACGGCCATTCCGTTTTCCGTCACGATCATCGGCAGACGGTACCGTTCCCACACCTTTCTCATGCCGTTATACAGTCCCTGAGGATCGATCCCCATATTCATCCATTCGGTCTTCTTCAGATTTTCATTCGGAATGATGCGGCAGTCATCTGATGCCCAGAAGAATGATGTGTTGAAATCAAATGGCTTCTGTTCATATTTCGCGCATGTGCTGAAATAATAGTTCACACCAATAAAATCAGGTCTTGAGCCATGCAGGACTGCTTCATCTGCTGTTTCTGTTTCCGGAAGCAGACCACGTTCTTTCAGCCATGTACGTGCAGACGGGGAATACTCTCCGTATACGCTCATATCCAGCAGGGCAAATTCCATCATTTCTTCTGCTTCCTGTGCTGCCCGGATGTCTTCCGGATCAGAGGATGCGGGATAAACGACCTGAATAGCGCATACCGGACCGATGGCAGCATCCGGATCGATCGTTCTGAGCAGATCGAATGCACGGTGTTCTGCCAGGGATACATGATAGCTGATCTGCCAGATCCATTTCGCGCGTTCATGCGGATCCTTCAGGTATTCCATTGCCAGTCCCGGTGCAGCTGTTGCGATCAGCTGCTCGTTGACCGTCACCCATTTCGTAACTCTTCCTTTGAAATGACGGAAGCATACTTCCGCATATTTTACATATGCGTCGATCATCTTCCTGCTCTTCCATCCGCCGAACGCATCGACCAGCGCCTGCGGACATTCGAAATGATAGAGCGTCACAAATGGTTCGATCCCCTTTTCCAGCAGATAGTCGATCAGCTGATCATAGAAAGCCAGTCCTTTTTCATTCGGTACAAGCGTTTCATCCGGCATGATGCGGCTCCATGAGAACCCCATGCGGTATACCTTCAGACCGAGCTCTGCCATCAGATCCACATCTTCTTTCCAATGATGATAATGGTCACACGCTACTTTCGTATCTGCCATCCCTTCAGGGACTTCTCTAACGTCTGTGGTTGCCAGTCCTTTTCCATCGACGTTGTAAGCTCCTTCGATCTGAAAAGCGCTTGTGGATGCCCCCCAGAGAAAGCTTTCCGGAAGTTTCATCATTTCCAGTCCTCCGGCAGATCGTTGAATGAAGCAAGTTCAACATTGTTTTCTTTGACCCAGTTTTTCACCTGTTCGCTGGTCATGCATTCCAGGTCCTTCACTCTGCAGGTGGAGAAACTTGTCAGTTCAAACAATTCAGCATCCGCATAACCGCAGTGGGAAACGATATAGCCGTATTCTTTTCCGAGAATGCCGCCCTTATCTTCTGTGATATAGGAAATGGGATCTTCCTTCAGCTGTGCTTCCGGTCCTCCCCAGACATACCAGCCCATGCCTGCTTCTTTGACTTCCGGCCTGTCCATGAACGCGACAGAGCAGAGCACACCGTATTCCTTTGCCAGAGTTCTGGTCACTTCATCAGTCGTTGCGGTTCCATATGCATGATTGTGGATATAGTCCGGTTTATGACCGACCAGTTCAATATAACGCTCGATCTGTGCTTTGAACTCCGCATACAGTTCATCCCTGTGCGCAGCCAGGTGATCATGATCGTTTTCATCTGTATCCAGCGCTCTGTTTTCTTTTGAGCCAAGGAACGTTCCATCTTCATGCGTCAGTGTTGGGAGACGGTCATGTCCGAGGATCGAAGGTCCTGTGGACGCATTCAGGTCAATGCCGAAAGCGATCTGATCCAGATACGGACGGATCCACTCCACACACTCTTCAATCCAGGGCATGTTGGCAAACATGCCTGTATTTCTTACCACACCATTCCTGATGCCGTGAATGCATCCGAGGGATACTGCTCTTGTTATACCGTAATCATCGCTCTGAACTAATAATTTCATGGTCTTTCTCCTTCTATTTTCAAAAAAGGCGGAAGTTCCCCCCTCCGCCTGTCATTTTATTATTGATTATTACTGATCGTTTTCCTGTTCCAGCATCTGCTTGTCATATGCTTTGACAAACGGAATGTATGCAAGGACGATGATCACGAACAGAACGCAGCCCCAGATCAGTCCGGATACGCCGTAGTTCATCATGTTTCCTACAAAGAACGGCAGGTTCGAAGCATTTGAGCCGGCTGTGCAGTTGCTGTAGGAAAGCAGTCCGATCATCTTCAGCAGATGTGTTCCGAAAACGGAAACTGTCGGAGCGACCAGGACCCAGGGGATGAAGAACATCGGGTTCAGGATCATCGGAAGTCCGAAATAGATCGGTTCATCGACACCGAAGAATGCCGGGATAAAGCCAAGTCTTGTAATTGATTTGCAGGATTCGGATCTGCAGAAGATCAGTGCAGCAATGATCAGTGGAAGAGAACCTGTTCCGAAGGAAAGCGCGTCGCCCGCTACCATGTTGGGCAGTGCCTGACCAGCCTGGTAAGCTGTCATGTTTTCCATCTGAAGCTGCATGAACAGCATCATGATGATCGGTCCGCATGTCATGCCGCCGTGAATACCGCAGAACCAGAGGCCGTAAAGTACGACCATCAGGATCCACTGTCCGAAGATATTGGAACCTACAGCGTGAAGCGGTGTGGAAACAAGTGTATAGATCAGCTGGTGGAAAGAACCCAGGGATGTTCCCGCGAAGATCTTTCCGACGATCCCGAAGAGGATCATCGTCAGTGCGGCAGGGATAATACTTGTAAACTGTGCGGAAACCATCGGCGGAACCTGATCCGGCAGTTTGATGACAATATTGTTTTTATGGCAGAACAGGAAGATAAATCCTGTCACAAAGCCGATGATAATTGCTGTAAACAAGCCGCTGGATCCAAGCCAGTTCAGAGGCAGTGTGCTTGCGGCATACGGCTCTTCCGGCACGATAAACGGCGTTACGATCATGAAGCTGACCAGTGAAGTCAGACCGACTGCGATATTTGATTTAGCGCATTTATATACATTTGCAAACTGATAAGCGACAAGGAATGATACGTAAACACCGAACATTCCGATCGTCCACTGATAGATCACACTCAGAACATCCTTGATTCCCGCGGAAGCGATGAAAGCCTGATAGGCATCAATCCCGATGCCGTTGAAGAGTGCTGTGAAGCCTCCGACCATGGTGATAGGCATCATCATCATGAAAGCCCCCTGAATAATATTCAACGCTTTGTTCTGTGCAAACTTTCCTGATACCGAGATCAGTTTATCCATAAAGTTGTCCATGTTTTCTTTTCTCCTGTTTTATTTATGCCGGGCTGATCGGGCCGCGGCACCCTCCCTTGTGAAAGCGCTTTTATCTCACGTCCATAATATAGTACCAATTAAAACATGTGTCAATAATAAATTTATGTTTTTGAAACATATTTCGTTTTATTTTGTTGTATAATGTCATCGCAGGAGACAGTATTTATGAATGTAATCGATCTGATGGATTCCCGAAAAACATCCTTTTCCAAAAATGACCGCAAGATCTATGAATCGATCAAAAAATTTCCCGAAGAGTACGCTTCACTTCCGATCAGTGAAATAGCCAATCAGGGCAATTTTTCCAAACCGGCTCTGACCAGGTTTGCGCAGAAGCTTGGTTTTGGCGGATTTGCCGAGTTCCAGTATCAGTTTGCCCAGGATATCCGTGAGCTTTCCGGAAGATCTGACCGTCAGAGCAATGCGGACGTATACGGAAAACTGCTGAAACAGGTATATGAAACGACTGACCGTGATACAGTACGGAATCTGATCGCAAAAATGGCTGAAAGCCGCAGAGTACTGCTGTTCGGTGCAAACCTTTCCAGACTTCCGGCAGAAGAGATGCTGATAGCGCTGAACTTTGAAAGCAATATCACTGCTGTGCTGCCGCCCCTGGATTTCATTCCGCATCATCTGTCATCTGATGATATGGTCATCATATATTCTGCGATCAGCGGTTCTTCCTATCAGGATCTGATGCGGAAGTTCCGTACAGCGAACGATGAGAGACCATACCTTGTTCTGATCACGATCAATTCAAAACATCCCCTGCGTCACAATTTTGATGAAGTGATCACACTGCCTTCCGTCTCCCTTTCCGAAACATCAAATACGGTACTTTCGGACACCTTTGCATTCCTGATGTTCAATGACATCGTCGCGCAGGAACTGAAAAAAACAGACCCGAAGGAATGATCCTGCGGATCTGTTTCATTGATCTCATTCTGAAACATGTTGCAGCAGAAACGGCGGAAGCCGTTTTTCATATTTGCCATGATCTGTTTTGCTCAGATAATAACTCCGGCCGGATGTGATCTGCCATCCAGAAGGATCTGACTTCCGCTGATCCAATCCTGCAGTTCCTGTTTGAACAGGTCCATGGCAGACTTACGGGAAGGACGGGGATACCTGTTTTCCATGATATAAAACGCCCGTACAGGCAGTTCTTCCCGGCAGCAGATCATCCGCAAAGGATATCGTTCCGTCATGCGAAGCGCTGTGCTTTTTCCGACGATCGCCCAGTTCCCGGTGCTGCAGATATAATCACCGACCATACTGCTGGTGCTGACCTGGATCTGAAACTGTCCCGGCTGCCAGATCTCATTGTGCCAGTTTTCAAATGCGGCGCTCCAGCGGATGTAGATCTCCCTGTCTGCCGGAAGATCTGAAAGACTGACGCCGGCCTGATCATCACTGTCCCGGTGAACGAGGACAGTCATCGGTTCGAACAGCAGGTATTCAGAGCGTACTGCGCCGGAAACAGATGAACGGCCGGCCAGTCCGAGATCGATCATTCTGTTTTCCGCCATGGAACAGACTTCCCTGGAATGATAGGTGTGCAGTGTCAGACAGATCTCCGGATGTTTTAACATGAATTCCCTCAGAAACGGAAGAAGCGTTACCGTACACAGTGCCTCGATCATTCCGATTGCAAGTGTCTGCCTGCCGCTGTCTTTTTTCAGTTCATCAAGCTCACTGTCCAATGATTCCATACGCCGGGCAATATCCAGCAGTTTCTCACCGTGCGCAGTCAGTTCGATCGTTTTTCTGCCGCGTCCGCGGATGATCAGCGGATGTCCGACTTCTTCCTCCAGGTTCTGCAGTTTTGCGGACAGATTGCTCTGGCTGGTAAACAGTTGTTTTGCGGCTGAAGAGATGCTTCCGTATTGCACAATGGTCAGGAACACATGCAGATTATCCTTGTTCATTTCACACCCCAAAATATCACATAGACAGATATTTAATACATTTAATATATATTTTTAATTATATAAGATATGAATTATACTGTGAATGAAGAAAAGAGGTGTGTGAAATGAACGAAAAGAAATTCCCGGAAGGATTCCTGTGGGGAGGAGCAGTCGCAGCAAACCAGCTTGAAGGCGCATGGATGGAAGACGGCAAACAGCCGAATGTAACAGACATCTGCGTCGGCATCAACACAGCAGAACCCGGACTGAAATGGAATGAAGAAGCTCATAAGTGGGAGATGCAGCTGGATCCAAACAAGATCTATCTGAGCCATGACGGCATTGATTTCTATCATCGCTACAAGGAAGACCTTGCGCTGATGGCAGGCATGGGCTTCAAATGCTTCAGAACATCGATCGCATGGGGACGTATATTCCCGAACGGTGATGAGGAAGTACCGAATGAAGCAGGTCTGAAATTCTATGATGATCTGTTTGATGAGATGAGAAGGCTCGGTATGGAACCGGCGATCACACTGTCTCATTACGAAACGCCGCTGCATCTGCTGACGGAATACGGCGGATGGTGCAGTGATAAGATGCTGGAATTCTGGAAGCGTTATGTAACAACTGTTTTCACACGATATAAAGGCAAGGTCACCCTTTGGATGACATTCAATGAAGTCAATAATATGTACCGCAGACCCATGGTTTCCGCAGGCGTTCTTTCCCTTGATCCGGAAAACAAGGTAAATCCGCAGGTCGTTAATGAAAAGGATAAATGGCAGGCATATGTCAACATCCTGGTTGCCAATGCATGGACGGTAAAGATCGGTCATGAGATCGACCCTGCCAACAGGATCGGCTGCATGCTTTCCAGCTCTGCTGCTGCCAACTATCCTGTCAACTGTGATCCGAAAAATGTACTTGGCGCATACAATCTGACCCGTACGGCACTGTTTTACATGGGCGATCCGATGTGCAACGGAAAGATCCCCGGATACCTGAAGAGAATGTGGAGAGAAAAAGGCATCGATCCTGTGATCAGTGAAGAAGGTCTTCAGATGATCAAAGACTATACAGTCGACTATTATGCATTCAGCTATTACAAGTCTTCCGCATATCAGTACAGCGGTGAAGCTGAATTTGATACAGGCGGAATCAAGGGTGTTGACAACCCTTATCTGAAGGCTGTTTCCCCGAAACCGTGGTCATGGCCGGTCGACCCTGAAGGTCTGCGTTATGTACTGAACGTACTGTACGACAGATACCGCAAACCTCTGTTCATTGTAGAAAACGGAATCGGTCTGGATGAAACACCGGATGAAAACGGTGAGATCCATGATGACTTCCGTGTACAGTACGCAAAAGATCATATGATCCAGGTACAGGAAGCGATCGAAGATGGCGTTGATGTCATGGGCTATCTCTGGTGGGGTCCGATCGATGTTGTCTCTGCTGGTACAGGTGAAATGAAGAAACGTTATGGATTCGTCTATGTTGACAGGTTCAACGACGGCACAGGTACTCTGGAGCGTTCGAAAAAAGATTCCTATGAATGGATGAAGAAGGTCTGCGAAACAAACGGCGCAAGTCTCTTTGAATAACAAAATTCCCCGCTCAGATTGCAAATGAGCGGGGTTTTTCTGTCTGTTTGTGTCTTTCTGTTACTGAAGGTATCTGCGCAGCGTGTCCCTGACGGCACCCGGTCCTGCGGTTTCTTCCGCAAACATCTGTTCGATCTTCTTTCCGATGCCTGCTTCGTACAGATCGATTCCAAATATATTTGCGTTGGACAGAACAGGCTTCAGCTGATCGCCTGTATTCTGCGCATTTCCAAAAGAGAAGTTCTTCTGAATATACGCCCTGATGTCTTCGCCTCTGGGGTCCGGAGCGATCTCAAACGGTTCCCCGTTGTCATCAACTCCCAGCAGATACCGCAGCCAGCCGGCAATCGCCAGCGGAATGCCTGTCAGTTCTTCGGCTGTTCCCCATCGTTCGACATAGGACTTGATGGTTTCACCGAAACGGATCCCTACCATCTGGGAAATATCCACTGCTATACGCTGTGAGGTGTCTCCCAGATATTTGTTCGGGAAACGTTCTGTGAACAGTTCATCCAGGAAAGCTTTCGGGGAAAGGATACCTGGATCAGGAACGACCTTCATGCCCTCGATATAACCGATGAGATGAGCCAGCTTTGACAGTTCCGGATCAGACATACCGTCCGCAAACAGTTCATAGCCGAGCATACAGTCATATGTCGTCAGTGCTGTATGGATCGGGTTCAGGCAGGCAGTTACCTTCATGCGTTCTGATTTGTTTACGGTATCACGGTCAGCCAGATAGACTCCTGCTTTTTCCAGCGGCGGTCTGCCGTTGGGGAAATGATCTTCCACAACCAGGTACTGCGGTCCTTCGGCATTGACAAACGGCGCAATGAATGTGCTCTTTGCCGTGATCACCGGGCGCATTCTCTCAACACCCCGCGCTTCCAGGTCTGCCGCGATCGCTTCAGACGGTCTCGGCGTGATCTTATCGATCATTGTCCAGGGGAAAGCAACGATGTTTTCATCACTGATATATGCCAGGAATGCATCGCTGACCTTGCCGTCACGATGCCATTCCTGCACAACACTGAGCACGGCATTGCGCAGTGTCTCACCATTGTGTGAACAGTTATCCATGGATACAAGGGCAAGCGGGAAGGCCCCTGCTTCAAAACGTTCTTTCAGCATTGCCGCGTAAACAGCCGGCGCGCTGCTGACAGTTTCGGGTCCTTCTTCCAGATCTTTCCGCGCAAAACCATACCAGTTCCCATTTTCATCTTTGAGTGCATAGCCTTTTTCGGTGATCGTCATCGTGACCATCTGCAGTGACGGACTGCAGAATACTTCTTTGAGTCTTTCCCACTGTTCTTTATCAGCGCACTTTGCTTTGATGGCTTCCGAGAAGACACCGATCACCTTACGGTCAACGTCTCCGTTCCCGTGCAGGATCACATTCAGTGACAGATTGTCGAAGGGTCTGTAGATCGCGTCCACGATCTCGTCGTCGAATGTTTCGGCACAGATGATGCCTTTGTCGATCAGTCCTTTTTCCGCAAGCTCATCAGCGATAGAGCCCACAAAAACACGGAAGATGTTGCCGATGCCGAAATGGATCCAGACCGGTTCCTTTTTTGTTCTTTCAGTCATCTGTCCGGGGTCGTAGGAAGGCAGCCGGATGCCGGCCTTTTCCCAGTCTTCTCTTTGTTTCAGGCCATCATAATTCAAATACATAAACTCTCCTTAAATCATCAATTACCTCTGTATTATCGTTGTCCTGCCGATCGTGATTCTCATATTCCGGATAACACCTCCGCAGACCGGATCTGCAGATCTCTCAAACAGAATATCCTAAATTAATATCAAAAGGTGCTGTCAGCAGTTTTTGCAGATCCTTATTGTAGTTTTCAAAAAAGAATTTTATAGCCCTGCCATAGTTTTCTTTTGTGTCAAATTCCCAGTATGAGTAGTACTTTACGCACTTTACGATCCTGGTTAACTCTCTTGGCGGTTCACCGGGTTCGATTCCGTCTATGGTATAAAACCGCTTGAAATACTTTAGCGATATGCAGCCTTCGCATTTAAGCTGATCTGCGGACATTTCCTTAATCATTGCTTCAAATTGCTCAAGTCTGTCGGGCTTTACCTGAAAGAGTTTCATCTCAATAAAGGTCTTTTTCATTATGTGTTCCCCCAAAAGTTTCTTCTATTCTCTGCAAACCGGAATATATCTGTTTATTCCATCTCCATATATGCTTCCAGGAGGTAACGCGCTTCCTCAATAACATCAGCTTCATTGTCGGATATCACCACCTCCTGAAGCAATTCCTTTAGGGGTTTATACAGTTCAGACAAGTCATTCTGATAATACGGATCGAGGTACTTATCAAGATAAAAGAGAAGCCGGCGTTTTGCATTGCAGTTATTTCCGCACAAAATCGTCCGAATCGCTTCAATTCCGTGCTTAACGAGATCCTTTTCTTCTGTTCCATAGAGATAATCCTTATCCAGTTTCCAGATCATCAGTGAAAATCGATCCAGCCATGGAGTAACGATTTTGAGGTTCGGACGATAGTCAAGTTTTTCAGCAGCTTCCACTGTCCCTGCCTTCCGTATGATTTCCAGCATAAATGAAACATCTTCAGAAAGTGTATCTTTACTCCAGGGCAATTCATCCAGGTCAAAACCGGCTGTTCCCGGAGCTGCGGTGTTGATGTCTTTCTGATCTTTCAGAAAAGAGATAAGTTCCTTCTGCTGTTCGGTCTTTTCAAAATTGTCTGCCGCAGCGATCAAAAGATCAAGAAAGCAATCCGTTCCTTGATTAGACATGACTATCCATTCGTCATTTGGTGCTGCTTTGTTCAGCCTTATGATATTGCTCATAACCTCTCCACAGATCCCGATTTCGTTTCTTACAACTTCTTTACATATTCTTCAGATGATAATGAGTCAGCGAAACGCATAGTGCTGTAACACCTGCCAGGAAGTTCATATGACCGTGCTCTTCCAGCAGATATGTTCTGAATGACAATATTATTTCTGTTTCCATCAGTTAGTTATTTCTGATAGGAATCGTTATTTCACACGCATAATCTTTTTCATATGCGTCTTTTGTTCCCCGTAATTTCCAATAATCTTTCCAATAGTCCCACCATTTCCCGGAGGCTGCTTCGATTTCTTCTTCTGTATATTTCCCGTTTTTCCCGACAGCCTTGATCTCATCTCCTCCAACGATAAACCCGACATTGTCGCATCTGGCACAGAGGAGATGCTTCGCGGCAGAGAGAGTTTCCGGGCCGTCAAAGTCTTTGATCGGTATTGTGTTCTTATAATCATCCAGCAGCAGTCCGGCTGTTTTTATATCATCAAATACCAGATCATATGTATCAACAGGATAAATATCAGAATCGTCATCATACAGGCGAACATACCAGTCATCTTCATCCAGATTATCCAGAAAAACCGCAAATGCATGACCATAGAAGCGAACCGCTAAAACATCTGTTGTATGAGGTTCTTTCTCAGACTTCGTTTCATCATAGAGCAGAATGTCGCAGAACTGTACCTGAACCATGTCATCTTTTATAACCCACCAGTGCCATGACCCGACTTCAGATATAGCATCTGCCAATATGTTAAGTGTATTGATGTTCATAATGTTCTCTCTTCTCCCATCCGGGTTGTTTCTTTTGAGTAAAGTACTTCTTCCGTATCAAAAGCCGGTTTTGAAATATTCGTAAATGAAAACCCTTTTGCTTCGTAAAATGCTCTGGCACGTTTATTGTCCCTGAACACCCACAGTACCACTTCGGAATATCCGGCTTTCATGATGTCTTCCAGGACCCGGTCCATCATCTGACTGCCATACCCTTTATGCCAGTTATCAGGCAGGCTGTGAATGCAGATCAGCTCTGCTTTGCCGGCAAACTCAGCATCCCGTGCCGCATCCCAATATGCAATACAGTGAGGTTTCCCATCAGCCAGAAGAATGTATCCGTTTCCTTTGTTCTCAATTAAAAGATTCTGATACATAGCAGCCGCCCGGTCGATATTCGTACATTTCCTCAATGTCTCAGCATCAAGAATATCCGAAAATGCTGCCTTCCAGCTTTCTGTCTGAATATATGCCAGGGTATCTGCATCACCCTGCCGGACTTTTCGAATAATTACTGTCATTTTATTACTCCATGATCTGAGGATCAGCGTAGTTCTGCAAGTTTCATACCTGCATCCCAAGACTCTTTTGCGTTTTCCTCTCTGTAAATCGACATATCATCTGTCCTCTTAATTATACAAAGAACAGGACATTTACAGTCCTGCATGCTGGCAGCCAATAAAAAAATGATCCGGATAAATGCCCTGTAATCACAGGAAATGATCTGATCGGGATACTTTCGCGTTACTGATCAGCACTTTCCTCAGGTGTAAGTTCAGAGATGATCTTTGTGAACAGTCTGCCGTATCTGAGATCTTCCAGAAGTTTTTTTGCGCCTGCCTTTACATTACTGCCGATCGTATATACTTCACTGCACAGTTTTTCAACTGTTTCCTGAAACGGATTATGTGCTTTGTATCCGAAAGCAGAGACAACAGCAGCTGCCGGAACAGTCACCATATTGCCTGCTGTGTCTGTATATCTGATGCTGTTTACGGTAATTTCCGATATCTTTGCGTTGGTGATGATTTTAATTCTTCCTGCCCTCCGGAGTTCCATCAGGCATATCTTATTCTGAAGTGTCATTTTGTTTGTTGCCAAAAACTAAAAAAGACTTTAAATAAAGACTTTTTAGATAGTGGAGCTGAGGGGGTCTGGAACAGTGTTCATCTATGTGATTTATACTGTTTTATACCCTCTTTAGCGTTTGAAATCTTTCAATTACTGCTGTATTTTGACATATACGAGTTATATTTTTTAGAGTCGGTCCTGAAAGTCGGTTCCGAAGCCGGTGCCAACGCAGATTTGAGTATATGAAAAAATGCCAAAAAGCGCATCAAGAGAACACCGGCATGATTCCGTCGTTTTATTTTCCAGAAATTGCGACTAATCTAAATTTAGGCTTTAGATTAGTCGCGTTATTTCGTTGAATCAGCATGATAGTCCGACTATAATAAAATTGAATTTTAGATTAGTCGAAAGGAGGTGTATATAGTGTATATCGAAAGAGCGATTACATCTGTATTGAAAAGAAGAGTAACTTCCAGTAAATGTCTGTTGCTTACAGGCGCCAGACAGGTCGGGAAGTCAACTTTGATCAAGCATGTTTTTCCTGATTATCATAGAGCAAATTTTGATGACAGGCTTACACGGCTGCAGGCAAAGGAAGAGCCGAAGCTTTTCTTCCTGAATAACCCGAGACCTCTCTTTATTGATGAAGTACAGAAAGAAAGCAGTATCCTCGAGGAATTGAAGTTGATTGTCGATAACTCTGATGACAGAGGTGACTTTATTCTTTCCGGTTCACAGAAACTTGAACTGATGAAAGGTATGAGTGAATCTCTTGCCGGCAGAGTCTCGATTCTGGAACTTTCTGGGTTATCTCTGCGAGAAATATTTGGCGTTGCTTTCAACCGCCATTTTGTTCCGACGGAAGAGTATCTGCAGGACAGAGAAAAAGATTTGAAAACATATTCTGATATATGGAAGATCATTCACAAAGGATCTTATCCTGAATTGTATGATACAGAGCGGGACTGGCAGGACTATTATTCCTCATATGTTGCAACATATCTTGAGCGGGATATCAATGAACTGATCACAGCAGACAGTCTGATATTCACCAAATTTATGACTGCTGTTGCAGCAAGAACGGGTGAGATGCTTAATTACGCTAACATTGCAAGTGAGACAGGTGTCAGTGAACCGACAGTAAAAAGCTGGATATCTGTTCTGGAGCGTACAGGAATCGTCTATATTCTGCAGCCATATAGTGCCAGTGCTTTGAACCGCGCCATAAAAACACCGAAGATATATTTCAGGGATACGGGGCTTGCCTGCTATCTGACCAGATGGCTTATCTCCGATGCTTTAAAAAATTCTGCCGTTGCCGGCAATATGTTTGAAACATTTGTCATTTCTGAGATTCTGAAATCCTACAGCAACGCAGGAGAAAATTATAAATTCAGTGTATTTTATTACAGGGGAAAAGACCGAAAGGCTTCAGGCGAAAACGAGATTGATCTGGTGATCAATGAAAACGGGATATTATATCCTGTTGAAATAAAGATGACCGGCAATCCGAAAGCAGCCATGGCCTCTGCTAATGAAGTTCTGGATAAGATTCCTGACACGCTATTTTCAAAGAAATAGTTGATGGTGTCCCTTTTTAGGTATAGTGATAAATGCCGGAAGACATATTCTTAACATAGAGAGGTCGAGAATATGTTGATCAACCAGGAATTCATTAATCATCTGACACCTGTAGAAGT
>JAFRJJ010000090.1 GCA_017432325.1 Solobacterium sp. | reverse complement strand
TCCTATACTACATAACCACCTATATAATCGCTTATAAAAGCCTAATCATCAATATTATCCTATACTACATTAGCAGATTTTTACGCAAACCGGCAATAAAAAAAGGCGTATTCCCATTTTTCTGGGTTTACGCCATTGACCGCCGAGGCGGTCATCAAACTGAACTTCTTATCTGTTGTAGTATTCAACGATCAGAGCTTCATTGATTTCCTGATTCAGTTCGCTGCGTTCAGGAAGACGTACGAATGTACCCTTCTTGTTTTCCTTGTCGACATCGACATATGCAGGAGCTGTAATGTTGGCTTCAAGAGCTTCGTTGATGGCTTTCATGTTGCGTGCTCTTTCACGAACAGCAATGACGGAACCCGGCTTGATCTCTGCTGAAGGGATGTCCACTTTCTTTCCGTTGACTTCAATGTGTCCGTGGTTGACAAGCTGACGTGCACCTGCACGGGTTCTTGCGAAACCCATACGGTATACCAGGTTGTCGAGACGTGATTCAAGCAGAACGAGGAAGTTTACACCTGCCATACCATCCATCTTGGATGCCTTTTCAAACAGGTTTCTGAACTGACGTTCGCTTACGCCGTACATGTTGCGGACTCTCTGCTTCTCACGAAGCTGTGTTCCGTAACCGCTCAGTTTTACGCGCTTTGTAGGTCCATGCTGACCCGGAGCATAAGTGCGCTTCTTCAGCTCCTCACCGGTTTCGAGTACTGAGAAGCTCAGACGTCTGGACTTCTTCCATACCGGTCCTGTGTAACGTGCCATGTTTTTGTTTCCTCCTTTAATGGCCGAGAAACAACAACAGGTACAGATCATCACTGCAGGGTGTCCTTATTGGTCATTTCACCGTTGCAGCAGGTTACTTTGATAACGTAATCGCTAAGGACGCCTGATGCAGGACTCTGTAAGCTGCTATCATTTGACGCAACAATGATAATATCAGATTGGAAGAACAGAGTCAATCATTTATTCTTCCGTGAAAATCAAAGGAAGCTCCATGCCCGGCATATCGCTTCCTGTGTTCCTATAATACTCAGAAATCCTTCTCCATGTGATGCTTGATGATCACACGGATGATATCAGCCGCAAGGTCGATATCGTCGTTGCAGACCGTATAACGGTACTGTGCAGCCTGTTCCAGTTCCTTGGCAGCCTTGGCAAGTCTCTGCTGGACGATCTCTTCAGGTTCGGATTTCCTGCCCCTGATCCTGCGTTCCAACTCTGCCATATCCGGCGGTACGATAAAGATCGTCAGTGCGTCGGGACATTTCTCCCTTACCTGTCTGCATCCGTCCACTTCGATCTCCAGAAGGACATTCTTTCCTTCATTGCGGAGTTTCTCTACACCCTTCAGAGGTGTGCCGTAGTAGTTGCCGACAAACTCCGTCCATTCCAGGAGCTCCCCGTCTTTGACAGCCTGCAGGAATTCTTCCTTGGTTACGTAATAATAATTAACGCCTTCCTGTTCCCCTTCACGCATTTCCCTTGTCGTCATGGATACGGAATAGGAAAGGTTCAGGTCCGGATCATCCATAAACTGTTTCAATACTGTGCCCTTGCCGACTCCGGAAGGACCGCTTACAACGATCAACAATCCACGTTTCATGATTTGCCTCCGATATTTAAGTAAAGATTAAACGCACTCCATGCAAAATGTCAACGAATTATGAAAAACCGGGGAACCCTGTTATAATACCTAGCGGGTGATTTTATGGCATTGGACGGCATTCTTTTATACAAGGCGATCCCGGGACTGAGAAGTATCCTTCCCGCCAGGATCCAGAAGATCTATCAGATCTCGACGACCGAGATCCTTTTCCAGCTGCATTGTTCCGCCGGAAAACAGCAGATGCTGATATCGTGCCATTCACAATACAACCGGATCCTGCTGTCGCAGCGTTCCTACCCCACCCCGAGCGAACCTGGCAGTTTTGTCATGTTGCTGAGGAAATACCTCGAAGGCTCGATCATTGAAAAGATCGAACAGGCAGGTCTCGACAGATGGTGCACATTTACGATCAACCGGCACAACGAGATCGGTGACAGGGAGATCCTAAGCCTGGTCGTTGAACTGATGGGCAAATATGCCAATGTTATCCTCGTATCACAGCAGAACAGGATCATTGACGCAATGAAGCGCATACCGCCGTTTGAAAACAACAGGCGTACGGTACATCCCGGTGCCGAATTTATTCCGACACCTCCCCAGGATAAGAAAGACCCGTTCAGGGACTTTGCTGTGGACGGGGACAGAACACTGACAGCACAGTATGCCGGTTTCTCACCCTTCCTTTCCAAAGAAGTCGAATACCGTATGGCGCACGGTCAGTCCTTCAGCTCCGTCATGAAAGAGATCAAAGACTCAGACAGGCTGTATATCGCCAATCAGAACGGTGAAGCTGTCTTCCACTGCATCGAGCTGACATCCGTCGGCCAGTGTGTCAGCTATCCGGTATTTGAAGGATTTGATATCCTGTACTACCACAAAGAGGAAAAAGACAGGATCAGGGAGATCTCAGGCGATGTTTTCAAGGTCGTCCGACGGGAACTGAAGCACCAGAAACAGAAGCTTCCCCGCCTGCTGAAGGAATATGATGAAGCAAAAGACTGCGACAAATGGCGTGTCTACGGAGACCTGCTGTTTTCCTACGGCATCCAGGATACAAAAGGAACCAGTTCCATCACGCTCAAGGATTTTGAAACGGAACAGGATGTGGTCATACCGCTTGATCCCAAGCTTGACGGCACCAGGAATGCCAGACGCTGCTATACAAAATACAGCAAGCTGAAGAAAGGACAGAAATATCTCGAAGAACAGATCGCGATCTGCGAGAACGAGATCTTCTATTTCGAAGGCCTTCTGGAACAGCTGACACAGGCAGACTTCATCACGGCATCCGAGATCAAGGATGAGCTTGTCAAAGGCGGATATATCCGTGAGAAAAAAGCTCCGAAACACAGGAAAAAGAAAAAGGACAGCGACCTGCCCAACATCACGGAATTCACCATGAAGAACGGTGTCCGGATCTCATTCGGCAGAAACAACCTGCAGAATGAAGCGCTGACGTTTAAGATCGCGCGCAGGAACGAGACATGGCTCCACGCCAAGGATTATCATGGAGCACATGTAGTCATCCATACATCCGACCCGGATGAAGAAACACTGCGTACTGCCGCGAATATTGCCGCATGCTTCTCAGCAGGCAGAAACTCTTCCAGCGTACCTATCAACTGGTGCAAAGTTTCTTCTCTGAAAAAAATTCCCGGCGCAAAACCGGGAATGGTACAGCTTGGTTCCTATAAAACGATCTATATCGACCCCGATCCGGAAGCACTGCGTCTTCAGGGTCTGGAAGTCTCCTGATCTTCACCGGTTTCTGCGTAATGCAGAAGCCTTTTTACTTCATACATCCTGAGCTTGCGGTATTCCCCCTGCCTCAGTTTCGCGCAGTCTACAGTACCGTAGCGGATGCGTTCCAGACGAGTGACCTCACTTCCGAAGTGTTCGATCATGCGTCTGATCTGCCTGTTTCTGCCCTCTCTGATCGTGATCCTCATCTGGGTCTTCTTTTTCGTGCTGCTGGAAAGGATATGCACCTTGGCAGGAAGTGTTTTCCCGTCCTCCAGTATGATCCCCTTACGCAGCTGATCAGCCTGTTCCTCGGTAAATTCACCGGTACAGGATACGAGATATGTTTTCGGCAGCTTGTATCTGGGATGCATCATCTTGTTGGCAAACTCGCCGTCATTGGTCAGGATCAGGACTCCTGTTGTGTCATAGTCAAGACGGCCGACCGGGAATATCCTAGCCTCAACATCAGGCATGATGGAAACGACTGTATCGCGTCCCTTGTCATCGATGACAGAACAGATCACACCCTTCGGCTTGTTCATCACATAATATACTTTTTCTTCACGTCTTAAAGGCTTGCCGTCGACAGTGATCACGTCATTCACATCTGCCTTTGTACCGGGTTCCGTAACGACTTTTCCGTTCAGCGTTACCCTGCCCTCGGCGATCATTTCCTCAGCCTTGCGCCTGCTGGCAATTCCTGCAGCCGCGATCAGTTTCTGTATACGTTCCATATCATCCTCAATGTCTGTTCTGCGTATTTCCCCAATAAGCGCTTCCCGCCTTGGTAAAGTTATTCAGGATCATAACAGGCACAGCCCTGAACCGCTGGTCCTCCTGAGCGAGCATTCTGCACGCGCTGAGGCGTTTTCTGCCGTCAACGCACACATACCCGTCTTCTGTTTCATTGACCTTCACAGCGATCGCTACGCCCCTCTTACGGATGCTTTCCGCAAGTGCCTCATCAACAGCGCAGGTTTCCCACCGGATCTGATCCAGCGGCACTTTTTTATTGATCATCTTCTTCCTCTTCCATCAGCTCTGCCAGGTTCAGCACCTCAGTTTCAAACAACCTCATCGCCTGCGTCGTATCTACCGGAGGCAGCGGCGCATCCTTTTCACGCTCGATCCTTGTTTCCTGCTGGACGATCAGCTGTTTCCTGCTGCGTTTTCTCAGCCAGACCATCAGGATGATGAACAGGATGATGAATGCTGTAAATGCGATGACGAGCCGGATGCGAAGCCATTCCGTATCATACGAGCTGTTTTCGGCAGTCAGTACTTCAACAGGATCATCACCGCCGTAAATATTACTCGTCGGCCTGCTCAGAACGGCATAAATACCGTCACCCTTTGTCATGAATGTGATCTGGTTGTCGCTCTGTCTGGTATAGCACTTTCTGATTTCGTGGAATCTTGTGTCATAGCAGAGCACAGTAAATACATCATACGGATCGCTGCCGGAGGGTTTATCCACCGTCATCAGCATCGGGAAGTCCGTTGCTGTTTCGTGATAATTCTTCAGGATGCGGAATGTGAATCCTTCCTTCAGTTCCATATTCAGCAGATTGGCATACGTCTGCAATTCAGAAATATCCTGTACCCTTGAAGCCTGGATACGGTACGTATCCTCAAAGTATTCCCGCTTTTCCAGGGAATCATCAAACGGCATGGCAAGTGTCAGGCCGCTGACCGACAGGTTCAGGTCATTTTCATCAATGATATAGCGGATGCGGTCATTGACTGCCCTGCGTACGATCCCGTCAAAGCCGCGCAGCTGGCTATGTGTCAGACGGGGAACAGATGTCTCTTCAATCTGTTTCTTCAGACTGATGATATGTTCTGTCTGGATGTCGTTCAGTTCTTTGACAAGCTCATATCTGGCTGTCAGCTTGATGATATCGTTGTAGATCTGATCGGTCACTGATTGATCGACACCGGATACGCTGATCTCATAAGACGTACTGCATCCGGCATAGGATACTCTGACAGCATAATTGCCCTCAGCAGATGTATCAAACTTTTCGATCATGGATGTCGTGAGCTGTATTGTCTGCGACATACCGTCTATGAACGATACTTCAAGCATGCCGCCCTGAAGATCCATGCGTTCATTGATCTCATAGTTCTTCTTCGGCGCATTGGCTATTCTGATCGATTTTACATCTTTATATACCGCTTTATATGTATGGTTGCCGATATCTTCCCAATGATCAAACAGTGCATTGGGCTTTTCCGGTGTTGACGCAGTTTCAGCGCATACTTCCGGGATCACATAAGTCACTTTTCTGGAGCCGTCTGCGAAGAACCCGCTGTCAGCGTTGTAAACAACCGTCTTCGTGTCTCCGGATATACCGCCGCTTCCCTTCAGCAGCAGTCCGATATCCTCAGCCCTGATATAACCGATATCTTCCGCATAATCGTATGCATAGCTGAGATCGACACGCCCGTTCTCATCAAGTGTCGCGTCGCTCAGGATCATGTACCATGTACCATAGTCATTCTCAATGATATCCGTCACGGTAAATGCAGCGTCAGGATTTGATTTTGAACGATAAAGCTGTTTACCGGGATCAGGTTCCTGATAGATCCATATCGCAGTGTCAGATGTCTTGACAGCGATCGTTTCCGTTCCCAGATCAGCCGAACCGAACTGTTCATCGATCTGTCTGTACATGGACGCGTACATTTCTCCCCAGTACGGGTCTGCAGAATAATCGACATTCATACCGGATGATTTGTTACCGTAGAAAGCACCGTGATACTGTGTTTTCAGGGGACTGAAATAAGATCCGGACAGGTAATACTTCGCATGGGAATAGATCGACCGGATGACTGAACTGTACCTGGATGCCTCGGCTTCTTCCGTATTGTCATATGCCGCGTGGGAAAACAGATTGTTTCTGTTGTAGGAGCTCAGGCTTCTGCCGTAGGCAGATTCTTCTGCAGCTTCTGCAAGCATCATGAGCGCGTTGGCACCATACTGGTACTGATACTGCCAGAATGCATTGATCGTACCGGACAGCTGACTCCTGGAAAGCGTATCATCCACACCGTTTCCTTCATCGCTCCGGTAGCTGGTCATTGCTCCTCTGATGCCGACTTGCTCCGTGAGCCATTCTTCAGCCTGTATAGCTGAGGCATGGCTGATGGTGCGGTGGGAAACAAACTGATAATAGTCATAGTACGGATCATTCGGATTGACGCTGTTGGTACGCTGGTCTTTCCGGTAGTCTTCCAGCATGTCGGAAAGACTGCTGTCATTGTAAAAGTAATGACCGTCATAGCTGAAATAACGGCTATCATTCTTCAGGAAGGACGGAGCCGGTCCGAGATATATGATGCTTGTATAATCATCATTCTCAACCTGCGTCTTGATCTCATGATACAGATTTCCGTTTACAACCGTATATACAGTCAGACGTGTGCTGATCTCTTCCACGGGAACGATCCGGATGTCTTCTGTCTTCGCCCATCCCCTGACTGCGGAGATCATGAACTCAACGGTAGTGCCGCTGGCATCCGTGTCAAGATATGCCCCGTCGATCCCGTAGCATCCGTTCACTGAATTCTCGGTACGGTCAACGGAGTTGATGAATGGAACTGCTTCGCATCCTGTCTGATCGATCAGAACGATCGCCTGTTCAGACATCAGGATCTTTTTGCCGGCACGGATCGAAAGGTTTGCGTAATCATCTTTCTTCAGCGTCCATGAAAGTCTTGCCCTGGCGAATGTATCAAAGCCTTCGATGATCTCACCGCTCTTTGCGTCATACAGATAATAAACCGTTTCTTCCTCCGCACTGACCGGGATCAGGTACATGCAAAGGACAACAATGCTTATTAACAGCACAAAAAAATGTCTGAATGTCGATTTCATACGAACATTTTAACATGACTCGGAAAATATGCAAAAAAACCGTTTTTACGATAAAAAAGCTCTCACATCAGTGAGAGCCGGTTTCTTCCTCTTTGGAGCCTGTTGTTGTCATGACAACACTGTTGAGCTGATTGATGTACTTTTCACGCGCTGCTTTGTACTGTGCATTGAAGCTTTCATCATTTCCTGAATGCAGGTTATAGATGTACTCATGTACCTTCTCATACAGTTCAGGCTGTACACGGGCAATGATCGCCAGACCGACGTTGGAACATGTATCGGAGATACGTTCCATATCATGGATCACGTCCACGAAGCATGTGCCTGCGGTAACGGTGCACAGACCTACCTCAAGTCTGTGGAGATGCTGCTGACGGATGATCTCAACCATATCATCAACAACTTCTTCGAGCGGTTCGATCCGCTTTGCGGCTTCAACATCTCTGCTTGCGAATGCTTTCTCTGCTTCATCCATTATCTGTTTCAGAAGTGATTCGAGAACATCCAGTTCTCCGATCGCCATCTCTGAAAGTCTGACGCCTTTTTTATCCAGCGCTTCGGCAGTCTCACAGATATTCGTTGCATAATCGCCCAGTCTCTCAAATTCAACGACGAGTTTATAATACTCGTTCATGATCTCGGGACGGTTCTCTGCCGTATGGGTAGCAGCCATCTCCGCCAGATAATTGGTGACGAGGTCTGCCAGCATATCGATATTCTCTTCTTCGGCATTGATCTCTTCAGCAGTTTTTTCCTCAAATTTCCGCAGCAGCCTGCATGCCTGTTCAATGTTTGTGCGTGATGCCGCAAACATTGCCATCAGAGCGTCATAGCAGCTCTTCAGGGCGATCGCAGGTGTATCGAAGAATGCAGGATTGAGCGCCTCGATCTTGTCATGGTACCTGTTGGCTTCAGCCGGATCATCCTTGACGATCTTTCGTGTCAGATCCTCAAGCAGTCCGACGATCGGAATCGTTATGACCGCACATGCGATATTGAATATAGAGTTCGTATTGGCGATGATACCTGAATTGACAGCCTGGTTCCAGATCCATTCAAGCAATCCGGTTCTCTTTGCTATAAAGACACCGCCCAACACCAATACTGTTTTGCAGGCATTGTACAGGATGTTGTAGATGGCTACCCGCCTTGCTTCGGTCTTCGCACCGATCCAGACGACGATCGCTGTTGTGACACAGTCGCCGAGATAGACGCCCACGATCACGGAATAGATTGCTTTGAACACAAGACCGCCTGAAGCAGACAGTGCCTGCAGGATACCGATCGTTGCCGAAGAGCTCTGCAGGATGAACGCGACTGTCGCGCCTGCCGCATAGCCCAGGAACGGGTTGTCGCTCAATCCGGTAAACAGTGAATCAAAGACACCGTTCTCGGAAAGTACATCGACAGCGGATGTCATATTCAAAAGACCTGTAAACAGGATACCGAAACCGATGGCTATATGGCCGATCGTCCGGGAATTCTTCACTTTATTCGTCATCAGCAGGACGATACCGATGATCAGCGCGATCGGTGCCAGGGATGACGGTTTGAACAGTTCCAGGAAACCTGCCGAACTGTTCAGGTCAAGCAGACGGATGATCTGTCCGGTAACCGTTGTACCGATGTTGGCACCGATGATGATGCCAAGCGACTGCTTGAATGTAATGATACCTGCCGCAACCAGACCGGCGGTAATGACGATCGTCGCGGTAGATGACTGGATGACTGCTGTCACCAGTGTTCCGAGGAGGACTGCCTTGAGCGTACTGTTGGTTACAGACTCCATCATGCGCTTCAGTGTGCCGGACGAACCTTCCTTAAGGCCGTCTCCCATGAGCCTCATACCATATAGAAACAGAGCCAGACCTCCGAACAATGTCAGAACATCAAAAATACTCATATTTTTCGTTTCTCCATCATATAAAGCCGCGAACTGCAGACTTTATGAATTTATTGTAACTGAAAAAAACGAGGATAAAACCATGCTGATCAATGTAAGCGGTACCACTTCAACAAAAAATTCCAAAATTGATCAATTCCGCCCGGTCATACAAAAATCTCCCCTGCCAACAGCATGGGGAGACCTGACATTACTTTTCTTCTGATCCTTCCTCATCCGGCATATAAATGACCGTCGTCCAAGGAAGGAAGACATATTTGTTCATAAACTGATCCGGTGCGACGACCATGTCCCGCAGACCGTACACAGCGTTGTAGAACTGCAGATGATCCCTGGATACTTTCCGGTATGCGGTGTAATGTCCGCCCCGCTTGTGCGTATACAGCAGAATGCCGGATGAGCTTTCGAGCATCTTTTCGCAGCACTGCTGCTTCAGGCCGACAAAGATCCTGACCGGCAGGCCTTCGCGTTTCAGCCAGGTATACAGGCTGAATACCTCCTGCCCGAACAGCTTCGTCCTAAGACCGTAGTGCTCCAGCGCAGCGGCACAGTTTTCCATGGTGTGTTCCCTGCCGTTCATCCTGAGCAGGTTGTAGGCGGCGATCCATCCGCAGCCTTTGTCCTTCGTATTGAACCACCCGAACGGAAGATCCTTCAGTTTTCCCTGGTTGATGATATTTCCCTGTCTGTCGAATACCTGGTCTTCGATCCTGTATCTCCAGGGTTCAATATCCCTGCAGTAGACACTTCCAAGGGGATAGAACATTGAGCGTCTCAGGACGTCTTCATGGATCCCGCAGAAATGATCCATCAGGATCCGGGAAGGATGATAGAAACTGATGACCTGATGCAGGACCATGCGGAACATCTCATCCTTTGCCCTGGCATTCTCCAGGAAATGGACCTTCATGAATACAACATCGTTCAGACAGAACGCCGCGGCAGCCCCGCAGGTCATCCGGTTGTCCGCTATCCTGTACATAACAGCGTTATCGACAGGAATATCGAAAAAATCCGCCTCCAGATCCCTGATCCTTCCGCGGCAGATATTCTGTTCTGTTTTTGTCGAAGCAGACTGAATGCTGATCATAATATATCTGAATATTCCTCAATGTTATCTTTGATATAGCGCATTGCCTTTCGCAGGACAACAGCGTCCGTATCGTATGTCAGAAGAATGATGGCGTCGGTCAAAGGTACCCATCTCACTTCAGAGATCTCGTTTTCCTGCGGTTCTTCTTTTCCGCCGGTGCGTCTTCCCATGAAGTAAACGACATTCTTCATGTTTCCGGATTTAAGCTTGTAGTGTGTTTCCTCACGGAAATTACTGTAGAATTCAAATTCAACACCTGTTTCTTCCAGGACCTCACGGGCTGCTGTATCCTGTTCCGATTCATAGTCCTTCATATGGCCTTTCGGAAACCCCCAGTGACCTTCCATCTGCCGAACGATCAGGACGAACATCTTGCTTCCTTTACGTTTGACAACTACCGCACCGCATGACTTTTCAACCGCACTCTTTGCCATCGCGAAACCTCCGAACAAACGAAGTATACCATAATCTTTGTGCAAGTGTTCACGTTTATGATTCATGCATGCCAAAAATAATATTTTCCTGATACTCCGCTAAAAAGGAGACTCATAATGAGCCTCCTGATACTGTTTGATATGTGTTTTTATCCGATCCGGAATGAAGAAGGTTTGCCTTCCAGCTCATACAGGATGACCGGTTCATCACCGTGATGGATGCGGATATGTTCCGCGTTCTCGGCAATGCTGCGGTAGATCTCATATGACTTTTTCATCTCTTCCGTATAGGAGGAAGGATCATCGCTGGTCAGCCAGATGCCTGAGAGCAGCGCGCTTGTCATGGCAAGCGTATGCTTCTGCTGTTTCGTGAGCTTGCAGTTTTCTGTCCGCAGGAAGAATACGTCCGGATCATTCAGGTGTGCCCTCCCATTGAGACCAAACCTGTTGACCGTATTGACGATCGCCTGCTTGGTGGAAACACGTTCCCTGTGGATGATCCGCATATACGGCTTATCATTCCAGTCCAGAGAAACATCACAGCTGATGCGGCAGTAATCCGCGTAGCCAAACGCAGGCATAACAGGTGTTCCGCATCCGAGGATCAGGTGCTCGCCGCACCATTCTCTCAGCATTTTCCAGGCACGGATCATACGTCCTGCCCTGGATTCTTCTGTCGTTCCGAACGGTGCTGCCCCGTACAGGAAGTCCAGTTTGACAAGGTCAAATCCCCATTCGTCGAATACACGGTCAAATGTGCGCTTCAGGTAGTCCAGCACTTCCGAATTGTCGATATCCAGCGCATAGAATCCCGACCAGTTGCAGCCAAGCTTCCACGGTTTCCCGTTGATCTTCAGCAGCCAGTCCGGATGTTCACGGTACAGGAAAGATTTTTCTTCCGCAACAAACGGAGCCAGCCACAATCCGGCTTTCATGCCGCATTCATGGATCTTGTCCACTGCCTGTTTCATGCCCGAAGGGAACTTCATGCTGTCGCATTCCAGCCAGTCACCGACGAACGGTTCCCAGCCGTCATCGATCTGGAACAGGTCACCTTCTCTCAGGATCATCCTGCAGCCAGCCAGATCCTGCATGATCGCCTGTTCATCAATGTTCTGATAACGGTTGTACCAGCTGGAATAACCGCAGAGCTTCTTATTTGTTCGCGGGCGCATATTCATTGCGCTGAACCATGCGTCGTATACTTCATCTTCCGTACCTTCCGCAAAGAACAGATCGAATGCGTGGAATTCTCCGCTCACCTTTACATCCATACAGTCACGCTTGATATAAAGGAAATTCAGTTTAGCGTCATACGTAAAGATCGTATAGCCCGGTTCCTCATCCAGGGAAGCGATCAGCCTGAAGTGATCACCCTTCCTGATCGTCATATAGGAGAATCCGTGCAGGATACCGCTCCTGTTCAGATACGGAACGAAATGATAATCGCCGTACCTGTCGAGTGAGAACTGACGTACGATCCTCTCCGGAAGACCATTGATTCCCCTGATACTGCTGTGCCTGCTGTATTCAGGTGAGTACGTCCATGTCTGATAGCCGTTCATGAAGATGCGTTCATCTTCATCGCATGTCAGCGGCATTTCCGCCCTGACATCCGTCATCGAAATATTGTCTGTTTCAACAACAGCATGTACAGCACCCTGAAGTGTTTCTATCATGCCGTCTTTCGTAAAACGGTCACCGCTGCTGCTGATTCCGTTTACATGCCAAGTTAATGTCATTCAATAACCTCATCTTCGCCTTGTCTTCTTGCTTTGAGTTCTTCAGAGATCTCGAGTGCCCTTTCATCCGTCAGTTTGAAATTCTTGCGGAATACCATCAGAGCACATGCCAGACCGAGGACAGGCAGGATCGTCATCAGCATACGCAGTCCGAAGATCGTTCCCTGTGTCTGCTGTACAACTGTGCCGTCCGTTGAATTGTTTCCGGACAGACCAATCAGGTCAAGGCCGAGACCGGTAATGAATACTGCCAGGCCGCTGGCAAGCTTGACCACGAATGTCTGCATGGAGAAGATCACGGATTCTTCACGGCGTCCGCTCAGCAGTTCGCCATAGTCAACCGAGCATGACAGGAAGACTGTCGTCAGCACCGTCAGCATACCATTGGCGATAAACACGAACAGACCGCATACTGACAGCGCGATGATGTTGTGGGCAAGTCCCGTAATGCAGGACAGCAGGATCAGCGCATAGCCTGTCATTGACATGAACAGGCAGATCTGGAAGATCTTTTCATTCGCAAGGAATTTTCTCAGTACCGGGTACAGGACCATCATGCCCAGGATCTGGGAAGCGCCGCCGATCATGTTGAACAGCGTATAGTTGTCCTGCCAGGAAATACCGCCGACATCATATTTGAAGAAATAGATGATCAGATTCGATGTGATATAAAGCGCGGAGTTGATCAGGATGATCGTCAGGACAGTTACCATCGCCTGGTCGTTTGCGAACAGTGACTGGAACATTTCCTTGACGGATGTTGTCTTCATCTTTTCCGTCGGAGGCTCAGTGATGACATAGCACAGGAGTGCTTCTGCCAGTACGAATATGATCGCTACGATCAGTGCTACCATTCGGAAGCCTGTACGTTCGATGCCGCTGCCGAGCATTGCAACAGCCTTGACTGTGAATACCGTGATCAGCGCGTTGCCGACGCCTGCGCATGTTCTGCCGACGACGGACAGATGCTCACGGTCCGCCGCATTGTCCGTAACAGCGGGGATCATTGACCAGTAAGGAATATCCATCATGGTATATGTTACGCCCCAAAGGATATACGCGACGGCGAACCAGACCATCAGTCCCTGTCCGGTCATGCCCTTTGGTACGGAGAACAGCGCGAACAGCACGAGCGCGTTCATAACTGTTCCCACGAACAGCCACGGACGGAATTTACCGTACTTTGTTTCTGTTTTGGCTACGATCACGCCCATGAAGGGATCGTTGGCTGCGTCGAATACTCTGGCGATCATCAGGATCGCGCCGACGAATGTTGCGGAAAGTCCGAGTACATCCTGATAGTAATACATGACATAAGATGCGGATAAAGCATAGACCATGTCTTTGCCGACAGCGCCTATGCCATAAGCTGCTGTCTGTTTCCCAGTGAATTTCATATATCCTCCCTGATCTCAAATGAAACTGTAACCGGTTCTGTCTGTTCTGTTCTGAATGTTACGGATGCCGTACCGTACTGTCCCTTCGTGCGGATATACGTTCCGGTCATGCCGCCCTCTGCTGTTACGGCTGAAGGTCCGACCAGTTCAACAGGTCCCTGTACCTCGATACTGACGGGGATCTGCGCATAGGATGCTGTATTGCCGTACTCATCCTCGATCCTGATGCGGATGGCTGCCATGTCGTATGTATCATTCTCCTTCAGAAGTGTATGTGAAGGCACCGCCTTCAGATGCAGTCTGCAGGACGGTGACTTTGTGACGGACGCAATGACCTGCCCGTCCTTGACAGCGTCGAATCTCCATTTCACGGATTTTCCGCCCCAGTTGCCGACATACTTTCCGTACAGATCAACGCCGTCCGAGAACTTCAATCCGTAATGCATCATGCACCAGGCAAGCTTTGCCTGATATTTGACCGGCAGATTGCTCATGCCGTATTTTCCCGCAGCGTTCAGGCATTCACTGATGATCGCCGCTTTTTTCTCGTCATATCCTTCCTTGGACTCCAGTAGGTCCCCGATCGTGTCATCGATCAGTACCGGACCGTGCGGCAGCGCTTTCCACTGTTTCGGAGTGAATTCAGCCACATAATCATCATTCTTGTACAGGACGACCTTGTCCGCATTGGTGAATACATAGACATCACCAAGATTGCCGCCAGGATAATCACCGATATCCATCGGTGAACCGACCGTGATCACAGGTCTGTCGTCACTCTGTGAAGCATAGAGTGCAGCGGCTGTTTTCGGGTTGCGGAAGGAATCCATGACACCGTGGTAACAGATCCTGTCACCGCTTCCGAAGTCCTGATGGGTCGGATAGTCAAACATGCACCACTGGAAACAGCCTGCATGCTGGCCGTCCGCCATTGCGGCATCCAGCACCCTGGCATGTCTCAGCGCGTGTTCCTGGCGCTTCATCCAGGGATCGAATGACTTTGTCGGGAACATATGTCCGTTGGCCTCACTGATCAGCATCGGCTTCTTCACATCAGGCGTGACCGCCTTCTTCGGTTTTGCGCCGGGTGTCGTTCCATCATGCGAGAAATCATTGAACGCATACACATCTTCCAGCAGTGAACTCTTCTCGAGATATCTGACGCCGGAAGTCGGACGGTACGGGTCCAGTGAATGCGCGATTCCGTTTGTGCGGAAATACAGGTTGTCATAATCCTGTGACTCATTGATACGTACGCCCCAGAGGATGATGGAAGGATGGTTCCTGTATTCCTTCACCATTTCCTCTGTATTTCTGATCGCCTGCATCTGCCACTCCGTATCGCCTACATGCTGCCAGCCGGGGATCTCCGTAAACACCAGCAGACCTCTCTTGTCGCATTCATCGATGAAATAATGCGACTGCGGATAGTGGGATGTCCTGACAGCGTTCACGCCCAGTTCCTCCTGCAGGATCCTTGCGTCTTCTCTCTGCAGTGATTCCGGTACGGCATAGCCCACATAAGGCATGGACTGATGTCTGTTCAGTCCTCTCAGGAATACCGGTTCTCCATTGATCAGGATCTCGTTCTCGGTCAGGGATACCGTACGGAAGCCGAAGGAATGAGACCATTCATCAATGATCTCCCCGTCCCTGTTCAGGCTTACCCTGCATGTATAGAGGTATGGCTTTTCAGGTGACCATACTTCGGGATGCGGGACATCGAGCTGGAATTTCCTGCTTTCAGCGGGATATGTTTCCTCAAAAGCCGTATTTCCTTTTTTGTCGATAAAGCTGATCGTCAGTGTTTCATCATGCACTTCACCGTTCAGTTTGACCTGGACATCAGCAGAACGGAGCGTATCTGCTGCCGCGTATACATCTTCGATCATCAGTCTGTTTCTGACATCCAGCCATACATCCCTGTAAATGCCTCCGTATGTCAGATAGTCGATGGCAAATCCGAACGGCGGTACAGCACCGTTCTCTGTCGTATCAAGCTTTACAACAACGGTGTTCTCCGCGCCGTACACTGCAGCTTCTGTAAATTCTGTACGGAAAGCCGTATAGCCGCTGCGGTGTTCACATAATCTAGTGCCGTTGACGAACACTTCCGCAATATGCGCTGCAGCGTCAAACTGCAGGAAGAGACGTTTGCCTTCCATCTCTTTGTCTACATAGACGTTCTTCCTGTATCCGCAGACCATCTGATAGTCTTCCGGATCAACGTAATGCAGCGGCAGTTCCCTGACCGTGTGAGGTATGCGTACAGTTGTTTCTGCAGCTCCCCCGTGCAGGAATTCGTCCGACCAGACGGAAGTGAATTCCCAGCCGTTGTTCAATCGAATCATCATTTCCCCTCACCTCTGATCCCTCTCATCAGGATATCCATCATGCTTTCCAAAGCATCCGTGTAAGTGATGTTGTGTACCTCCAGATCGTCCGATGTCACGAAGCCTTGAATTGCAGAAGTGATCATCAGGCGCAGGACATCGATATTGATATCCCTGATCACACCTGCGCTGATACCTTCCTTCAGCAGAGCGATCGTCGGATCCCAGTCATTCTTCAGGTGATCGCTGAGCGACTTTGCGACAGCCGGATACTTTTCATGCAGACCGTCAAGCTGCCTGAAATCAAGCACCTGATACTGCTCTGGCATGGCAATGATGACCTTTTCGATCTTCTCCAGCAAAGGCAGATCACTTTCAATGATCTTCCTTTTTTCTGCATGGATCTTCTCATAGCCATCATCCAGCAGAGCAAGCAGCAGTTCTTCTTTTGAAGCAAAAAGCTTATACATCGTCTTTTTGGCGATATGAAGCCTGCCGGCAATATCCTGCATGGTAAACTTCAGTCCCTTCTCTTTGAACAGACTGAGTGCTTCATTTAAAACATCTGTTCTTAATTCATCCATAATTTGCCTTGGAAACCAGTTTTCTCTTTCTGGTTTCCATTATAGTATTATGTAACCGCTTACGCAATGGATTTACGGCGTTTTCTCTTTTTTTTCCTGCGTCTGCTGTGTTCCTGTCTGTATGCATCGATCCTCTCGGCAATACCCGCATAATCCCGTTCGAACAATGCGTCACAGATATCCGCATTCAGCGTCTGCTCTTCGATCTTTTCGATCAGCTTCAGCCGCACAAATTCCTTGGACTTCTGCGCATAAGCCGGCAGTTCATGCTGTTTCAGGATCGCGTTCAGCTCTTCCCTCCACAGGATCCGTATCTTTTTCAGAGAGTTCACATGAGGATTCGGCAGCGGCTGGCGCACAATATAAAAATCAATGCCGTCTTCTGTTTCCTCCGCAGTCATGATGCCCCAGTATTCCGGGATGTGCTTCTTCACGCCTTCCGCGTGCCTGGTCCCGACCACGGCAATATTGCGGTCAAAGCATTCATCATAGTTTTTCACCTGAGAAGACAGTCTAGCATAGCTGTCCGCATCGCTTTTGATCTCGATCCCGTACAGCTCATACGGCGTTACCATGATCACGTCGGCAATGGATTCCGAAGCTCTTGTTTCTTCAATGATCCTTATGATCCCGTATTCCTTTTCAAGAAAAACGAATAATGGTTCCCTGATGTCCGCATCCTTCAGCATGTCCCTATCATACCACTTTGCGGGATCATCCGCTCCGTCAGGAAATAAGTCCCTGCTTCCATATACCTGTCCTGTGCAGATCAGAACAGGCACAGAAAAACAAGGCAGCAGTCATTGCCAATATGAAAACTGCCCTGCCGTACTACAGGCAATATCATGCGATTTCTTCTGCGTTTGCTGTGCATTCTGTGTGCACATCCCTGCAGAAAAAAACAGCATGGTTTCCCATACTGTCAGATCTCTTTCGAAAGCACTTCGACTGCTTCCAGCAGACTGGAGCATACATGCGTCGTCAATGCCCTGATCTCATCTGTCGGCTGCAGCATATCCGGGATCATGATGACCTTGGAACCTGCCGCATACCCTGCTTTGACGCCGTTGAACGCATCTTCAAAGACATAGCAGTCTTCCGGGGCACATCCGATATCGGCTGCCGCTTTCAAGAATACATCGGGAGCGGGCTTGCCGTGCTCGACTTCCTTGCCGGAAACCAGCGCATCAAAGTATTCTGCAACACCTGCACTCTCCAGATTATGCCGTATCTGTTCCTTTGTACTAGATGACGCGACAGCGATCCGGTATCCGTTTTCCTTGAAGAATTTCAGGATCTCTCTCAGGCCGGGTTTTTCAGGAACCTCTTTTTCCAGGTCCTCATGAACCATTCTGTATACAGCTTCCTGGATCGGCTGGCCGTCTTCTACATGATAAAAGCGTTCAATAATGGAATTCATCAGGGCACCGTTTGTTCCGCAGATCGTGCTGCGGAATTCGGGATCAAGTACGACACCCATTTCATCGGCTATTTTCTGCCAGTTTTTCTGAAAGACCTGTTCTGTGTCAAACAGGAGACCATCCATATCGAAAATTGTACCTTTTGTCATAATACCACCTCTCTTAAATCATACATGAAACTGCTTCAAATATCATCGTTTGGATTATAATGGACCAAAGGAGAATTTCTGTTATGAAAGAAATCGGATATTACAACGGTGAAATGGGACTGCTGAATGAAGTGAAGATACCCATGCAGGACCGCGCACTGTACTTTGGTGACGGCGTATACGATGTCACGTTTGCCTATAACCATCATTTGTTTGCCATGAACGATCATCTCGACCGCTTCTACAATTCCTGCCGTATGCTGGAGATCGATTTCCCGTTAACAAGAGAAGAACTGACTGCAGAGATCCAGAAATGCGTTGACGCAGCCGAAACAGACGGAGCAGTCGTCATCTACTGGCAGTCTTCCCGTTCCAACAGCAAGCGCAACCATGTTTATCCGGATCCGTCCAATAAACCCACCCTGCTGATCACCATCACGGAAGCCAAAGCAATGGATTACAGCATCCCGATGAAACTGATCACCTGGGAAGATACGAGATTCTTTCACTGCAACATCAAGACGCTGAACCTGATCCCCAATGTCGTCGCCTCACAGCGCGCCAAGGAAGCAGGCTGCGGTGAAGCTGTCCTGCACAGAGGAAACCAGCTCACGGAATGCGCGCACAGTTCACTGCTGCTGCTGAAGGACGGTGTGCTGATCGGTCCGAAACTGAACGAACTCATCCTGCCAAGCATTTCCCGGAAGCATCTCTTTGAGATCGCCGAGGAACTCGGTGTTCCTACCGAAATGCGTGATGTTTCGATGGATGAAGTATGGAACGCGGATGAAGTCATCGTCTGCAGCACGACCAAAGTCACCGCTGCGGCTGACACGCTTGACGGAAAACCTGTCGGCATGAAAGACCGCGAGCTGTTCCTGAAGCTTCAGAAAGCATACTTTGACCGTGTCGAACGTGAGATCGGCTGGAAGCTCGGATAACTGATACCAAAACAACCGCAGACAAAGGCGGTTGTTTTCAGTTTATGGCACCAGAATCCGGATGATCAGAGAATGCTGCCCATCATTTTTTCAACGATCTTCAGCATTCTCACAGAGATCTCTCTGCTGTCTGTCAGAAGATCATAAACAGCGTCTTCCGAGAGCACGCCGCGTTTCAGGTCATGCGGAAGCTTCCCTTTTTCGTCATCTTCAAAGTCTTTCATCCACTGCTTTCCTTCATAGTACGAGGCAAGTTTCTGAAGATCCGCAAATGTTGTTTCATAAACATACAAGGCATCCAGCATCCTGTCAGCCGCATCCTGGCACTGATCAAGGCGCTGTTCCATTGCTATGATCCGTTCTGTCTGTTTTGACATATTCCACCTCATGATCACGGGAGTACTTCACTCCCGTTCTTTATTTCAGATTATCACATGCAGCCTCATCATGGCTGTCTATGGGTCCTTTTTTGTATGGCTCTTGATGGTACTTTCTCTTTTTTGTAAAATGCAGTCATGAGAAAAACATGTCTTGCATTATCATTCCTGCTGATGACGGGGTGTTCTTCCGGGCCGGTCAATACCCATGGCATCGAGCCCTCCGAAGAATCTGTCCTGCCGGATCCAGCTGAATATTCGGATATCAATGCTGAACTGGATTACTTTCTGAATGACGGTGATGAACTGCCGGAAGGATATACATGGAAGGTCGTTTCGGGAAATGCTGAGATCATAGACGGGATCATTCATAAAACCGGTTCATCAGATGAATATGAGCAGATCACCCTGTCTGCCGATGACGGTACCGGCACACAGGAACTGGAACGGCTTCTGCTGGATCCGTGGAGCGGATACATCATCAGTTATTTCAGTGAAAAAGGCGATGAAGCGGAGTGCATGAAGCTGGCATATACGTTTGACTGCAAATACTGGTTCAAGCTGCATGAAGATCAGGCAGTCCTTTCCGCTGAGACCGGTACGAAGCGTTTAAGAGATCCAGCCCTGTTCCGCAAACAGGACGGTACATTCGGCGTCACTGCGACCCAGGGTTATGATACGGATTCCATCTATGTATTTGACTCGCCGGACCTGATCACCTTTGAGAATGAACGCCTTCTGAAGGTAAACGCTTCGGCAGATGAAACAAAGCTCTCGGAAGAACAGGCCTGGGCCCCGGAGATCTTCTGGGATCATACGATCGGCAGATATGTCATATTATGGTCTTCCGTGAAAGACGGCAGTATGTTCTTCAATACATCGTCAGACCTCAATGCTTTCTCATATCCGCAGAAACTGATCCTGACGGATCATCCGGTCATTGACGGAACGATCGTCAAAGACGGACATCAATGGCTTATCTGTGCCAAGGATGAGCGTGAACCGATGGAGGAACATTCCCAGCTCTTCTTCGGGTTCTCGGATACCTCTTGGAATGACTGGCAGACTACAACCGGTCCGGTGACAGGACATCAGAGTGAAGGTCCGATGATCATGAAGGATCTGGAAGGACCAGGCTGGTATCTCTACTACGACGACTATACAAGGTTCCAGTTCAAGGCACTTTATCTGTCAGATCTCACGGATCCTGATATCAGGGAGATCGAAGACAGTGAACTGCTGATCCCGCTGGATGCCCCGGCACACAGCTTTGCCCTTCCTGTCACATGGAAGGAAATGGAACGCATCCAGAACGCTTACGGTACATGATCAAAACGGACAGGCTATCCCGTCCGTTTTCTTATTCGTAATCGTATGTCAGATTGTAGTGGCTCTTATCCATTCCCTGCCGTTCGTAGAACCGCTGGGCATCGGTTCTCCATGTAGATGTGGACAGTTCCAGTCTGACCGCGTGATGCTGTTCTGCGGTTTCCTTTGCCTGTCGGAACAGCAACGTTCCGATGCCCTGATTCCTGTATTTCTCTGTTACACAGAGCTCCAGGATCTCGGCAACCATGTCCGCATGATGCAGCTGACACTCGAATCTCATGTTGATAAAACCGATAACAGCGTTATCCAGTTCAAATACATAGCTGAGCCACTGCTCTGAGGCCATTTGCTGTGTAAAGATCTCTGTAAACTTCGCTTTATCCAGTTTCGTACGCTCCAGTTCGCACATCAGACCGTATACGGCTTCCAGGTCCTTCCGGTTCGTTTCCCTGATCATAGTTACTCACTGATAGAGATTCTTGTCTCCCAGAGGGATCTCAACGACTTCAGCCATCTTCGTCAGGCAGGATTCGATCTGTTCGGAGATCTCACGTACGATGCGTTCCGTGATCTCATCATTCTTTTCCTTTTCCAGATTGGCATAAAGATTGTCACGGACTTCCTGGGAGATCCTGTACATACGAACTTCAAAGTATGACTTCGGGATCAGTTTTCTGACCGCGACAGGGATCTTGGATGCCAGGATCGCCTCCTGCATCTTATCCTTGCCAAGTGCCAGGATCAGCAGCGAGATGATCGCTCCGGCAAAGATACCGGGCAGGCCGTTGGCGATCAGGGCCAGACCGCTGCCTCCGCACAGGAGACCGATGATGATGGATACGATCGTATCGATCATCCAGGTGATCTCATTGACGGCAAACAGGTCCTTTGTGTCGACCTTGAAGTCGATATCGGACATTGACAGATAGGAGTTCAGGCTCAGCGCGGAATACGGTACGTTGTGCTTCACGCAGATCGGCATCGTATATTCTTCCAGCGCATAGGAGACTGTTTTCAGCCATGAGGTGACTGGCTTCATCAGGAGCTTTCTCGCCTCCTCTGTATGCAGATAGACATCGATCTCCTTCTGCAGTTCCCCGTCGATCATATCGAGTTTCTCGATCTCACCGCGGCGCCAGCGTTCGATCACAGGCAGCGCGACATTCTCCAGGATCGGATCAACGAATGTATCCACGGCATTCCGGTACAGCGTCAGGATATTGTTCATGACGATATTCTCGACGATGCTGCTTTCCTTCAGACGATCGATCTCCATCTTGAATTCCTTCAGTTCATCATCGATCTTTCCGCAGTATGCCAGTCCCTTGGCAACCGAAAATTCCGGTTCGCTTCCGCTGATGATGACAGCGTCCTCAAAGACCTCCTGGCACCATTTCTTGACGGCAGGCATCTTGGATACGCCTCCTGTCAGGAAGATCAGCTCCGGCTGTTTTTCCGTAATGCCTTCCTTGGCCTGGTACAGGCTCTCCAGGAAGACTTCCTTGAACGATTTGCCGTTGAGACGTTCAACACCCTTGTTAAGCAGTCTGTCCGCGATCTTTTCATTGAGACGCAGTGTCAGCCTGACAGGCAGTCTGGTATAACGGATCGTGACTGTCTGCTGGCAGTCATTTTTCTTCCAGTATTCTTCATCCGAGAAGTATTTTTCCTTCAGTCTTCTGCAGGCAAATTCACAATAGCTTCTCCAGGCATCACTCTCACTGAAGATCTTCCGGATCTTTTTCGGATCGTTTGACGCATTCACAGATTCCTCGAGCAGGATCTCATCCATGATGCCGCCGCCCAGGTATACTTCCCCGCCTGTCTTCAGTTCAACTTCCTTGCCGCCCATGATATAGGCAAAGTCCGTTGTGGAAGAGCCGATATCGACGACAAGCACAGGTCTGGAAAGGATGTCATAGCCGACCTGCAGGTGTTTGGACTGACAGGCTGAAACAAGCGCAGCCCTGGATTCCGAAATGATCTTTGCGGGCGGATATCCGGTACGCTCAAAGATCTCACGGTATGCTTCCCTGGCAGCCTTATCCCATCCGGCAGGACAGCCGATATAAAAACTGCAGTCGTCTCCTTTGATCAGATCACCGTTCAGGTACAGTTCTCCGAGGACACCGGAAGCGAAGCTCTTGATATCTTTGGCGGATGTCGCGTCATTCAGGAACCTGCTCTTGAAGCGGATCTTCCTGGTCACAGCGTCCGGGTCATAGCATGCCCCTTCCCCGATCAGGAGATCGCCGTTTTTCAGCAGAGCATATGCCGTAACAAAGCTCTTCATTTCACGGATGCTGAGGACTTCCGGCACGAGCTGTTCATATCTGTCCAGCCGCGTTACAGCGCTCTCGGCATCACCCAGGTCAAATCCATAATATCGGTTCATAATCTGCCTCCGGCTGCCAGACCTTTCTTCAGCAGCGCATTGTCCATGACAAGTGCAGGCCTGAGTGTGCCTCCCTCACCCGGAAGGATATCAAACCAGGCATGGTCTTCCCTGGAATAGTCCACTGCCTCGATCCTGCGGTTATGAAGGTAATACTTGATATGCGAAATGGTCTCCATGGCCAGATCACTGTTCTTGTCCGTATAAGCGTCTTCCAGCAGCTGTGACAGCAGTGCCAGTTCTTTCTGGTTCATTCCGTCCTTGTCTTTTTCCAGTTCATGACGTGCATCGATCATTTCTTCTGTCCTGACATCAGCCAGCAGATGATCGACTGTCAACAGGATACCCAGTAAATGTTTATAGATCTTATCCGGATCGGCGATCGTTTCCGTCTGGATCTCAGACTGTTTCTTCGAGCCCTGCGTATGGAATTTCATACCGCTCAGGAACAGGCATACCATGCCTGCTGCCAGCAGGATGAGAAATACCGGAAGATTGATGACCATGGATACTGCCCTGACCGAGAACAGCAGCAGTATAAACGCTCCCACAGCACACGCGCACCCGATGCCAAGCAGTACCCAGAACAGCGGGCTGTGCCCTGTTTTCTTTTCCTGTTTATGGTATTCTTCCCTGCTGTACACCTTTGTTTCACCGTAGCTGTCGATCAGGTTCAGTGTGGTCCTGACAGTTGAAAGGATACTGTAGGCTGACGCTTTGACACGTTCGCTTTCCTCCTGTTCGTTGTATTTAAACAGGATCCTGCTGAGTTCGGAATCAGCCGCTTTGATCATGGAAGCTGTATCAGACTGTGCTTTCAGTGTATTCAGAAATGATTCTTTATCTTTTTCGAACAACGATTGTAATGTCACCATAATGCTTCTCCGTACAGAACAATATTATCACATTTTGAACAATGAAAAATGACTGACATCAGGTCAGTCATCCAGCATCTTGATAGAAGTGATCACCGGCTGGTCTTCCGGTGCGATCGTTCCGTTGTTGTCCAGCGGTTTGGAGTCAGCAGCGATCTTTCTGGCTACTTTCATGCTCTTGTCATCTGCTACCCAGCCGAATGCTGCATAGTTGCCGTCAAGATGCGGCTGGTCGCTCAGCAGGATAAAGAACTGGGAGCTTCCGCTGTCAGGATCCGTAGCGCGTGCCATGGAGATCACTCCCGCAACATGCTTGATCGGATTGTCAAAGCCGTTGGAAGAAAATTCCCCGAAAATCGTCGCATCAGATCCGCCGAATCCGTTTCCTTCAGGGTCACCTCCCTGGAGGATAAATCCGTCCATGATCCTGTGGAATGTCAGTCCGTCATAGAAACCTTCCTCTGTCAGCTGGACAAAATTGTCCACTGTGACCGGTGCCGAATCCCTGTCCAGGTCAATATAGATTTCTCCGTAATCCTGTACAGTAATCACGGCATGTTTCTCTGCTGTCAGGCCTTCCTCAGTTCCGTCCTGTTTCGCTGCAGTCTTTCCTGCACAGCCTGCCAGGAGCAGCATGCTCAATATCATTGCCAATTTCTTTTTCATGTGAGACATCATACCACATTTACGCAATTTCTGCAGATAGCGATAGAATTTCGGCAGATTACGATAGTCTGGATGTTTGATATCCTGTATTATCATTGCGGAGAATTACTTATGAGAAAAAACTATAAGATCGTTGTAGCAGATATCGACCGTACCCTGAGAGAACGTCCTGATCAGTTCGGCGATACCAACCGCAAAGCCTTCCAGGCACTGCATGAACGCGGTGTACTGCTGGGGATCGCTTCAGGCAGACCGCTCTGGCAGCGTCTGACGGAACACGCAAAGGAATGGGAACTCGGATTTGAATTTGATTTCATTGTCGGTCTGAACGGCGGCGAAGTATATGACGCGCATACAGGTATTACCAAGAGCCTCAATCCTCTTCAGCCTGATGATATCAAAGAGATCATCACAAAGATGGAAGTCACGGGATGCAATCCCTTCATCTACGGGGACGGCTATATGCTGGCAAGATGGGATGACGATCTGCTGCGTGCTTCGGCAAAGCGGAACCGCAACGAGGCAAGGATCGCCAAGGATGTTTCCGAATTCTGGGAGAAGCCTGTCGGCAAGATCCTCTTCCGTACGGAAACGGAAGAAGAGATGAAAGAAGTCGTTGAACCTTTTGCCAGAACACTTGAGAACGATATATACTTCTGCTTCAAAACAGCAGTCAACCTGATCGAATTCCAGGACAGGAGAAACAACAAAGGAACAGCAGTTGCCGAATACTGCAGGGACAACGGTGTTTCACTGGAAGATGTCATGGCATTCGGCGATGCCGAGAATGACCTTGAAATGATGAAGATGGCAGGATACTCCGTATGCCTGTGCAACGGCATGCCGGAGAACAAAGCCATCGCTGATGCTGTGACCGAATACCGTGCCAGTGAAGACGGTTTCGGGCACTGGATCTTCGATCACTATCTGAGCGAATAAACTGATTGGATCATCTGCCCTCTCTTACGATTAACCACATTAAAATGATCCCGAAAAAAGTGTGTTTTCCTGCGTGAAGACACCTTTTTTCGTTTTGCGGAAAAAAGCACGGATATCGCTTTTGATATCCGTACCTTTATGCTTATCTAAGCTCTTTTACCCATTCATGGTCCTGATCGGCGATCCAGAGATCCATGCCGACTCTGTACCATGTATAGCCGCCGTTTTCACGTGTTTCATATGCATAGAACTGCGTTCCTTTGGCAGCTGTATAATACCTCTCATTGGATACATCCGGGCCGCTGCGGACATTGAGTCCGGCATCCGCGATCACCTCGATGCGAATGATCCCGTTATCACCGACAGTCTCACCGGTGTCTTCCAGTAAAGAGGCAACTCCGGCAAACAGAGGGACCCTGCCCTTGCTGATGAGGAAGATGAACGGTCTGTCAAATACGACATCATGATAGATATAGTTTCTGATGTTATATCCGCCTGCGCCAAGTCCTCCCATGACGACAGTCGCCGCGGATGCCCTGACCTCTTCCTCGTTGACCATGATATCGGCCTTTTGTCTGATCTGCTTCACATAGATCTCAGAGACAACACCCGGGTCTCCTTCCGCCATTTCCGAGAAGTCCGCATAGCCAACCGTGAACATTCTCTGGATACCGAGTTCCTTCAGTGCCTGATCCAGTTCATATTCAGCATTGTAGCTGTATTTCGGAAGTGACAGGTTGGTGATGTGCATGTCCGCTGTCCAGGTCTGCGGATCCTCATTTTCGGTGCTGGTAAAACCTTTGTAGTAATCCATGATCATTTCCGGATCGGCCTGTTGGAGATATTCTTCAACAGTAACACCCTGATTCGGCAGGATCGCGGTATACTTCAGTCCGTTTTCAAGGTATAGCACAACACCTTCACTCAGAGAATCATGCCACCATCCTTCCATGGACTGGTGCATCATACTGACGGTACTTTCCGAACCGTCCGCATTATGGAATGTTTGGGGGAATGTCAGTTCCGGCTGAAACTGTATCATCCATTTACCGCCGGCAGCCAGCGCATTGAGCAGCAGCATCGGATCTGTCCGATCCAGATCATCCGCCTGCAGGATCTCCGGGATGGACCCGTCTGTCTTTTCATTCGTCCAGTCATTGACTTCCTGTGCCAAAGCATCCTTGTCCGCAAAACTGCGTTCAAAGACTGCCGCATCATAATACTCCCTGAGATGATCCAGATATGATGTTTTCAGTGTGATACCGTTATCGGTATTGAACCACAGGGAATTTCCTGTGTAAAAATCGGTTCCGTAATCATAATTCATATCCGGCAGGTAACTTTTCATAAGCTGGTTCAGATCATCCGTACTGATGCCAAGCGCGGATTCGATCTCTGCCCTGGTCATGCCGGCAGTTCCGTTTTCAGCCATGCTTAACGCTAAGATCAGTGACATCGGTGAGAAGATATGATTTTCCTCCTCACTGAATACCTTCTGCATTAGTCTGATCATAAACGGATTCAGCATACCCATTATTTTCGTCTCGGATGTGTACGGATCAGAACTATCAAATACCGAGGCAACGGGTTCAGGTGCTTCATTGACAAATACGGGTTCCTCAACAGGTTCCGGGATCTCCCCTGCTGTCTGTACTGCCTCTGCCGGTTTTTCCGGTGCTGTTTCTGTTTTCGTTGAGCATCCGCAAAGACTGATCAGAAGTGACAGCCCCAATGCGCACAAAATACTTTTTCGATTCATTTCTTCCCCATTCCTGTACTAAGCGATACCCAGGAACTGACGGCAGATCTCACAGATCTCTTCAGCCTGCTCCTGTGTATCCATTTCAGCAAATACTCTCAGCAGCGGTTCTGTACCCGAGAAACGGATACTGACCCATCCGCCGTTCTTGAAATAGACCTTGCACCCGTCCATATAGGATACATGATCGATCTCATACGGGAATACAGGGATCTCCCTGTCTTCCATGATGCGTTTCAGGAACAATGCCCTGTGTTCTGCGCGGAACCTGTAGTTATGCTGTGCCATATATGATCTGCCGACGATGGAACACAGTTCGTCATAGATCACCGACATTTTCTTTCCTTCATAGGCGAGCATTTCCACCAGCAGCGCTGCAGCATACACACCGTCCTTGCCTTTGATCCTGCCTGCGACAGACAGACCGCCGGATGATTCCCCGCCGATCACGGCATTTGTTTCATCCATCTTTGAAGAGATCCATTTGAAACCGACAGGCACTTCATACACTTCCTGTCCGAGATATTCCGCCATACGGTCGATCATATGCGAAGTACAGAGATTTCTTACAACAGGTCCCTGCATGCCTCTGTGCTTCACAAGATAATAGTCCAGCAGCATGATCACGTCATTGGGTGAAAGATATCTGCCGGTATCATCAATGATGCCGATCCTGTCCGCGTCTCCGTCTGTCGCGATCCCCAGATCGCAATGATGCGAGATCACATATGACCTGAGGTCATACATACTGTCGGATTCCGGCGCAGGCATGTGTCCGCCGAACAGCGGATCATGATATCCGTGGATCGTTTCCACACCGCATCTTGCGGTGATCAGGATCGTCTTGATGCATGTCTCGGATACACCGTACATCGGGTCAAGCACGATATTCAGGTTCGCGTTCCTGATCTTCTGAATATCGATGTCATCAATGATCGAATCGATATATTCATTGACGGGAGAGAATTCCTCGATCATTCCTTCGGCTATGCCTGTTTCATATTCTTTCGAACAGACCGGAAGTTTCACTTCCGAGATATAACGTTCGATATCGGCAGTCTGTTCCAGGTCCGCATCCCTGCCCCCGTATGTAAATACTTTGACGCCGTTGTATTCCGCAGGGTTATGGCTTGCGGTCACCATCAGTCCGTAGTGCATATCATGTACCTGGACATAATACATAACGACCGGCGTCGGACATGCCTTTGTCACGATCTGTGTTTTAATTCCTTCTGCCGCAAAGACCCCAGCCAGCCAATTAACCGATTCATTTGCCAGGAAGCGCCTGTCATGTCCGATGACGATCCCTTCTCCGGCTACGCCTTCCGCATGCATTTTGTCAGCCATGGCTTTTGCCAGGATCTGCAGATTCTGTTTTGTAAATTCATCACCGATCACGGCACGCCAGCCGCCCGTTCCGAATTTCAGCATTGTTTTCACCCGGAAATCAGTATTTCCTGAAGAATTCACACTCTTCATCATTGCAGAGTTTCGCAGCACTCAGACGGATGTTGCAGTGGAACACATGTCCGAGCGGATCATTTTTGTCGGAATAATACCTGTATACAAACGGGATATCATTATCCATCAGTACAGGGATCAGGATGGAAGGCTGTGCCTTCAGGAAGTCATTCGTGCTGGTCATGACAAATGCCGGCGGGAAGTCTTCCAGGATCCACCCGACGGGATTGATCAGCTTCACTTCTGTTTCAAGATCTTTTCCCGGCAGGAAATCACCCATCAGGCCTGTCGTCATATCCTGGGCAGTCAGATCGATCTTGTATGCCCCGCAGTTCAGTGCAACAGCATTGAAACGGAAGCCTGTCGGAAGCTTAACGCCAAGCTCCTGCGCATAGTCGGGATTTGTCAGGGCAGCCGCGAATATCGTCAGCATATGTCCGCCTGCAGAGTCTCCCACACCGTATACTTGTTCCATATCAAAGCCATAGGTTTCCGCATTGACCATCATCCATGCGGCAACCGAACATGTGTCTTCAAGAGATGACGGGAACTTATATTCCGGTGCCAGACGGTAGGAATAATTGACGACCGCAAAGCCCCTTTGTGCCAGTGACATGCAGTAGAACTGGTAGACCTCTTTGTCACCGTATACCCAGCCTCCGCCGTGTACACTCATGATGACAGGCAGCTTTCCATCTGCGCCTTTCGGACGGTAGACATCGAGAAGCTGAAGCTTCTCGTCAACGTTTCCGTAACGGATATCGTCATAACGGACGACATCCTCCGGTGTCTTCAGTCCCGCATCACGCTTCGCGTCCCCTTCTGCGAACATCGTTCTGATCTGATCACTCATCGCGCTCATAGAAAATCCTCCTTGCAGTATAACTGTTTCATATTGTTCTGTTTTATACCCCGGATCCGGCTGCCCGTATTGAACTGCTGCAGCACTGCCTGCACATCATAAAATCCGCAATGACTGCAGGACTGTAAATGATGAAAGACAGCATGCCATTGGCCATGTCTGCAGCCGGGTATGCATCAGATCGATGATATGTAAAACCTGTACGTATTTATTGTAATATGAATAGCCTTCATTGAAATGGGAAAATGTCAAAAATCACATGTCTGATATCCCCGGATAATTCCTGTACATTGCCGGAGAAATGAATGTAGTTCTCTGGATCATCAACTGGTTTCGTTATTGAACTGACCGGAATGACCGTACAGGTTTTCCGGTTCTCTTAAGTAAAAAAGGGACTTACATCCCTCATCCATTTCCGCATATATATCCGGAAATATATCAGTCTGAATAACAGCACCCGCCTCTTTTTCAGTCAGCGGAACTGATCATCGTAAGCATTTCCTCGTAGAAAGACCGGATATCCTTTTTATGCAGCATTCCGCCCTGCAGTGACATATGGTCTCCCTTCTGTACCGGATATACATTCCATACTCCCGGTTTCAGATCACCGGGAAACAGTTTTCTGCTCGGCGCTCCAAAAGGCGAAGTTTCAGAAATGGTACTGACCCTTCCGTCATTCTCGTTCCATTCCTGACCGATCTTTGTACCTCCTTTTGTCATGCCGGTATACTGGCCGATCTGGAATGAACGCGCAACGAAGAAAGGCTCCATGCCCTTTTCGGGTACAAACCTGTCACCCTTCTTTTTCGTATAGCTGCACGGAACAGAATAATAATATACATCCGGCAGAGTACACATCCTTTCGTTCAGGAGCAGTGCCTGATCGATCTGCATATCATGATCTCCGCAGTCCCTGCTGTCCCTGCCGTCTGTTCCCGTCTGCAGCTGACTGGACATTCTTTTGCCGAAATACCTGCTCCACCAGGGAACTTTCACAGAGTTCAGATCAAATCCGGGATCGTTCAGCATATCAAATGAAGAATTGCCGTTCATTGCGCAAGCCACTGCAGTGACTGAATGGATCCTGTGTTCCATACCACCCATAAACAACGGTGAGATATCATCAATATTACCTGCAGTTCTCTCTGCTTCATCACCATGAGCCATCAGTTCCGCGAACAATCTAGCTGTTGTGCCGCCAAAGGAATGTCCGATCAGGACCAGCTTCACGTCATCGGCCAGATCAGGGATCAAAGCACATCCTGTATAATCCCTGCCGAATCTCTCATGGCCGTAAACTTTGCTGTGAGTGATTCCATAGTCAGTCTTCTTTCCGAAGATCTGTGCATACAGTTCACAGGAACGGTCCCACGCGCTTCCAAACGGTGAGACTGACGCTGCATAACTGTCAAATCCTTTTTCATTCAGCCAGCTGATCAGGTCGCCTCCGCGCATTCCCCAATAGGGCATTTTCTCATATCGCTTGTCATAGCTCCCCCAGCCTGCCGTACCGTGGATAAAAACAAATTTCAGTTTCATACTGCCTCCTTACTGAATCATGCTTTGTCTTTTTCATAATCCTTTGGAATAAAGGACTTCCACTGTATCAAACGCAGGCTTTGAAATACCGGTCATCGTGAAGCCTTCAGCTTCATAAAAAGCTCTTGCGCGAATGTTGTTTCTGAACACCCAAAGGACTGCCTCGGAATACCCTGCTTCCCGGATATCTTTCAGGACCCTGTCCATCATCCGGGTGCCGTACCCTTTATGCCAGTTGTCAGGCAGGCTGTGAATGCAGATCAGTTCTGCTTTGCCGGCAAATTCCGCATCACGGGCTGCGTCCCAATACGCGATGCAGTGAGGTTTACCATCGACCAAAAGGATATATCCATTTCCGATGCTGTTGTCCAGGAGATTCCGGTACATAGCAACTGCCCTGTTGATGTCGGTATACTTCGCTAAAGTTTCAGCGTCAAGGATCCCGGCAAACGCTGCTTTCCAGCTTTCCGTCTGAATATAAGCAAGCGTGTTCTCATCACCCTGCCTGACTTTTCGAATAGCTGTTTTCATTTGGCATCCTCCGCAGATTCCGATCTGTTTGTTTTAATATAAGCCGGTCAGTCAAAAATATTACTTGATGTATATCAGAGATGCAAGTTTAATGAACCATATTATACGGAATGAACATATCCAATAATTATGTTCTGATATTGAATGAATGATCTGCCGCAGACATGAGATGCCGTATCTGCGCAAGAGATGAGCACACCGGCTGTCTTACTGTCTGATTCGTAATAAATGAGAGACGGACTGTCTCTCACTGTTCTGTTATGCGTTTATTACCGTTCCGCGCTCCATGCGCTGTATGCCGCAAGGTCCTTTTTTGCGTCTTCTCTTGCAATCGAGAATACCCTGAGATCATCAAGATATCCGACCACAGGTGTGGAATCGTTGATCGCATCATCGTTCTTGAGAAGATACATAAATGCTCCGATCACTGCTTCGAGTGATTCCGCGGAAGCCCGTGTAAATTCTCCGCTGATACTGTCGCTGACAAAGGACACAAGGCCGCCGATATCTTCCGAAGCCTCACGCAGGACCCTGTTCTCATCCAGCAGTTTATTGACCTGTGCAATAACTTCCTCAGTCTTCAACGGATCCCCGGCAATGCTTTTCACTTCTTCTTTCAGCAATGCATACTGTTGATTCAGATCACTGATGCCTACCACATTATCACTCATATCCATTATCTCCATATCATCTGGTTTCATTATACAGCATCGTATGCCATGCAGAAACAGCATGATGACTTTCACACGCCGGCCTGACTGCCTGTATTCATTTTCCTGCGCCATGCATTCGGCGTCATGCCGAAACGACGGTGAAACAATCGCGAAAAATACGCTTCATTGGGAATACCCGATATCTCTGCGATCGTGTGCACCGGCAGCTGTGTATTGATCAGATTCAGTTTAGCATGTTCCAGCCGGAGACGGATCATATACTCATTCGGCGGAAATCCTGTCAGTTTTTTGAATTCTCGGGATAGATGGTATTTGCTGATGCCTGCCCGCTGTGACAATTCGTCCATAGTAAGCGGTTCACGGAAATGCGTATTCATATACCGTACGAGTTCCAGCAGTTCTTCTGCTGCACGTTCTGTATGCTGTTCTTCCGTCTGCGGGTAACGTGCTTCATTCAGCATCACAAACAACGATTCCAATGCATGGGCAATACGCATGCTGCGAAGGACCGATGGTACGGTATATGCCTGAAGGATATGCTCCATCAGGATCATAATGGCCCCTGTATCCGGATATACAGTCAGTTCGCTGTTCTGCTTTGTGTATTCCTCATACAGACGGCGTATGCCGGTACCGTCTGTATGTACATCGATATGTTCCCAGCTTCCTGATGCTGTCCGGTAGTCGTGATGTTTACGGCAGTCAAGCCATACGGCACTGCCGCGTTCCAGTGCATATACATGACCTTCATATGTCAGTGATCCGCTTCCGGACAGCGTACAGATCAGCAGATATGATTCTGCGCCTTCCCGTATAGTATAATATCCTGCTCCCGAACGCATCACGGAGAATGACTGCAGAAACATATGTGACCTCCAGCTGTCTTCCGGCTGAGGAAGCGCAGGCAGAACATCGACATAGCCGCTCAGATGATAGTCTGCACGAAGGATGGCATCGAGTGACTGCAGATCTTCTTCCATGAATTCCATTTGTGCGATCTTCTCGATCGGACGAGTATCGTCTTCAGAGAAACTGTAATGGTAAAGACCGTATTGTTCGAACATAAATACCTCCGCACGATCGTGCAATTTATTCCGCATGATTCTTCATTAAAAGATGCATAACATAATACTATACTCATATTGTACAACATTAATTCATGCGCAATATCATTCAAGTCAGGAGGAATCAATATGCTGTATGATCTGAAAACAAATCATGAAACAAGGCTGCTCGGGCTGGATACGAAACCATACTTTTCCTGGAAACTCAAAGGATCCGGAGAAAACATCGTCCAGAATACTTACCGGTTATGCGTCAGCGACGCAGATGGTGTCGTATGGGATACAGGCATCAGGAAAAGCAGACAGTCAGTATTTATCCCGTATGAAGGCATTCCGCTGAAGTCACGTACACGCTATACATGGTCCGTCACAGTCACAGATAATCTCGGACAATGCTGTGAGGAAGAGACCTGGTTTGAGACAGCATTCCTTTATCCCGAAGACTGGAAAGCAGTGTGGGTCAGAAAACCGGGCAAAGAAACAAAGCGCAGAAAGGGTTTCGGAAATCAGCCTGCTCCTACCCTGTTCCGCCGCGAATTCGTCATACCTTCCGGTATCATTTCCGCCCGTCTGTATGCGACCTGCCACGGTATCTACGAAGCCAGTCTGAACGGTGAGCGATGCGATGACCGTGCATTTGCGCCTGAGTATACTTCCTATGATTCGTATCTGTGCTATCAGACATACGACATTACCGGACTTCTTCACGAAGGAACGAATGTACTTGGCATAACTGTTGCGGACGGATGGTATTTCTGCCCTGTCACGACAATGAGCAGCAAAACTGCTAAAGAAACACATGCCATACTGTATCAGATCGAAGTACTGCAGGAAAACGGGGAACATCTTGTCATCGCTTCCGACGGCAGTGAAACATGGTCGCAGGGACCTGTTTGCTTCAGTGATCTGTTCGCCGGTGAGCAGTATGATGCCAGACGTGAGCAGCCCGGCTGGGATACCTCAGCATTTGATGCCAGTACATGGAAACAGGCTGAAGCAGGCAGGCGCAATACCGCCGGTCTGCATGCACAGATCGGGGCTCCTGTACGTGCTGTATGCGAGATCCCCGCTAAGAATCATTACATATCACCGAAAGGTGAACATATCATTGACTTCGGACAGGTACTTGCCGGGCATGTCCGTTTCCATGTAAATGTACCTGCCGGAACGGAAGTTACACTGGAACACTTCGAGATACCGGACAAGGACGGCAACTACTTCAACAACATTCTCGGTACAGTCGGTGTCGGAGACGGATGCGATCAGAAAGTAACGTACATTTCTGATGGCAGAGAAGCTGTTTATGAAGCAAAATTCTCATTCCATGGGTTCCGCTATGTGCGTGTGACAGGAACAGAACATGTGGATCCTGCTGATTTCACAGCTGTTGCCATGTCCACTGACAAGAAAGAGACCGGTACGTTCAAAACATCCGACGAACGCATCAACCGTCTCTATGAAAATACACGCTGGTCGCAGCGCTCAAATATGCTGTCGATCCCGACAGACTGCCCGCAGCGGGAAAAAGCAGGCTGGACCGGTGACATCGGAATCTATGCTGCAACATCGCTTCAGAACGAGGATACGACCGGTTTCCTGACACGCTGGCTTCAGAGTGTCATCGTTGACCAGATGAAAGACGGTGCAGTTCCGATGGTCGTACCTAACAACCAGACATATAAAAACATGAGTGCCATGCTGAAGATGGTTGGCGGAATGAAAGGCAATGTCGGACCTGCCGGCTGGGGTGATGCCTGCATCCTTGTACCGCTTGCCATGTATGAACAGACGGGAAATCTGGAGATCCTGAAAAACATGTATCCCACCATGAAGAGATGGTGTGACTTCATCCTGCATGCGGCTGCCCGCTACCGCGGTGACCGCTCTATCGATAAAGAGACTGACAGATATCTGTGGAATACTGGTTTCCATTATGGGGAATGGCTGATTCCCAGCCGGACCCAGAGCGGGTTCTCCGACAACTCATCCATGAGTCTCAGCATGAAGGAAGGAAAGAAATATATCTCTCCTACCTACGGCTATCTGGCAATGAAGAATTTCTCACGGATCGCTTCCCTGCTCGGTGAAACAAAGGACAGTGCTTACTATGCGGAAATGGCCTCACATATGAAAAAGGCTTTTTCCGAGGGTATCATTCAGAAAGACGGTACGATGCCTGCCGAAGTTATGGGAGGCTACATCATTCCCCTGCATTATGGTCTTGTTCCGGAAGAGCTCCGTGCATCCTTCGTAGAGAAGATCCTTAAAATGATCGAAGACAATCACGGATGTCTGGATACCGGCTTCCTCGGCACTCCGGTCATTCTGGATACCTTATGTGAAAACGGTCATATCGGCAAAGCCTATGACCTGCTGTTCCAGGACAAATGTCCGTCATGGCTCTATGAGGTGGATCATGGTGCCACAACGATCTGGGAAAGCTGGATCACCGTCAACCCTGACGGAACACCGATGTCCATCAGTCTTAATCACTATGCCTTCGGATGTGTGGATGACTGGATGTTCCGTTATATCGGAGGCATTACACCGACAGAACCCGGATACAGATCATTCCGTGTTCAGCCGGTTCCCGACGACCGTCTCTCTTCTGCTTCCCGTTCCTTCGAATCCGAATACGGTACGATCTCAAGTGAATGGAAGAAAGAAGGCAGTACCTTCACGCTCCATGTCACGATCCCTGCAAACACTTCAGCAAAGATCGTTCTCCCTGATGGAGAAACCTTTGAGAAGGGATCAGGCACATATACCTTCACCTGCACACTCTGATAACAAAGCCCGGTTTACCAAACTGACCGGGCTTTTTCATATTTCTGATATCTGTCATGTCATGAAGCCTGCAGCGCTTCGTATTCATGATGCATATTCTGCTTAAGCTTTGTCCATATCCTGAATGATCCAGTCCTTTTTCTTCAGATCATACGGATTCCCGCAGTACGGGCAGGTGCTTTGGTGCATCGCATCAAAGCTTCCTCCGCATGTCGGACAGGATACACGGTGAATGGAAAATCCGGGTTCAGCACTTCTACCCGCTTCTTTTACGATAATGAAACGGATCTGTTCATCCCTCTCACGCACAGTTCTGCTGATATAGGTATCTGTCAGGTATGCGGTTCCTTCTACCCTGAGCTGATGATCTCTTTCTTCAGTCTTTTTGATATAGACAGCACCTCTGTACTGCATGTCTGCGATACTGTCAAATGCAGAAAGATCCCTGTCCCCTTCCCAGACAGATAAAGAATCCTTGTCATCGGAGAATACGATCGTACGAAGCAGTGAAAGGATTCTTCCTTCAAACGCTTCGTAGGAGAATTCCGGATCATACGGTTCCATGAATTCCATCATTTTCTTTCTGCTCCGGAGTGTTTTCATCATAGGCATTGCCCTTCCCGCTTCCTTCAGAAGTTTTCCGAGCATCAGAAAACTGCGGAACATATACCAGATAAAGGCTGCCACTCCGCCGTAGAACCCGCTCAAAAACAGCGCTCCGATAATACGGTAGATCAGTGTGACATCTGACCAGACATAAAGACATGCTGCGAACAGAACACCGCCGAAGATACTTCCGGCAATGATCATTTCCTTTTTCAGCCTTTCCATCAGCCCTGCCCGTTCCACTACGGAAGAAACGGTATAGTAGGATGAAACACATGGATAAACATCATCCGTCTCAAAATATGTACCGCAGTAAGGACATCCATCTCTTGCCTGCAGGGCAGTCAGTGTATGCCCGCAGTTCGGACATTTATATTCCCTATCCTCATGCCCTTCTTTATCCGTAAAGGTAACATACAGATCAACAGGACGCCTGATCTTCCGGATCAGCTTCCCGTTCCTGTGATAGGAAATGTTCTGAATGGCTTCGCGGTACAGGGTACGGGAAGAATAACCATTTTCATTCCGGTAGGCACATCCCCTGATCTCATCATTGACATGCGAATATTCTTCTTCACGGACCGTATTCGTTCGCTTCAGCCGTTTTTCCTGCAGATCCAGAAAATACCGCAGATCACGGGAAGCGATGCGCGGTTCTTTTCCCTTAAGGGACCATTCATGTAATTCTTCAGTAAACTGATCAAGCAGCTCCATAAGCAAACCTCTGTATCCGCCAAGGGTGACGGGCTGTATCAGATATCATTTTGCCTCATTTCAGACTGTTTTCCAAGAAACATTGCGTACTGTGACGTGTTATGAATCATTTTTTCATAAGAGCTGCCGGTGACGGGCCGACACCGGCTGTTCGGAATGAAAACGATCTTTTTTCAAGCGTATAATGATTCCAAGGGGGATCTTTATATGGAGATACTTCAAAAGCTGAACAGTCCCGTGATGTACCTGATCTGCGGGACGATCGTGCTGTTTGCGGCAGTGATCTGTGTATTGTTCGGCATCAGGGCCTACCGGGCCGGTCTCAGGATCGGGATGGATCCGGTAAAGCTGAAACGGACGATCACAGCAAGCGTAACGTTTGCGGTGCTGCCAAGCATCGGCATCCTGCTCGGTGTCATCGCTTTATCGGGAAGCCTGGGCACACCCTGGCCATGGCTGCGTCTTTCCGTGATCGGTGCCCTGCATTATGAGACACAGGTTGCAGAGGCCGCTGCTGAAGCTGCCGGTCTGCATTCCCTTTCTGCAGCAGAGATGACGCCTTCTGCCTTTTCCACAATTGCCCTGCTTATGAGCGCCTGTATCATGTGGGGGATGGTGCTCTCGATCATAAGCCTGAAATCCTACAGTGCAAAGCTGAAATCAGGCGGTACAGCGAATAAACAGAATAAGAAATCAGCCTTCAGCGGTTTCGGTGATATTGCCATGACAGCCATGTTCATCGGTCTGGTCTCTGCATATATCGGCAGCTATATCGGAACGCTGGTCTCCGGAAACGACGTGCTTAACTTCTCAGGCAGTCCGCTGCCGCTGGAAGTAGCGATCGTTGGAGCTGCCGCCATGGCATGCTTCATATGGATTTCAGAGAAAAAACATGCTGTCTGGGTCGACAGCTTCTCCCTTGCCGGCAGTATGCTGGCAGCGATGACTGCTGCGATCTTTCTGGCAAACCTTTAGGAGACATGATCATGAACGAACAGGAAAAAGAATTGTATTTTGAGAAATATAACGAATCCATGCACATGATCGGCAGGATCTCCAGCACGATCATGCTGGTGATGCTGCTGGGTGCTCCGTTTGTCATCGGAATGTACCTTGGCGCAATGCCTGACATGAAAGCATTCATCAAAGCATTCTTAAGCATCGGCATCGTTTACCTGGCAAGCGGTATCGTGGAATACCTGATCTATGTCCCGATGCTGGGAGCCGGAGGATCCTACCTTGCCTTTATTACCGGCAATCTGATCAACATGAAGATACCATGTGCAGTTACTGCCCGTGATATCGTCGGCGCAAAGAGCGGGACACCGGAAAATGAGATCATTTCCACATTGTCGATCGCCGCGTCTTCACTTGTCACGATCGCAGTTCTGGCAGTCGGTGTCATGTGCCTGATCCCCCTGCAGCCCATCCTGCAGTCCGAAACGCTGCAGCCTGCCTTTTCCAATGTTGTTCCGGCATTGTTCGGGGCGATGGCATATAAGTATTACCGCAGCAATCTTCCGGTTGCGGCAGTAACACTTGCATTCATGACACTGCTGTTTGTCTTCGTTCCGTCCCTGATCTCCTCCGCAAGCTTTATGATCATACCGAGCGGTGCTTTGGCGATCGGACTTTCATTCCTGAAATTCCGCAGACAGAGAAAGGATGAAACCATATGAAAATCATTCTGCTGATTTTACTTCTCATTCTTGCAGTGATTCTCGCTGCAGTCATCAAAACATGCCTGACACCGGCAAAACAGTCTGTCTGGCAGCCAAAGGAAGACCTGCAGAGGGAACAGATGTATGCTGAAAAGCTTTCGGAAATGGTCCGTTATGAGACCGTTTCGGTACCGGATGAAGACCAGCGCGAAAAGTTTCTGGGCTTCCACAAAGTCCTTGAAAAACTGTTCCCGCTCGTTCATGAGCATCTGGAAAAAACAGAACTGGACGGAAACCTGATCTTTTACTGGAAAGGAAAGCGTTCAGACAAACCGCTGATCCTGATGGGACACCAGGATGTGGTACCGGCTGAAGGAGAATGGCTCCATGAACCGTTCTCAGGTGATATTGAAGACCGTAAGATCTGGGGGCGCGGCAGCGCAGATACCAAGTGCTCGGTCATGTCCTTCCTGCAGGCTGTTGAAGAGCTGCTGAAAGAAGGATATGTACCGGAGCAGGATGTTTACCTGACGTCATCATGCACGGAAGAAGTCGGCGGACCCGGTTGTCCGAAGATCGTCAATGAACTGAAACGCAGAGGCGTCAGACCATATATCGTCTGTGATGAAGGCGGAGCGATCGTTCAGGAACCGATCGGCGGCGTCAAAGGCTACTATGCAATGATCGGCGTACTGGAAAAAGGCCAGGGAAATCTCCTTGTTTCTGCCAGGTCCAACGGAGGCCATTCCTCCTACCCTCCGAAGAATTCACCGATCGCCCGTCTTGCGGCATTTGTGAATGACATTGAAAAACACAGCCCGATGAAGGCTTCATTTGAAAAAGAGACGGAAGCGATGTTCTCAACACTGGCTCCGTACGGTCCGTTTGTTTACCGCCTGCTGTTCGGAAACATGCGGCTGTTCAAGCCGCTGCTGGTGAAAATACTTCCCATGATCTCACCGCAGGCCGGAGCACTGCTGAAGACGACTGTTGCCTTCACGATGCAGAGCGGTTCGGACGGCAGGAATGTGCTTCCCCAGAAAGCAACGCTGAACCTGAACCTGCGCTACATCCCGCACCAGGGAATGAAGGAAAGCAATGATGCGATCAGGCGCATTGCCGCAAAGTATGACCTGGAGGTTGAAGAGATCGGTTGTTACGATTACTGTGAACCGGTCGACATTCACAGTGCAGCGTACGCACAGGTCGAACAGGTAGTGAATGAAGTATTCCCGGACCTCCCTGTCTGTCCTTATGTCATGACAGGCGGTACAGATGCCAGATTCTATCAGGAGATCTGTGACGCATGTATCAGATTCTCACCTGTCGTATATGGTCCTGCACAGATGAAAGGCATGCATGGCCTGAATGAATATCTGGACACATATTCCCTTCCCGGAGCAGTTGATTTCTACAAAGCAATGATCCTTCGGAATCATTGATCGCGATACGGTAAAAGCCGGTCACAGATCCATTGAATGACTGTCTGAGTCTTTCAGGATCCCTTCCGGCTTTTTGTTTTCTGTCCTGCAGGAGAAAAGAAAAACATGGACCATGCAGTCCATGTCATGGATCATTCTCCAAGTCTCATTCTTCTGATCGTCGGATACAGTGCCTTGTCCAGCGCAGGAACGATGATCGCTGCAGCGATCGTTTCGAGAATACCGTTGCTGGTGATCACTCCCATAATGATGCCTGTCAGTGCACTGATGTCCACACCAAGTGCTTTCGCGTAGGACGGTCCGAAGAACAGGCCGATCATTCCCATGACAAGCAGTGTATGTGTGATGGTGCTGAGCGCTGCTGTGATGGCGCAGGACACAAGGTCCTGTACACCTCTTTTACGCAGGATACGGAACAGTTTTGCGGACATATAGCCCAGCAGGATCCTCGGTACAAACGCTATGACGAGTGACCAGAAATTGCCTGAGATACCGCCTACCGTAATAAACGGAGAGAAAATGAATGAAGTAATTCCCGGTACAAAGGTCGCCCTCAGCATGGAAGTCAGGCCAAACACAAATCCTGCCAGTGCTCCATATGCAGGTCCGAGAAACAGTCCGCAGAGAATTACCGGAATATGCATCGTCGTGACATTGATCGGTCCTATCGGAATGTAACCGATCTGCATCACTGTCATGATCACCTGTATCGCGATAAAGAATGCCGCCAGAGTCAGCTGACGAATCTGACTGTATTGTTTGGACATTTTATTTCTCCTTGAAACCATGAATGGTTCCCTGAATTATTGTCACTCATTTATTTAACTTTTTAAATTGTTATTTTGTACTCAGATATGGAAGTTTTCATCAAACCGATCTGTACATTCACCCGAAAATTGACAGTTGTCAGCCCCCTGTCTGAACACTTCACTACGGTTCCTATCTGATACATAGACTGATAAAAGATCAATGTGGATGAAGCTGCAGAGCATCTGACTGACTGTATGATCAGACATGAAGGATAGATCTGATCAGTGCCAGCATGAGCAGATGTCCCGGATAAAACACGTAAAACAGCCATTTCAGTCCCTTCCCTCTTTTTCCGTTATACATGGCCAGAGGGATCAGGCTGAGTCCTGTCGTACAGTAATAACCAATCGTTCTGGTAAGCGCCAGGAATGCGACGCCTGCTCCGCTGCGGATCAGCGGATGTTTCCTGCGGAGCGCATAAAACAGTAAAACAGAAATGACCACAAACAATGTGTAATCAGCGCGCAGCAGCAGTGACAGTACAGCGATCCCCATGACAGCAAGCACACCCAATATGGTTTTCCATGCAGGAATATGCTCAGCCTCGGGATCTTCTGTTCCCCGTATCCGGTCATACAGCATCAGTCCTATAATCGAGAGAAAATATGTCAGCATGATATTCTGGTGTCCAAAACCGATCTTTCCTTCAAATGCCAGATCAAACGGGATCTCACTGATCAGGGCGAAGATGCCGATCCGGAGCAGGTATTTCTTCCGGTCATGCGTATGCGCATATCCCTCCGTAATGCAGAAGGAAAAAAGAGGCATGGCAAGCCTGCCGATCATTCGCGGCCACATGACGCCGGGCATAAATATGTCGCCCGTATGATCAAAGACCATACTGATCATGGCTATTATTTTCATCATGGTCCCGTCAAGTATCTGGTATTTTTTCACAAGTTCAATAAAACGGTAATTTTCCACAATCCTCTTCCCCCGCATATGTCAGCAGTTCACTGTTGTATGATCACTGATCTATGATTTCGACGACTTCAAATTCTTCGAAGATGACGTCCATGTCTTCCGTAAAGGTATAGCCCAGTTCCTTACCTTCTGCCCTGAAGAATTTCTCATGGTTTTCTCTCCAGGACTCAATTGATTCATCTTCACCTTCCAGCACGGCGGTATCAAAACCGATCTCGTTGTATGGGATCCTGCGGACTCTCACAGTCCTGACCACGCAGCGCGGATTCCCGTCCCAGTCGGTGATCACGCTAAAACTGCCTTCTTCGGGTATTTCCTCTCCTTTGATCTGAAATGCGGCTGCGCTGCTGGATGTTGCCTTCTTTTTCCTCTGCAGCACAAGATCCAGCAGATCATTACAGGCTTTCTCAGTCATTTCAAAATGCCATTTCTCAAGATTTTCAATATTCATCCGTTCACCTTAAAAGATATACTCTTTACAGTTTGTATAAGAGAATAAAGATGCTGTCTATCAATCACAATATCGGATATTTCCCGGTCAGGCAAGTTCTGATATGCTGTTCCACATAAAAACGCACATGCTTTGGACATGTACGTCTTTCATTAATATTCTCAGCGTTCGATGCTCTTGATGTACGGATTCGTGAAGAATGCGTACAGCAGGTATACGGTCATGAAGCACCAGATGATCGGCTCACACCATACAACAGCGTTGTACTGGAATCTCGGGATCAGCAGGATGACAAACAGGATCTTTCCGATGAACTCAATAATGCTTGAGAACAGCGGCATGATCTTGGAACCGACACCCTGCAGGGCAAATCTTGTCTGCATGAGGACGCCTAACACTGCATAGAACGGACCGACGATACGGAGGTATTTCGTACCGTTTCCGATGATCACAGGATTCACGGAACCGGTGATCAGCCTGACAAGCGTCGGTGCACTGACCCAGAGGATGGCTGTGATCACAGCTGCCATGATGAAGTCATACATATATGCAGAACGCATTGCCTTGAGGATACGCTGTCCCTGATTCGCGCCCCTGTTCTGAGCAATAAATGCGGATATGGCAATACCCATGGATATGAACGGCAGGTTGCACAGCATATAGATCTTTCTTGCGGCAACATGACCGGCAATGATCTCCGTGCCGAGGCTGTTGATGCCTGACTGCAGGATGATCGAACCGACCGATACGATCGAACCCATAACAGCCATGGAATATCCCTGACCGGCAAGATCCTTCATCAATGCGCTCTCATGTCTGAAGTGCTGAAGCTGCGGTACAAGGACTTTCGTGTAGTTGTAGATATAGATCAGGCACAGTACCACGGAAACACCCTGGGCAATGACTGTCGCTACGGCTGCCCCGACAACACCCCAATGGAATACCGTAATGAACATGATGTCCAGAACGATGTTCAGCAGTGAGGAAATGATCAGAAATACCAGCGGCATGATGCTGTTGCCGATCGCTCTCAGCATTGCCGAGCACATGTTGTACGTGAACATAACAACAAGTCCGAGACCGATCACTCTGATATATGCTAGTGATTCATTGATGATCTCTGCCGGCGTATTGATCAGCTCAAGCAGCGGCTTGAGTCCGACGATCGACAGCAGTGTCAGTACGACGCATGTCGCAAGACCGATCTTGATCGCTCCGGCAACTGATTTCTTCATGCGTTCCGCATCACCTGATCCGAAGCTTCTTCCGCAAACGATCGAGAATCCCTGGCCGAGGCTGTTGCAGAAGCCGACCATCATATCAAAGATCGAAGCGCAGGCACCGATCGCCGCAAGTGAGTTTTCACCGAGATAGTTTCCGACGATCGCGGTATCTACGGCATTGTAGAGCTGCTGGAAGATATTTGAGATCATGACAGGTATCATGAACAGTATCAATGCTTTGAGAATAGGACCATGCAGGAGATCGACTCCCCCGCCTTTTTTCTGCTGGCTCATTTATACACACTCCTTTTCAACACAGCAATTATATATGTGAAATATGCACTTTAATATAACTATCTTCCTGCATCATTTCGTTTTTAACGAATTTTTCGCAGAATCAGATAACAAATCTGCAGAAATATCGCAAAAAAGAGCAAATATGTTTATAATTGCTGTTGTATTAAGCGAAAGCTTCGATCCACGTGTACAGGGAAAAACCGTACACGTTTTTTATGGGAGGTCATTATGCAGAAAAACATATACCGTTATCTGCTCCTGGTCATACTGGGAACTGCCCTGTATGCGCTGACTGTTGTGCTGTTCCTGCTGCCGGCAGATCTTGCGACAGGCGGAACGACAGGCATAGCCCTTGCTGTACGCCATCTTATTCCGGTTTCCATGTCCGGCTTTGTACTGATATTCAATCTGGTGATGCTTGGAACCGGCTGGATGATCCTGGGGAAAACATTTGCCCTGACGACAGTTCTCAGTTCACTGACATATCCGCTTGCCCTCTCCTTTTTCCAAAGAGTATTCGATGGCGTTGTTTTAACGGATAATCCCCTGTTATGCACCGTCTACACGGGACTTGGTATCGGTGCTTCTCTGGCGATCGTGATCAGACAGGGAGCTTCGACAGGCGGAATGGATATTCCTCCATTGGTACTGCAGAAGCTGTACAATATTCCTGTGTCTGTTTCCCTGTATGTATTTGACTGCCTGATCCTGCTTCTGCAGGCATTGTTCCTGCCCGCAGAATCTGTACTGTACGGAATCATCAATGTCCTCATCTATTCGCTGACGCTTGATCATCTGCTTGTCATGGGAACTTCCAAAACAGAAGTGCGTGTTGTCAGTGAACAGCATGATCAGATCCGCCGGGCGATCCTCCATCAAATGGACCGTGGTGTAACACTGATAAAGGCACGCGGCGGCTACAGTGAAACTGATACGGACATCGTTGTTTCCGTTGTTTCGAACCGTGAGCTTCCCCATCTGGAACAGCTGATCCATGACATCGATCCCTATTCCTTTATGGTTGTATCCAAGGTCACGGAAGTATCAGGACGCGGATTCACACTGAACAAAAAATACAGATAACTATCTGATCCTGTACAGATACTGTACAGGAACTTTTTTTACCAGCCATATCCCGTTGGCAGACAGGAAAAACGGATGACCGTCCCGGTACATGCTTCCCGCATCGATCATATACACAGCAGGCTTCCCGTGTCTCTGTCCGACGCGCACGGCAGTCTCCTGATCTTTCGAGAGATGCACATACAGCCTGGATTTCGGAATCAGTCCCTCCTGATCGATCGACACGGTATATTTCTCTCCTGTACCGTGATACAGGATTTCCGGGGGTTCCGCTTCCTGCAGTTCCACATCTACGGGAATCGAGTGTCCCTGGTTTGCCCTGATCCTTGTATGGTCTTCATTGAATGAATAACGCTGTTTTTCATCCGTACGAACGATTTCTTCCAGGATCTCCATGGTCAGCGGATACGTCCTGTTCACGCCTTCGATCAACGCGTCAGTATCCGCCCAGCCATGTTCATCCAGCGTGATCCCGATGACCTCGGGTTGATGCCTGAGGATCAGGCTGATATATTTGCTTGTTTTCTGATATGACATACTAACCTCTTTCACAGACAAACATTTTTATCTCTGTCTGTTACAGCATCTCCCTGATCACTTCACCGCTGTCTCCGTCGATACAGATCGACTGTCTCACGATCTGCACCGGACAGTATGCCTCATTGTAATTCAGGCATGCATAAACAGCATTCGGGTTGTCATTTGTCATCTGCCAGAACGGGTATTTGATGATGATCGGTGTATTCAGACCGACACCGATCTCCAGGAAAAGAACATGTTTGCGTTCATGACTTTTCAGGAACTCATAGTACGCAGCAGAAGCATATTGCCAGCCTTCATCTTCTACGAACGATTCATCCGAGCGCAGGTTCATCGTCATCTCCGTTCTGTCATCAGGACAAACCGGCAGAAGTTCTGTCGGGATCTCCATGCTCAATGTTCCGTTTTCAGGTGCTTCAAACTGTCCTTCTGCATTTCTGACAAACCCCTGTGCTTCCATTGCCTGCATGACCCAGGATTCATTGCTGTAGGTTTTCCGGTTCCCGGGATCTGTGCTCTGGAAAAGACCGTAATCACCCTGCGTATAGAACAGACGCTCTCTGTCAAATCCCGCCTTCTGAAAACAATGATCTACATTCGTTGTGATCACGAAATAGTCTTTGTCCTTTATTAGGGAAAGAAGGTCTTCATAAACAGGCTTCGGCGGATCAAGGTAACGGTTGATATAGATATACCTTGCCCAGTATGCCCAGAAGATCTCTTTCGAAGGATACGGGTAGAAACCTCCGGCATACATGTCCGGTATACCGTAGACTCTGATGAAATCCGGGAACCACTTTTCAAAACGCTCACCTGTATAAATGAATCCGGCAGAAGTCGAAAGTCCTGCACCTGCTCCGATCACGACAGCATCAGCTGTCCGGATCAGTTTTTTCAGCCTGACGACCGCGTCCTTCCGGGAAAGTCTTCCCGCAGTCATGCCGCCACGGAACTGACGTACCCCGTTGATGCCGTTGTTGATCGACTCCAGATATCCGTTGGGCAGTTCAGTATAATTTCTGTTCATAATATTCTTTATCCTCATCTATAAAAACATTGAAGATCACCCGTTCGATCCCTTCAGGGTGTTCTGTCAGCCAGTCCGTAACAGTACTCACAGCGATTTGGGCTGCCCGCTGATTTGGGAAACGGAAGACACCAGTCGAGATACAGCAGAACGCGACAGACCGGATCCCGTTTTCAAGACACAGGTCCAGTGTATTCTGATAGCAGTCAGCCAGATCCTGCTCAAGATCTTCTGTCAGTATTCCGGATACGATCGGTCCGACGATATGGATCACCTTCTTTGCGGGAAGGTTATAGCCGTCAGTCATGATCGGTATCGCCGTCGGCTGTTCATAGTCATTGCCATAGCGGAGCCGCAGCATATTCATCTGACGGTCACACTCAGCCCTGAGCTGGATACCGGCATATGTATGGATGCAGTTCCCGATACTTGTCCGGTTGCGTCATTTGTGTGTGTATTTCTTCTTCTGCGTCATTTTCATGGTGCTGAATCACACACAAATTGACCTTTAATACCCCATTGCCAGTAAAAGGTATGTAACCAGCTGTATCAAAGAAGCTGGTGTAGTCTTCCTTGATACAACCTTTCAAAAATATGTGAGCAATAGGTTCATCGTCTTCATAGACAACGTAGACTCTTTCAACGACCGCCCGGACCATTGACATGAGTTCTTCCGGTGTTGCCGTCTTCCATGATTCCTTGAAATCCGCCAGTTTTTTCTTGACCTGTGAGAGGTCTTCGATAATCTGCGAATTGTCATAGCGTTCATCCTCAAGCTTTTGCAGAACTGCTTCCTTCCGGCTGAGTTCTGCGGACATTGCTGTCACATCTTCCTGGATGAACTTCTTAAGGACATCATCTGCTTCACGTAAATTTCGGATCTGAGCCGCGATATCCTCTTTGAGCTTTTCGATTTCTTTCCTGGTATCCTGGTATTCTCGTTCAGAAGAATCTGATCTTGCCAGTTCCCGGATCCTTGCTTCAATCAGTTTGAAGTAGGTTTCCTTCTGATCATCCACAAGATCAGCGAGCTGTCTTACCACCTGATCATCCAGCTTCACGCCGTCCACAGCCAGGTAATCACATTCCTTCTTCTTGTGAGCAGGACATACGTACTTAAATCGAGGTCTTCCTCTGGTCCAGCGCCCAGATTCAGAAACCACATTCAGCACTTTGCCGCAATTCGGGCAAATCATCAAGCCGGAGAGAAGAGCGTTCGTCTTACGGTGCGGACGATTGTGCTGCTCCTCGATTGCCTTCATCAGTTCCTGTGCGGCAATCCAGTCTTCTGAAGAAATAAAAGGCTCATGCTTTCCAACTGATATGATCCATTCATTAATCGGTTTCCGGAAAGAGAGCTGTGTGAACTTTGGATTGAAGAATGTTGAGTCTTCATGTTCATCTTTTATCTGCTGGTTCTTATTATAACCGCTTAATGCATGTTTTCCATCATAGTCTTCAACGTTTCCCGCAAGATTGGCTCCGTTATCAAGAAAGAATTGATAGGAATTCTGATCAGCTGTGCAATATACCGGATTATGCAGGATATCGCTGATTGCGCGTAAGCGGAATGGAAGGCCGTTTTTTGTAACATAGCCGTTCTCATTCATATAAGCACATGTCCGGTTATATGATCGTGTCTCCAGAAACTTTTTGAAGATCATCTGAACCTGTTCTCGCTGCTCTGGAATTGGAACAAGGAAACTTACAGCACTTTTATTCTTCCCGCTGCCGGTTGCGACTCTCTGCTTGTCAAATCCGGTTGGTGTCTGACCTCCCATCCAGCGCCCATCCTTTGAAAGCTCCATCAGGTTATCCTGAATACGTTCCGTCAGAATATCACGTTCAAATTCAGCAATGATCGCCAGTACCTGGATAATAATTTTGGAAGTGCTGATCTGTGTGTTGATGTTATTGGAGCAGACAAGAAGGATGACATCATTCTTCTCCAGATATTCCAGCAGTCTCATCAGATCTGATGTTTTACGGCTGATACGATCCAGCTTGTAGCAGGCAACCGCTCGGATCTTGCCGGAATCAATATCATGCAGCATTCTCTGGAAATCGGGACGATCGGCATAGTAGCCGCTCAGACCTTTGTCACTGTACTGTTCGAATTCATAATCTTCCGGCAGCTTCAGCTGGTTGATAGCATAATCAGCGCTCTGTTTCATCTGAACGCCGATACTGTCACCTTTGTTTGTGATGACAGATTTTCTGGTGTAGATGGCTACCTTCCGGGTATCTTCACCCATGACGGCAGACCTTCGTCTTCTCATTTCGATTTACCTCCTTCGCTTGGAGGCATGACAGCCTCCGTAGGCTTACGCAGCTTTCAGATCAGCTTTGTAGTCCTTCTGCCATTCTGCGAGAAGAATCTTAAGCTGTTCAGCCGGAAAGTCCTCAACGATCTTCATTGCGAGATCAACTCTTTTCTGGACAAGGAGCTTTACATATGGTTCGCTCTCTTTGCCTACGTGAATAACGGCTTGCATTTCATACCTCCATCTAATAAAACAGGCGGAGGTATGATTACTTACCTGCCGCCAGTGTATTTCGTTTCTGTAGTTTTGTTTAGGATGCCGATTCCGGAATTGAGGATGTCATTGCTATGAAGCGTCATCATATTCCGGTTCATCCTCGATTCCAAGACTTCTTTTGATTCCTTTTTCGACCAGGTTCATCTGCATCGGAGACAGTCTTCCAAGATAGCGGTGAACACGGGACTTGTCGATTGTTCTGATCTGTTCCAGGACAACAATAGAAGGTTGCTTAAGGCTTCCAGCTTGTCGGATATAGACATGTGTAGGAAGATCGATTCGTTTGATCTCCTTGGTCATTGCCGCAACGATCAGCGTTGGGCTATGTTGGTTTCCTATATTGTTCTGCAGAACGACAACCGGGCGTATTCCGCCTTGTTCCGCTCCTATATATGGATTCAAATTCGCTATGTAAATATCTCCTCGGTGATATACCCAGTCGGAGGGCAGCCCTTGATACATCCCAATTACGCTTGTCATTAGGGTCCTCCTGTTTTTTTAAAACAGTGTCCGGATCCACACTGTGCATACAGCACAGACCCGGACACTTGAATAGTTTTGGTTTTAAGATTGCGATCTCTTTTCAGCAGTATGAATAGCTATTGCGTAGCATCACAGGCATCCCAGCCTCCGGCCGTTCTTCAGCCGGCCGCACCCACAGCTTGCGGAGTTAGTACCTTTCACTCGAACCATGGCCATACGGGAGTATCATTGTCTGCAGAGTTGTCATCGCTGTAGCCTTTTGCGTCAGGCTGTATGTAAGTCCAGGTATTCTCGCTCGCCAATATGGGTCATGGCGTACCTGCTTACACGGCTATTCCTCTGCTTAACGTTTTCGTTACTGCTTGTGACTGCATCTGGTTCTGACGCAGTATTTGTCAAAGAGCATTCAAGCAGTGTGATACATCGTGATACAGGCTGCTTATGATCATATTTTATGGCCTCCTTTCTTTCGATTCATCGGCGCGGAACGCCGCATAATATGGCGCTGCGCACCATTCAGCGGATCTTGCCGCAAAGCATCTTTAATTCCATCGAGATGCGGATCAGCTCTTCCCGGACAGCATGATTGTTTCCTGCCTCGCCAAGAACCAGATAATCCAGGCTCACATGAAAGTACTGTGCAATCTCGATGAGAAGGTCAATAGAGAAACCGTGTCTAGGTTCTCCGCGTTCCGCTCTGTAGAGGTGATCGCGAGTGCATCTGACAGCATCAGCCAGTTGATCAAGGCTGAGCTGATGGCCGGTACGAAGCTCATTGACCCGCCGGCCTATTTCTTTTTGATTAAAGCTCATAATAAAAACTCCCTTGTTTTCAAATTGCAATCGCGATTACGTTCACAATCCTATTACAAGGGAGTCGCTGCCCTGTCGCAGAACCAGTCATACAGCAGTCGCATAACACAACTCAAGTCGCATGACTATCAATACATGGTCAAAAATCGATCGCATCATGGGCATTTCCGATAATGCTTTTCTATTTTAGAAGTTGTAACAATTGTGTTGACAGCAATGCTGTAACGTGATATATTACAACTATCAGCTGAAATACTGTTCAGATCATTCCTGAACTAAGAACCGGAGGTACCTATGCAGATCACAAGCAGATTCACAATAGCCGTACATATCATCACGGCGCTGGATTACTTCAAAGACCGAGACCGGGTAAACAGTGAATTCCTGGCAGGCTCAGTAGGAGTTAATCCGGTCATCGTGCGTACGGTTATCGGAAAGCTGCGAGAGGCAGGGCTTGTTCATACACTCAAGGGCTCCAGCGGAGCAGAGCTTGCCAAACCTCTCGATCAGATCACTTTCTATGACATCTACAAGGCAGTGGATAGCGTCAATGAAGACGAGGGACTCTTCCATTTCCATGAACAGCCGAATACGGAATGCCCGGTAGGACGGAATATCCACAAGGCTATGGACGGAAGGCTTGCCGCTATACAGAATGCCATGGAAGAGGAAATGAAGAGGATCACGCTGGCAGACGTAGTCGATGACACAAAAGCCGCAATCCTCGGGGAAGAAAAGTAACTCCAGGAAACCTAAGCCAATTCCACAAACGATTATTAAGAAGGAGAATGAACATCATGAAAAAGATCCTCATCGTCAATGCCAGCAAGAGAAGAATCGGCAATTCCTACACTCTCGAGAAGAGATTCGTTGAGCAGCTCGAAGGGAAAGCGGAAGTCACCACCTTCCATATTGGAGAAAAGGATGTCCGCGCATGTCTTGCCTGCGACGCCTGCAAGAGACAGCACACTCCGAACTGCATCCAGAAGGATGATTTCACAGCACTGATCCCTGAGATCGACAGCTGCGACGCCATGCTGATCCTTGCCCCAGTGCATTGGGACCAGTTTCCGGCACAGCTCAAGGCCTTCCTTGACAGAACCTATTCCTTCATGGACTTCACCCAGCCCGATTTCTCCATGGCAGGAAGAAAAGACAAGAAGTTGGCCGGGTATTTCTTTGCAGGATTCGGCCCGGTCGACGTCTATACCAACATGGTTGAGACAAATCTGAAAAGCTTTGCGACTGCCGGCTTTGTAGACTACAAAGCTCATGTAGCCGGTGACGCCAATGTCCCCGGCAGTATTATGGAGAAGCCGGAAGACCTAAAGGCTGCTGACGAGTTTGCTGAGTGGCTGCTTGCCTAATCTGATAGCGGCTGATATCTGATTACGAGATTTGAGAGGCCGGGCGGATATGTCCGGCCTCATTGATCAGGGAGGATGGAACATGAATCAGAGGCAAAATAGATTATTAATACGGATCATGACGGTAACAGCGGTTCTTTCTGCTGTGTCATTTGTTCTGGCATTCTTTGAGTTCCCGGTCCCCCTCTCTCCTTCCTTTGCGAGGATGGATCTGTCGGACTTTCCGGCACTCATCGGAGCTTTCGCGTTCGGTCCTATGGTGGGCATCATGATCGAGCTGATCAAAAACCTGCTTCAGCTGATGTCATCCTCTACTGGAGGCATCGGCGAGCTTGCCAATTTCCTGATGGGAGCTTCCTATGTTGTGACAGCAGGATGGATTTACCAGAGAAACAAGACGAAGCAAACCGCCTGGATCGCAGGTATCGCAGGAAGTGTCGTAATGGGTATCGTGGCTGCCCTGGCGAACTACTATATCCTGCTTCCTCTCTTTGAGCAGTTCCTGCCGGTTGATCAGCTGATCGCATCGTTCAGCGAATTCATGCCGTTTATTAAGACCAAGGCAGACGTTGTTCTGTTCAATGCACTGCCGTTTAACCTGTTGAAAGGGCTTATTATCAGTGGTTTCTGCATGCTTGTATATAAAAGACTTAGCCCTATACTCAAAGGAACAAAAACAGGAGGTGCAGCTTATGTCCGGATTTGAAAAGTATTTTCACTATCTGGTGGATGAGATCCATACGACCATTGTAGCCACCGTCGATGATGAATGTTTGCCGGTAACGGCAGCCATCGACATGATGGACTGCGACGAGAACGGCCTTTACTTTCTGACCGCTAAAGGAAAAAACTTTTATGAACGTCTTATAAAGCGGGGCTTTCTTGCACTGACTGCGATCAAAGGCGAGGATACCATGTCCTCTGTGGCAGTCTCTGTCCGGGGCAAAGTGCGGGAGCTTGGATATGACAGGATCCCTGAGCTCTTCGAGAAGAATCCGTACATGCACGAAATCTACCCGACAGAGGAATCCATGCATGCGCTGACTGTGTTTCAGATCTATGAAGGCACCGGTGAGTGGTTTGATCTTTCGAAGAAACCGATTGAACGGGATTCCTTCACTTTCGGCAATGCGCAGAAAAAAGAAGAAGGCTATTTCATTACAGACGCCTGCATCGGCTGCGAAAGCTGTACGGCTGTCTGTCCACAGCAGTGCATCGATTCCGGCAATATCCCGCATGTGATCCGGCAAGAGAACTGCCTGCACTGCGGGAATTGCATGACTGCATGCCCCGTCGGCGCAGTAGTCAGGAGGTAGGCAATGATGTTTAGGAAAACTATGAACAGGAATAACACTGAGATGCCGAACGGCTATCTTGAAACAATACAGAAAGGGATCGCCGGCGTTCGCCGTTTCAGTTCCGGTATTTCACGCGGAACCGGAACACGCCAGGAGAACCTTGCCCGGCTCAGAAATGAAATCAAGACAGCCGACGCCATTGTGATCGGCGCAGGCGCAGGGCTCTCCACGGCTGCAGGATTTACCTACAGCGGCGAAAGGTTCGAGAAGTATTTCTTCGATTTTGCCGCGAGGTTCGGGATCCAGGATATGTACTCCGGTGGCTTCTATCCCTTCCCGGATGATGAGACCCGCTGGGCCTGGTGGGCCAGACATATCTATTTCAACCGCTACGTGGAAGCGCCGAAATCCGTATACCGGGATCTGTACGATTTGGTAAAAGACAAGGACTACTTTGTCATCACGACCAATGTGGACCACCAGTTCCAGACTGCCGGTTTTCACAAAAAGCGCCTCTTCTACACCCAGGGAGATTACGGATTGTTCCAAAGTGTGAATCCCCAAATTCAGAAAACCTACAACAATGAAGAATGGGTCATGAAGGCAATGGAAGCGCAGGGCTTTATCCGAAATGAAAATGGTGTCTTTGATGTGCCGGCTGGCAGGAAGCTCTCCATGCAGATCCCAACCGAGCTGATTCCTAAATGCCCGGACGATGGATCTGACATGACTATGAATCTTCGGTCCGATGACTCTTTCGTAGAGGATGAAGGCTGGCACAGGGCATCTGCAGCATACTCGGATTTCCTGAGAAGGCACGATGGTCTTCATGTACTGTTTATGGAAATCGGGATTGGAGCCAACACACCGGTTATATGCAAGTATCCTTTCTGGCAGATGACGAATGACAACACGAACGCGGTTTATGCCTGCCTGAATTACAATGAGGCCTACTGCCCGAAACAGATCGAAAAGCAGTCCGTTGTGATCGACGGGGACAGCGGAAATGTAATTCGGCAGCTTCTGTAATACTATAAAATCAAGAACAATCCCGAGCACAAACATCGGTTTTCTCCGCTGGCAGCCTCGGGATTTTTCAATAATGCTTGTTATTGATCACATATTACAGTCATTACAGCTGTAATAGTGTAATAAAGAGAGGCCAAAGTTTAAGTCTCTTCATTAATGAGTATTCTTTTTTACGGCTTTCTAAACCCGTTCAGCTGTTCTACCAGCAGATCATAATACTCTTCATCCAAGGCGGTTTTAGCTGCTTCCAGAGTCTTTCTTGCGAGCTCCACCATATCACGCTTCCGAAGAGAAATGATCATCCAGTAGTAAAGCTTTTCTTCTTCCGGTGCTTCCTTGAGTGCTTGTGCAGCATATTCATGAATCCTGGAATAGTCCTTTTGATCATAAAGAAGCTCACAGAGCTTATAGACAGCAGCAAGATATCTTTCGAGATACCGCATGTTCACAGGACGGAGCCATTCTTCTGATTCAGCTTCCGGAAATACACCGCCCTTATACAGTTTCAAAGCCTGCCGGATCAAAAATGTCTTACGTGCAGGATCCGTTTCTGCTTTTGACTGTCTGATAAAGTCATCAAACATCTGCAGATCGGTTCTGATGTTCAGATCCTTGCTGAAGAAATATCCATTCTGGCCTGTCTCTATGAGTGATCCATTCGTGAAAGTCGAGCCGAAATCCTTACGGAAGTGGTATATCTGATTCTTCACACGACCGGCAAGAGTGCTGGGCGGATCATCAGGATACAGCCTGCGTTCAATCATATATGTTGGAAGACCATGTTCTGGATCAAGTGCCATCATAACTATGATAGACGCAATGGCCTTTCCTGATATGTCCTTGGGCTGAATAGTTCCTATTGAAGTTGCTATTGTCAGTCCGCCGAACAGAGAAATGATGACATCGTTCTTATCCCTGATATCCTCTGAAGTGAACTGATGCTCCGTAGCAAGCATCAGCCGGATATCATGTGTTTCTGCCGCAACAATATAGGAAGTCATCACAAGCGGAAGAGTCTGATGCAGATAACGTTTTGGATTTCGTACCACCAGAAAGCCGGTAGATCCTTTGTAGTAAGGTGCGCCTATTACCGAATGTACATCCAGCCGCTGGTAGTTTGCATACTCCTCCGGATAAACATCCTTGATCTTTTCTGCATCCTCAATAATCACCAGTTCTTTTCGATTCAGGGCATTCTTCCAGCGGGAGAATTTCTGTGGAATTTCAAATTCATTGAAAAGAGTCTCCGCCAGAAAACCTTCCCGGGCATCATCCCACCATACCGGCGTAAAGATATCAAGATCCAGATCTGCATTCAAAGCGCCGCACCAGTCCGCATCATAGAAGACAATCAGCATGTGAAAACAACGCTCCAGTACTTTATTTGGAGGTCCGTCTTCCAGTAGAATTCTCTTAACCGTCTCCAATGCTTCGTCAGCATCTTTCATGTACTGCGTAAACTCTTCGGTGCTATGGAACTGGGATGATTGCTGCTGTAATAATCTGAGCATGGCTAAATTGATATTTTCATCCATGATATTCACCTCCCCCTCAACTCATGGATAACGAAAAAGCGCAGGGCGACACTGTTGTGTGGCGGCCTTGCGCTCTTGGTTATTGTCATTTTCGGCCGCCATATTAGAGGTCAGCCGTATGGGAAATAGAAGTGGAATTATCTCTTAGCCTGCTGCTCAAGAGTGGAAACGAGGTTCTCAACCAATTCCCGCTGTTCCGTATTCAGATTTTTGATCCTAACAGATAGATTATCAGATGTTTCAACCTCGATTCCTCTGAAGATGTAATCCATGGTGTATTGAGGAAATGCATCACAGATGTTGGCAGCGAGTTCAGGAGATATATGCCTGGCGGATGATTCAACATTGCTGACATGCCTGTCACCAACACCAACGATTTCTCCGAACTCTCCAGGTTTTAGATGTGCCGCTTTTCTGATTTCGCGCACACGGAGACCGATCTGTATGTAATCAAGATTCGATTTTACATGCATGACCGATCACCCCCAGTCCTTATCCTTCTATTTGTAGTATAGAAATTACGCCTACTTGAAGTAATGACCGGCATGATGCGAAAACACACGCCTACTTGAAGTGTAATGTTCCTTATGAAAAGAAAAGCCCGGAGCGCAGGCTTTCTGCCACATCGCTTCGAGCTTTGTAACGCTTTTCTATAAGGAGATCTGTGTCTTAAAAAATTTTGCTCCTCACTGATTTGCTCCTCCTGTTCTTGCTAAGCTATGCCTTAAAATCTTTAGCAATATCCTCCACTGTATTATTCCCGAGTGTAAGGATCTCATCGTCTAACACTGCAAAGATAACCTTCAGATCTGCATCCGGATGCTTTTCAAAGAAGTCTGTACAAGCTTGAATAGCCTTCCTCCATGCTTTGTCCTTTGGATAACCGAAAATGCCTGCGGAAATTAGAGGAAATCCGATTGAATGACAGCCGTTTTCCAATGCCAGCTCTAAGGATTTCCGGTAAGCACCGTACAGTTGCTGAGGTTCATTATGATCACCGCCGTTCCAGACCGGTCCAACAGCATGAATAATATACTTTGCCTTCAGATCAAAGCCGGGTGTGATCACGGCTGATCCGGTATCGCAGTGGCCGATCTCATTGCAGGCAGCCTGCAACTTCTCACGTCCTGCTGCCCGGAATATAGCACCACAGACGCCACTGCCAGCCCACAGGCCATCATTGGCTGCGTTCACGATTGCGTCCGTATCTAAATCGGTGATCCCTATCTTCTTGATCTCTATCGTATTCTTTGATGTGGGCATCTCACTTGAACCTACCGGTGCCGGAGCATCAGAATAGACTGGCTTCAGATAGGGAACCACTATTGCTTCATACAGCTTAACCGACCATTTCGCATGGAACTTGGCAATTACCGGCCAGTCTGCTTCGTTGTCGATTCCAACACCATCGATCTTGAAATAAATCTTGGAAGACTTCTTATCATCCCCGCGATCCCAGATCAGTTCCTCACCAAGTGCTCTCTCAATTTCTGCCTTGTGGGCAGCAACAAGATCATAGGCTTTCTTGTTTTCGTCATTATCGGCCTTGCCGAAGTACACTTCCACCCGGGCGGAGTCAAAGTTACCTACGCAGCACAGATTGAATCCCTGAATACCGAAATAGCCGTTGACCCAATTCTCCTTTACCGGATTGCAATTACTGAACGCGCCGCTCTCAACATTTGCCTCTTTGATCAGATCAAGTGCATAGGTCCAGAATTTCTTCCTGACTTCATGACGTGTACCGGCAATCTGCTCATCTTCCTCAGAACCATCGTCGTCCCTGAGATAGAAGACCAAATTAGTCGGATCAAGATGATACAGGGCAAACAACCGCTTGAGAATGGACAGCTTCATCCAGGTACTTGTATTCCTCTCAACATAGATTCCACGATCAATCTCTATGTATCCGCGCAGATCCTGTTTCCTATGGCTCACATATGTTGCCAGGTCGACGCTCTGATCGGATTCATAAGCCAAATTATTCAAGACGGACTTGTCCTCGGAATGCAGGATGCGGACAACACTTTCAAACATCTCCGCCCAGTTCTTGACCGGCTGTTCCATTGTGAGATAGGCAAAACGTGCGATCTTTCTTCCGGTCAGATCGATCTCATCGTCAAGAGTATAGGAGTCAAGCTGCTTTTCAATCGGTCGGAAATTTGTAACCGGTGATGCCCATATCTCCAGAGCACGCTGCTGAACATAATCATTTCTCTGTTCCAGTTCTGCCTCAGTCCACTGGTTCTGAGAACCAATCCACTGATTCATGCGGATACCGCTGTCCTTGAATCCATTGGCCATATCCCGCTTCTCCAAAAAGCTGTTATTGCTGTACTTGGAGTTGTAGGCAGTCAGCGTCAGATTTGCCATCCTATGCAGCCAGGTTTCATGGATCCGTTCGTAATCTGTGCCAAGTGCTTCTGCCCATGCGGGAGTCAGGTGCTGCGGCATAATATGTTCGATGGAATAATCGCCATCATCAAAGTGACGATATACATCCTTATCCTCGATAGTACCGAAGTTTTCAAAACGCTCCAGAATATACATCTTGTTCTTGGCGTTCATCGAATAAATCTGCTTGATGCCGAATGCTTCCACAAATTCTGCGTCCTCCGGGAAGCGGGCACGTTCTTTCTTGGATAGCAGCGCATATTTCAGCTTCTCCAGGTAATTGTCCACTGTGCCATCATAACGGATCACTTCCTTATGCAACAGCAAGAATATCTTATTCAACTGGTTGGTAGGCAGTTCGCAGATGGTTCTTCGGAAGAGATAGTTTTCTGTTGTCAGGAAGATCTCCACCACGTCGTCAAGCGGGATTGTCCCTTCTGCCTGCAAGCGCAGTACTTCCAGGAAGAACGGCCTTGTGACTGTAGTTTCCAGTCGATTCAGTCGATAGATGCAGGATGCCAGACGCTTATCCGGAACCTGTGCAGTCAGGAGAACTCGATACAACCTCGCATAGTTCAAAAGATCGATCAGCAGTCCTTCGATCTCAACCCGCTCATCCTCCACATAGTTCTTGAAGGTGAAATAGATCTTGTTCAAAGACGGTGTTGCCTGCTGCTTCACGCTCAGGTAGTCACGAACGAAGAGATCGACCTGATAATTCGTATTCTCTTCGATCTTGTTCCAATACTTCTCGTAATAGACTTCCTGCTGTTTGGAAGGCTGTCCCATCAGGATATAATTCCGGATCTTGTCGCCTTCCGAAAGATCCAAGCCGGTAGAGTTCAGGCTTTCAAAAATCAGTTGAGGATTGTCATCGGAATCAAGACGGATGCTGATAATCTCAAGGTTGCGGATCGCTTGGAAGAGCTCGTCAATCGTGATCTCTTCCTTCTGAATCCGATCGTAAAAGTAGTTATAATTTGTGGTCAGGTTTGATCCGCCGATATGCTCGGTTTCCTCATCAAAGAGCTTTCCGAAAGCCTTCCTGTCATTCTTGATCGGCTTCAGTTTGATGCGGGTTTCTTCCGGCTGATACTTATCAACCAAATAATCCTCGTAAATACGGTCGCTGAGCCGATTGTCTGAAGGAATCACTTTCCCTTGCCGGATCAGGTTGTACATGGCGAGAAGGAGCAACGAAACTGTAGTCAGACGCTGCTGGCCATCAATGATCTGATATTCTTCATTGTCTCCATCCGGATTATAGGTAGAGACAATACTTCCGAAAAAATGATTCTTCCGGTTGTTCCGAACCACCTTTACCAGATCATCATAGAGCTGCTTGCAGTTTTCAATCTTCCAGTCATAGTTTCTCTGATAAACCGGAATGACAAAACGCTTGTCCGCGCCTTCCATGTATTTTATAAGTTTTGTCTCAGAGCCCTTCATCGCAACCCCTTCTTTCTATTCCTGTATTTCTTCCAGGTACCGCACCGGCTTTCCGGTGGCCTTTGCATATTCGATTTCCGATCGTGTGCTGGATCCAATATACCCGCCGACATTGATCACGTAGATTTCATCCGCCATGTCAATCTTACGCTTATGCATATCGTCCAGCATTTCTTTTGTCTGCGTCAGTGTGCCCTCGTCCATGTTCTCCCAGACTTCGTTGTCACCGGAATGACCAAAGAGGCCGACACTGATCACGATGTTACCTTCCAGCGTTAAACGCTTCTGAGCTTCCATGAACTCCTCTTTGAAGCGAGTGCTGCCGCAGAGGGTAATGACTTTATATTGTCCTATCATCAATATCCTCTTATGGCATTTACTATAGAATCTGTATTCCAGCCAACGATTACATCTGCAGCGTTCTTTACCACTGTTGAAGTCCGGTCGGCACCCCAGGGCTGAATAGCTATAATCTTTTTACCCATCGATCTAGCAAGATCAATTTCTATGTTTATCCACTTGCTGTAAGTGGCATAAACACCAGCAAGAATCAGGACGCAGCTTGCTGGTTGCATCTGTGCTTTGATAGCAGCTTTCAATTGATAATCATAATAGGCGTGATGAATAGGATCATTTTTGGGAACTGAATAGTTCTTGTATGTAAAATATGGTTTTGCGTCAAGTAGTCTAATCAGTTTTTCATATGCGTCTGAATATGCCCAAGAATGACTAATGAATAAGTTGTAAGTCATGCAGTTCCTCCTTCAGGACAAAATTTAATAATCGTAATAATGATGGCAGCAGCCACGTAGAGAACAATGAATGTCCAAGGTAACACTTTCTCAAGCTTTGTACTATCACAATATTTTTTTGTTTTTTGCAGTTTCTCCCATTCATCGCTGAAAGGTTTGGCAGGAAGCTGCTTTTCCATAGTGTTTATGACATCAAACTTGGCTGTATTCAGCAGCTTGAAGTTTCGAATAAAAATCAGCCACAGTATGCAAACAATGACCCCTGCCACCAAAACAAATATAGATTTAATATCCCAGACAAAAGTGACAGCCGCTATTATCGCGAGGTTTAATGTCACAAAAATATTATTCATTGAATCCCTGCGCTGACTTGTTGCATTCGCCATCTCCACACAAGTTTGCCATTGAGCAAGAAGGATCTCCTTGTTTTCAGAAGCTTTTTCTTTGTTAGTTGCCATGTCTCACTCCACTCCCAATGCTTTATAAACCGCGTCCTCTGCGCTGTTATAGAAAATCAGGTTAAAGCTTCCGACCAAATCTGCCGGAACAGTGCCGAGATCTCCTGCAGAGGTTATCGGCAGCAATACCTTCTTTGCCCCGGAGTCCAGACACACCTGCAGCGCATTTGCAAGCTCATCTACCTTGATGATGGTACCGCTGATGCTGATCTCACCCAGGACAGCCAGAGAACTGACTGTAGGCTTGCTCAGCGCGATAGAACTCAGCGCAATCAAAGTAGGCAGCGCCAGCTTACTGGTCATGCCGATGCCCTGCATATCCTGATAATTGACGATATAATCCTTGGTCGTCGTGCTGATGGAGCCGCTGATCCGATTGCCGTTTGCCTTCAGGAAGCTGAATGCAGTGTTGGAAGCCTCCCGGCATTCACGGTCAGAGCCAAGGCCAGTCCGATCGAATTTTCCGTTTCCGGGCAGCATCTGGGACTCTAGGCGGAACACGCCAATCATGCCGGATTTGCCCCGGGATACAGTATAGACCTGTCCGGGATTGCACATCCCTTCCGGAATCAGCTTTCCGCCGCCCTGTTCCGGAACAGAAACATAGTGCTCCTCAAAGGTCTCGTTATCGATGTAGGAGAAGTTCACATCATAGAACTCCATCCCGCCCAGCTTTTTCAGCTGCTCCTTCACGCGGCGGCGCATCTCCAGCGCAAGCGTCAGGATCTCTTCGATCTGTTCTTTATCGAATACACCGTCCGGATACAGCAGTTTCACATAGGCATCCACCATCTTGCGGACCGCGATCGTATCACGCTGATTCAGGTTCTTGCCAAGATGGAAGTACTTATCCAGGGCGTCACCATACTGCTCTTTACGCAGTTCGCGGATGAACTCGGAAAGATAGTCTGTGATAAAGCCGTAATCATCCGTAAAGTGCTCAGGACGGAACTTCGGAATCTCCCAGCCGGGGATATAGCAGTGCATACGGTCAAGGAACGCAGTATCTGTACCCATTTCAGGCGGGAACGGATCAAACAGACTGGACGTCTTCAGTAGGACATCTACGCTCTGATTGATATTGCCGACAAAGACCATGGAAGCTGAGGCGGCTTTCTCTTCCTTGCCACGGGCAAAGGATCCAGACGCCATATAGTCCTTCATGATCTGTACGCCATCTTTATCCTTGAAACGGATACCTGCAACCTCATCGAAGGCTACACAATCCCAAAGGCCGACCAGACCAACCTGCTTTCTGGACATGTTGTAGAACAGATTGGCAACGGTAGTTTGTCCGCCGGAGACCAGAATACTGTTCGGAGAGATCTCCTTGAACAGATGGGATTTACCGGTGCTCCTTGGACCAAGTTCGCAAAGGTTAAAGTTGTTTTCAATCAGCGGCAACATTCTGGTCAGAAGCAGCCACTTTTCACGGTACTGCAGCTCATCCGGTTCCATACCGATGGAGCGCAGCAGCACGTCGATCCATTCATCCTTTGTAAATGCCTTACGACCCGCCTTCAGCTCATCGATGTCCACATGAGGCATCTGGATCGGTGTCAGCTTGCGGATATGGATCGGGGTACCATTCCGTTCTTCCTCAATAAACTCATAATCCAGTTGAACAATGCACCAAATACCGCCGCAGAGAAGACGGTCATACTTTGTGGGGTATTCCTCGTCGATCGGAATCCCTTTAAGGCCAAGGTTCGAAAAATCAGAGACATAACAGTCATGTTTAATGTCCAGATTTACCGTGATCATGTCGATAACAGTATGGCTGCCGCGCTGACGGAGCACAGAGAGAATCTTCTGCGCTTCATCAGGACGTACGAAATTATCAGCAAGGATCCGTTTCACATTCTCCACGCCCTGTTCAATCACATCAGGATCATCGGAGCTGCAATACTGACCAAGCAGGAATTCCAGCACATAAACCGGAACGTTCGCACCTTCCTTGATCTTCTTTGTCAGATCCTTTCTGACGATCTTGCCATCGAAATATTGACGGAGCTTATTCTTCAGGATAGCTCTCTTGTCATCAGTCTCTAAATATTCCGACATGTCTTAGCCTCCGTTCTATCTATCAGAAGTTGAAACCAAAATCGTCCGCGAACGCCAGGTCCATGATCACAGGATGGCGGAAGCTTTCGATCCCGGTCGCATCATCGTAAACAACAAGGTAATACTGCTTGTTCTTGTCGTATTTCTTATTCTTGAATGTGAACCGCATCCGGAAGATCCTCTTCTGCGGATCGGCATCACGACTGTCTGCGATGTATGTATTCTCGTTGGAGATCTTTTCGTTGCCCTCGGAGATGAAATACATCTTGTAGGTGGTCTTCTTGACCGTATCGCTGACGGCATCGGACTGGATGAAGTCCATGGTCGTGATCAGGTTCGTGATCTTCTGCACGATGCTGACCAGAGCGATTTGCGCCGGTCTTGTTTCCATGTGACCGCGTTCCATCTTGATATCCAGTACAGGCACCAGCATTTCCTGCGGAGAGGATCCGCCGTGAACAAAGTTCTGTCCGCCGCCGGTAACCTTAAAAACATTGCTGCCGACAGGGAAGGATACGATCTTTGGATCATTGTTTCCAAGGACAAGAGACATGGGCATAAAGCTCACGCCTTCCTCTGCAACAGGACCCTTTGCAACGATGAACCGGCGGTTGATAAATGCATCTTTCCCGCTGACACCGCCGATCTTATCACTTTCCGTCACCTTATCGCGCTTATAGATAAATCCGTGATCCGCAGTCACAATGAAATGGTGCGTATTGGCATTGACATTGATCTTTCCGATCAGGGCAATGATCTCCTGTATGGCTTCTTCGCAGGCTACAAAGACTTCATCCTCGGTATTTGCCTTGTCGCCGCGAGCATCGATCTGATTATGGTACACGTACACGACCTGCTTCCCGGTGAAAACATCCCGGAGGTCATTCTTCTTCAGGTTCTTGATATCGTCGAACTGCACGCAGGCGCTGTCCGCAGCATGGTTCTGCAGTACAGTCTGCCTGCCGGCAAGACTGTCGCACAGCACATCGTCTGCCAGCACCCGGAAGTCATCCGTCATGGTCAGTGTTCTGTGGGGAAGCAGAGACGCCATCCCAAGCCTTGTATAGGAAGGCAGTACGGACAGCTGCACATCCAGTTTCGCTGAGCATTTAGGATCGTCCATCATCCGCTTGAACAGTTCCTGCCCGACTTCATAGCGCATGGCATCGGAAATGATGACAACCGTGCGTTCCTTAGCGCTGCGCACATGCTTGTTATAGAAGTTCCTCTGGAGCGCAATCTCCTGGAATGCCTCTGCTTCTTGAATCCCTTCGTTCCATTTCGGCATGATCCTGGCAAGGAATTCGTTGGTGTAGATATTCTCTACCAGCGTTCGTAATGCGTCAAAGGCACCGGTATCTTCGAGCTGATCGTAGTGATAGTAGAATCTCCGGTACTCTTGATCGATCTGGTAATCCTTATCAAGGTACTGTTTGATGATCTTCTTAAAGCCATCCGGGCAGCTGTAATTCGCTGCTGTAATCAGATGATAGCTACTCAGCAGCAGCTTGTACGTTTTAGCTGTTTTGCTGCCAAAGTGCATCTTCATTCTCTTTTCGCAAAGTTCCGGTATGGTCAGCCGATCCAGCTTGGCACCGGTATCCTCCGCTGCAAGCCGCTCTACGATCCACTTCACCAAAATCTGATCCGCCGCAATGAAGGTATCCACATCCACCAGGTCTTCCGGCCGCATGCCGGAGAAGGATATCATCACGTTCAGACCGTCAGCGACATGCTTGGACAGTTCATCGAATCGGCCACTGTAGAGCACGCTGTTCATCAGGTTATCCAGGAATGCGATGATATTTCCGGACTTATAAGAGACAAACGTCTTCCATGGCTGCGGCACATCGCATCCCAGCTGTCTGGCGGTGGATGTCACAAACATGGTGACGATCAGCTTTTCCAGCGTCGGTTTCGTGTCGGTATAGCCGAACTGCTGCTCGCAGAGCTTCCAAAAAGAGTCCAGAAGGTCATATTTCTCGATCTCCGCCAGGAACTTATTATCCTCCAGCGTTCCATCTGTGATCATGACCCGCACGACTTCTTCAAAAGAGCAGGTACGTGTCCGGCAGATGGCGCTGAGAAGGCCGACAAGGATATTCTCCTCGTTGAAGTTCTCGATCTCCAGGTCGTAAAAGCGCTGTGTCCGTTCCTTGTTGGCAAAGAACTTGATATGCTTCTCGATGATCGGCTTATACTTCTCCTCAATGCCGAGATCGACAGACAGCAGAGAAGCGCGGTCAGCAAAGAACCGCTTGGAGTACAGCATGGTGTCCTCCAGGTGGTTTTCTCTTACATCCGGCTTCGGAAACGGAGCATAGATCAGATAGTTGGTCGTGGTATCCTCCCGCTCCAAAAAACGCTTCGTGATGAAGGTATTATCCGGTTTTAGCAGATATACCTTCGCGTTTTCCAGCTCTACGCTCTCGATATCCTCTGCAAACTCTGCTTTATCGTCGTACCAGAAGACGAGCTTGCGGGTGTCTCCCGTGAACTCAGCATTCAGCCGATCTATGATTTGTTTTAGGTTAAGCTCTGCCATAAGCTATACCTCCGTTACTCTTTCGACATGATATTCTTGGAATCCGCAAGGACCTCATAGAACTTACCGTCATTAGCAGTCTGGATCTTCCTATAATTCTTTTTCACTCCGTCATCCAGATCCAACTCGATGCGGGACAGTGCCAGATGCGCCAGCGTCTCATCGTATTCGCGGCATTCCTTCAGCTGCTTCTGCAGCTTCTCGCGGCGCTTTGTCGCCTGCGCCACTTCCCGGGCACTGGTGCTGTGGTCGATCATATCCTGCATACGGCTGATCTCGCTTTCATAGATGCGCTGCATACGGTGCAGGTAATCGATACGCAGGTTGCCGATGGTATCCGCATTGTAGCGGTGTAGGTAGATCAAAGCCTTGAAACCGTTCTGCTTTCCGCTATCAAAGAGCCAGTAGATCGGACGTTTTCCAGAACCGGTCACGGAATAGGTCTGACAATGATCCTTGAAGAAATCATTTAGGAAGTAGTTGCGGATGATCTCACGGGAAGAGCTGCCTTTGTTTCCAAGGGCTTTCGCAATGAAATCCAAATTCTCTTCTAAGGTTGATTCTCCGTACACCACCTTCAACCATGTGCATAGACGGGACACGATATCGTCTTCTAGATACTCCTCGTCCGTGATGGGAATTACGTTGTCGGTGTCCGGAAGGAAAGATGAATATTTTGATGTATCCCATTCACCGCCAGCATATGCAAGACCCTCTATATCTAAGGAATACCGCCCGAACATACAGCCGACAGAATATGATAAAAGGCTTCTAATATCACGTCTTAGATCAACTTCTCTTACCGATATTTCCTCGTTTAGAACATGCGAGTCTAACTCATGATCAAATCCGTAAATATCAATAAAATGCTTATTGATTGTCTCTTCATTAAGAAGTAATTTTGCACGTCTCTCATTACATTCCGATTCCCACAATTGATAACTGTCGGCAATATTTCTAATCTGACGCACTAAAAAGTGCTTATTAAAATCCCACGAAGTTTCATCCTGATTCCAGTCATCTCGGCAAATTGAAATATTCTCTTGAACTAAATTAGAAATTAACTCTATATTAGCAGTTAGAGCCAAAGGCAGCTTCCTTAGATCCTCGGGCATAATATTTATTGTTGGGTTAAAAATATGCAGAATGTAGTCACACGGTTTTGAATTTAAGAACCCCAGCAAATAATATCTGTCCTCATTCCACAGATTCCCAATATATATATTATTCGAAGCACCCTCTGTAATATATCCGTTTGGCAGGTATCTGAAACTGGTCGTTCCTGTAACAATTCTTGACATGGTAATCGCAGTTTGGAATTTATATTCAATGCTCCGAAGAGTTGCTCTAGCTTTCCCCTTGTCATCTTTTAGGTTTCTCATTCGATATCCATCATTTTCCCAGTCCACAACATAGTAAAGATCGCCATACCATCTTCTAAAGCTACCACCTTTATTGAGTTTTATCCATTTGTTGGAATTTGGCTGTACTTCAAACCAACACTTGATGAACAAGTCATTTTCTCCTGTTGTAATACCATTTCTTGGTTCATAACAGTCGCCAATCGTTTTCTGTCCAAAAGCGGCTAGAGCCTTGCCCGAAAGCCAATATGCTAATGGTTCCCCCGCAATTCTTGACATCTCTGATGTTTTTGCAACATATTGATTCTTTCTTTCCAAAAACCATGATTCTTTCATGCTTTGAGTTGTAGCATCAACTAAGCGGCAATAGAGGCCATTATAATCCCTGAGATTACTTGCTCTAATTACGAACGTTGTGGTCTGGACAACCTCGCCGGCGATTTCTTCAAATGCTCTGGTTCCCAAATGTGCCATATTCACAATATTCATTGAAAGAACAGCTTTTCTAATGCGTTCGAAGCTAGCCAAAAACATCCATGCATGCTGAGTTATCATCGCTTGATACCCGCCCTTAGCCAGCATAGAGCGACACACCTCAATAAACACAGCAAACAAATCATTCTTGCTATCAGGGAATTTGTTCTTTACATAGTTCTGTATCTTACTTGTCATCCCTCCCCAATTCATGTAGGGAGGATTCGTGACTGTTGCAAAATACTTTTTCTCCATTACCTCCGCAATGTCAATGATCCTCTGAAGCTTATCTGCTGCAACTTCAGCCCCATTTATATCAAGAGAGAGCTGTCCATAGCCAACATTCGGCACAGCAAAACGACGCAACAGATCCCAATCGTGTTTATCAATATTCAGTATGCTGCCGTACTCCTTGGCATCCTTAAATTCAGCAATCAGCCCCTTGATCTCTTTCAGTGCCCTCTTGCGTTCATCCTCAGAAAGTTTTGCCCCCATATCACCCAGTGCGGCATCGGTAATCCCATTGCTCTCCTGAATGGCATAGATCTTGCAGCTATTCTCACCGTTCAGAATGCGGCGGTTATATTCCCTTGCCTTCATCATGACAGCAAAGTACGCCATCTGATAGGCACGGTCGTCGATATCAAGACCGAACAGGTTATGCTCCAGGATGCGCTTAGCAGCGTCACGCTGACCGTAGCCTGCGTTCTCATAGATCTGCATCAGAACGGAGAATCCATAGACCAGGATATGACCGCTGCCCATACAAGGATCGATCATAGTAATCTGTTCCGGTGTCAGGGAAGCGCGTTCTTTCCGCAGTTCGCGGAGCTTTGTGTCCACTTCCGGTTCCTGCTCCGCTTCCGGCAGGTAGTATTTCCATCCAAAGCTTGCTGCCAGTGCAGCTTCATCAGCAGATTCGTCCAATGCTCTCAGATGTTCAATCCACAGACGACCGACCGAATTCTCTACCATATACCGAACGATCCAATCCGGGGTAAAGAGCTGCGTAACAGCAGGGATCTCTTCTTTGCTGATCTTACCGGATTTTGCAAAGGCTTCATTTTTCGGCTCCGTGTTGTAATACTGGTACAGCCAACCAATAATCTCAACCTGGCCGCCGCGTTCCACATCAAAATCCTCTTCCGGGATGTCGTGGACAAGATGGTAAACAACTCCATCCTGGTCGATCACAGACAGGTTCAGGAGCAGTTCAGTATAGTCACTGGTCTTCTCAAACAGTGCAGGAAGGATCTCGTTCAAAGCGTTGCACTGCTTGATAAAGAGGATCCGGAATACTTCGTCGATGTTGTTTTCCTGCTTCAGCTGATAGATCATCTGTTCTTCGTCACTGGTAAAGGAAAGCTCCGCGTCGAACGGCGTGGTCACCAGATCCGGCTCCATCTTGCCGGAATCCGATGAAAGAACCCGGATATGAGACGGCAGATAGTCGTTGACCTCCATAAAGCGCACAGCAATCAGGCGGTTGAACCAGGTATAGGCAACCTCCTCGATCACATACTTATAAGCAATCTTGTAATTGGTTTCTCTTTCCTTCGCACGGATCAACTCCACCAGGTGTCTGCGCTGTTTTACGGCATCCCCGGCGATTGCATAAGGTTCCGACGTACCAATATCGTAAAACTCTGTCGCCCCGGTAGACTGTGGCAACGCATTATGGACCCCATCGGCAGTAATACCCATGAGACCGGCACGGTAGCTGATGTCCGCGATCAGTTTATTTCTTGCCCATATGGCGAAGTTCTTTATGGCTGTTTTGTTCATAACCGTTGCACTCCTTACTGAATCAATCGAATAAACTCGTCAGCCAATTCCTCAATTGTAAAATCAGCCGTTTTCAGAGCAAGCATATCTGCCAATATCGGACTATGCTGTTTCACAATATCTTTGGATACATTGTGCCATACAGGTAGGATGACTTTTTCTCCATCCTCTTGCTTAGCAAACAATCCGTTCAGTTCTTTTTCTGTCCAAAACTTTTTGAAGTAGACCTCAGAAAGAATGACTATCCCGTACTTTGAATTAGCCAATCCTTCGTCAATTGATTTTCTCAGACTATCTCCTACAGACATGGCAAATTTATCAAGCCACACCTTTGCGCCTCTTGCCTGTAGAGCTTCGGCGAGCGGCTGAGCAACTGATTGCTTGTCTTCTGTAGCATGAGATATAAAGAAGTCGTAGTGCTTCTCAGTTATCTCTCCATATTGTTGTATGTTTTCTATCCGGGTCATCATCTCATGTTGCGCTTTCATGGCTTCGTCTTGTTTTTTAGACATTTCTTTAAAGGCTCTGTCGCGTTCTTTCTGTAATGCGGCTTGCTGTTTTGCTAATTCGATTTTCTTCTTTGCTATCTTTTCCTGTAGTTCTGCCTGCTTTTTACTGCTCTTATTCGCCTTTTCAGCATCGCTACTCATGGATTTCTCTTTTGTTCTTAAAGAGGATAAAGACGTATTCTTGGTAATAGACCTTTTTGTACGAGCTATTGAGCTGATGAAGTTAGCTTCCCTTTTAGTTTCCGCCTCAAGATCTCTTCCCAATTTTTCGATGTCTCTCTGTAATGATTTAATCTTGCTTTCAATCTGACTGATACTCACTATTTTCTCCTAGAACTCGACGTTGACGATATCGGTTCCTTCCAGTTCCTCCAGCAGAGACTTCCTGAGCGCAGCAAGGTATTTGTCTACATCCTGCGCACTCTCCAGTCTCCAGGAAGCCGTGTTGGTCATATTTTTGATGGTCACGTTCTTTGTCTTCTTGATTTTGACCGGTTCCGGATTTGGAACGACCGGAGTCACTTCCTTGCCTTCTTCTTTTGCCTTGCGGGCAGCTTCCTCCGCCGCCTTCTGTGCCGCCAACTGCTTCTGATAGGCAATCTGGCGATCCAAAGCATCCATCTCATTCATGAGGCGGATCTTCAGGGCATCTGCCTTGTCCGCAAAACTTCTTAGTGCAGAAACGTTATTGCAGTGCTCTGCTCCATTATGAATTTCATGGAACAGCTCAACATATTTCGAGCGTTTCTCGCTAGCATATTCCTTTGTGTTCAGGACTTCGATGACTCTTGCTTGTGCCTGGTCAATGGCATCAAGAACAGGTTTTTCCTCTCTTGAGAGGATCTTCATGTATGCTTCCATAAACTTTGTGCGCAGTTCAGGAAGCTTCGGAATATTCGGATATGGCTTATCCTGGCGGGTGATCTGACGCATCTCTGCCACGATATTTTCCAGTTCTTCATCTACGATGTAGGTCTTGCTATCGTCATAGATAGCAAGCATATCCAGGGCTCTCGTAAAGATCTGTACCTGCTCGCCATTGAAGAACGCCTTTACCGGGTCATAATCTTCCGCAAACTCATAGAAATCTTCTCTGTTTCGGGAAACGTACTGGAAAAATTCAAGCGGAGACTGGATCTGGATCACAGCCTGCATCAGCTTCTTTCCAGTATCCAGTGCATTCTTACCGGGGTACTTGTAATTTTGGTACTGCGGTTCCAGGCGCAGTATCTCATTGATCGTATTCTGCGCATATCTCTGGAAGTTCTTCATGATGCTGTCTTCGTCCTCTGCAACTCCGGCGGTACCGAAGAGTTCTTTCATCACATCACGGACAGCCTTCTTATCCTTGTCATTAACACGGATCCGTTCTTCCAGAAGAAGCTTCTCCACGAATGCCTTTTTAGTAATGAAGCTGATCAGTTCTTCATCAGACTTGTTGTTCTGGTTGACGGTCGCTCCGTTGACCGTGAATGCCAGATCTCCGCGCTTAAAGAGACGTGCCACCAACCAGTGCACATCGTCTTCCACAAATCCATAGGGAGCCTTCATGAAGCGGTCTTTTACCGTCTTCATGGAGGTCTTCATGTGCATATGGGTATTAGTTGCAATGAACTGCAACACATCATCCAGCGCATGGGTATTGGGCTCTGTTCCGCCTTCCAGTCCCAGTGTCAGCTGGTTGGTAGAATGAAACATCTTACGGATCTCTGCTTCACCCATTGCTGCATCAATATAGGAGAGCTTGTTGTAAACGGTCTGTACAAGCTTTCCCAGCGCTTCTGTAATACGCGCAGAGACTTCCTTGGCGGAAATACGCGGAGCATCACCGTTCACGTAGATCGTTGCGTCTTTCAAGCTTTCGGTCAGATACAGCTTTGCATTGGCATTGCGCTCACGCATCTCAATGCGCTTGGCTTCCTTGATCGTTTCGTATTTTGTCAGCTGAGTAGATGTGTTCAGCCGCAGGAACTTTTCAATCTTGAGATACTGACGGATCTCATCCAAGAACGCAGCATCGTTCGGAAGAACAACCAGCACTTCAAATCTCTGGCCGGACATCATTCGCAGCGTAGTGTCGTCATTTCCACCCTCATACCACGGAGTCAGGACGCGAACGCCGACATCATAGTTCTGGCTTGCTTTATAGGGTCTGTCATCCACAGCCTGATTAAAGCTGAAGGAATACCGGCCATTGAAAGCTGGATAACGATACTTCTTCTCCGTAAAGATATCCTCGAAAATCATCTCGGAAACCTTATTGATGACCTCAGCCATCTCAACATTCTGGCTGTCGATCTCACGGTTGATTTCCTGCTCTTCATCAGTTAGGAACACATAATGAGAACCATTCTTTTGAACCAGCATCTGCCGCATCAGAACCTTTAGGGCTTCTTCGACCTTGCCCTTCACTTCGATGCGGTCGTCATCGATATTCTCAATCATGAGGCTGGTGATGTTATCGATATTGGATTCGATCTCCAGCACATACTTAATCATAAACAGCGTCTTCAGCACATTGATGGCAAAGACGTCGCTGTCCTTATGATCCGGATTGATATAGCTGTTGTCGTAAGCCTTGATAATCACGCCTTTGTGGCTGTGATCTAGGAAGTTCTCCAAGGCGTCATAGAAACGATGGAACGGCACTATTGCGCCGGCAGGTTCATCCTTCAGCGCCATAGCAGACTCTTTGAACAGCGCCAGCATGGAACGCTCACCTTCGGACAGATGCTTACCGGATGCACCGTGCGTACGGATCGAAGTCAGTACGGAGGCTAGGAGATTGAACTGATACGGGATGAACGGATATACTTCCGCGAAGTCCCGATCATTTGCATATAATTTTTTCTCAACACCATCGTTGAACACGATCAGGTTCTTGATGATCGTAGCCTTCTGTTCATACAGCAGGCGCAGCGTCTGAGCGGCAGTATCCGTCTTGTCAAGGATCCTCTTCTTGATAACGGTATCGACGTTGGCAGAAGACAGGGAGAGACGTGTATCAAAACGTCCCTGAATCTTTGAGAAGTCATTGCCCTTAACCTTGGTGATAGAGTCGATATCCTGCTGGCTGGTCACGATAACCCAAGCTTTTCCTTTGCATTCCTTGCCCAGCTCTTCCGTAACGGTCTGCAGATTCAGCATGAGCTTGCTGTCATCACCGATATACTGACCGATCTCATCCACCAGGAAGACAACATGATGATTGTTGCCCTTGCGGTCGATATAAGATTTCACACGCTTCGCAAAATCTTCGATGCTAATCTGGTAATCGCCTATCGCGGCATCACACCAGTTCCATGCAGCCTTCTCGCTCATGTATCCCATCTCGATCAGAGTATCCACAACACCATCCTGACGGGAAAGGAATTCATGGCGCTCCTCGTACCAGTCATGCCCGGTCACCTTTTGATAGGTCTCCTTAAACTCCTCGTACTTACCATCCTCTGTAAGTTTCCTCTCCAGATCGGCAAGATAAGGAATAGCCCCGCAGAAGCCAAGGGAGTTATTAAAGACCTTCAGGAAAACATTGACGATGGCATCCTTATTTGATTTGCCGTCAGATTCACTCTTGGCATCTATATTGAAGATAATGATATCCGAAGGCGTATTGGCTGCCAGCTGCATATCTGCCAGAACCATCTGGTCGGAGATCTTTTTATCATCGATAAAGTAATCGATCGCACGCTTGCCGCCGACCACTTCATTGTCGAGGATGTAGGACAGGATCTTCAGCAAGTGAGATTTACCACTTCCGAAGAAGCCGGAAATCCATACACCCATCTTTGTGGTTTCACCGTTGATTCCCTTTGCATATGCAGAGAAGAAATCCGCAAAATGGCGCTGCAACTCCGGAGTCACAACATACTCTTCCAGCTCTGTTGCGATATTGGTCTTTTCACCCTGACCGGCAATGACGACACCCTGGATGTCTCGGGTAATCGACTTTTTAAACATATCTTTGATCTGCATATCGGATACCTCACTTAACAAGTTTGAATGCACGATAGTAATTGTCGTCTTTGATCTCATTGAACAGGATCAGTTCCTGCTCGGTATAGGTGCCGGGGAAAAACAGGACCACCGGCGCTTTCAGCACAGACTGATGCAGGTTATTCAGAATCTTGTGTGACCGCAGAAGCGGATAACATTTTCCCACACCTGTTAGGAATACGATGGCATTCTCCGGTGTCTGTTCCACGATCTTCTGAATCAAGATGCTGTCATCCTCGTTCATCTTCATGGAAGTGGAGACTGCCCGGACGATATATTCGAATCCTCTTCGCGTCTCATAACGCTCATAGGATTTTACGAAATCCTTTTCTTCCAGATAGTCCATGATCATGTCGTAAAGATCGAAGACTACCAGTTCGAATCCGTCCGTGCCTTTCGCGTTTTTCTTCTTCATATAATCGATACGTTCCCGAACTTCCAGTTCTTTCGCGGGATCATAATCGAAGACCCAGTAATTCACTTCATTGGCTCGGCCGCTACTTTCCCGAAATGCAGGCTTATGGATGGCAGCCTCCATCTGATCCAAGCGTTCCTGTAATCCTGCCATCATCTCACCCCCGTAATTGCATTCAGCTGATACAGCATTCCCTGATCCTTCAGCCATTGTTCCATTGCTGGATCGGGAAGTGGCTTGTAGATCGCACGAACATTCTTTGCTTTATTCGTGACTCCCGCCTCATAGAGCATGGACTTATATGAAACCATCAGTTTCTTGATCGTCGCCTCTGTCCATTTGGCAGCTTTATCGCTCTGCTGCTGTTTATCCTTGAAGAAAATTCTCAGATCACTGTCAGCCAGTTCATTGCTGCCTATGATCATTTTTTCCCGGACAAGTTCATATACCAGTTCGCCAAAAAGCACGTCATAGGTCATGGCAGCCACAAGTGCAAAAAGTTTCTGCGATGCCAAGTCACATGACTCAAAGATCGGATAAAAACTATCGTCCAAGCTCTTCACCCGCGCTGAGACTGTATTGAAAATCTGCGTTGCGCGAAGAGTGGTCGGTGCTCCAAATATATTTTCTTCCTCGTTCAATGCTTTGATCTCTTCCCAGGACTTTCCCTCATTGCGAAGAGATACCACCTTGCGGAATTCCATGAACCAGAAAGAATGCTTTACAGCTCCGGCGCTGTATTCTTTTCTTTCCATTGCACAACTCCCCATTCTTTATTGTACAGATTGAGCTGTACGTTTTTCTGTACTGTCACTCTCGGGATCCGGATAAATCTCCATAATGTCATCTATACTGCAGTCCATATTAAGGCAGATTTTTTCCAAAACATCTACCATCACGTTGCCGCCATTTTGAAGTTTATTCAAAGTGCCCTGGCTGATACCGGTAAGAGCTTTGAAATCTTTCTTCTTCATGTCTCGATCAATTAAAAGTTTGAATAACTTCTTGTATGAAACTGCCATAGTCTTATACCTCTCATTGTGAGTCCAATTATGGATACAAAATCACTTGTTTCACAGTATAGCACAAAGCGATCGAGATTTCATCCTTTTTGTCGAGTTCTTGACAACTTTTTTAGTTCATAGTGTTAGGATATTCCTGATTATGACAAGAATTGACCAAAAGCGAAAGATGAAAGGCAAAATTCAGAGGAAAGGTACTATGCAAGCAGTGTCTTTGTGTCACAAAAGACCATTTGCTTGTTGGGGAAGCGCCCCAATCCCCTTGAACGATGCCTGCAGCATCGAGCTTAATCAAAAAATATGGTGGCCGTCATGCAACGACCACCGGAATTATTATAGCCATCACAACTATTACAGCTGTGAAAAGCATTACTCCTCTTCGGAAACACCTGGTTCAGAGTTTTCTGGATTCGGTTCTTCAGCGCTGCCTTCATTCTCAGCGTTCTCCTGAGCTTCTGCAGCAATCTTCTTGATCCTGCTTGTGCTGTGTTTGCGTTTTCTCGCCTGTTCCGTCATGTACGAGTAGAGTTTTTCCAGACTCAAATTGTTCTTGCCGCCTCTGGTTCCCTTCGCATAGAACATTACCAATGATTCCGCATACCCCATTGAACCGGAACGGCGTTCCTTTGCATTTCTGGTTATTTCTTTCAGCGAAACAGAACCGAGCTTCTCCTTGAATGTTTCATCGCTCAGTTCATCTCCATACACATGGATCAGAATGGCAATACTTTTTAGAATGTTCGAACTGAGGGAATGTGGAGCACCTTCCCAAGTGGCAATGCACAGCCGGAGTGTATGATCCAGATTGGCATAGCCGAACTTTTTCATAATGTCCTGGATCGTAGCAACCGCGCAGATTCCTCCTGGCGCATCTCCCGGAGTGATGGATAAACCGTACGACTCTACAAGTTCCTTGATGATCAGCTGTTCCTGATTCCCTGCTTCAATGTTTGCTGTGAAAATATCATACGGCGTGAGCGGCCGGACATACTTGCTCTGGTTCGCAAAGATATCGGCTTCATGTGTGTATTCCAGGTCATCATAGATCATGCACCAGACCGGAGTATCTCTGGATCCGGAAACCATCGCAACGATTTCAATGGTGTGCTGTCCGTTGAAAACATAGTTCATTCCATTTCTGCGGCTGACCTTGACCGGATTGATCTGATTGACATCAAAGTTTTCCGCAGCATGGAGAACCTGCTTTTCGGATATGGATCGCTGATATTCCTGATTGGAAACGAGGTTTCTGATCGGAATCAATTCAAAGTGTACCTGTGGAATGAACTGGCTGAATCTTTCGTCCATTACTACTCCTCCGTGATTAATAAGATGGCGGCAATAATCTCTTCATCCAGCTCCCCGAGCTGTTCCCGAAGCCGCTCCTTCGCTTCGGGAGAGATCTTGCTGAAGTCTGCCTTTGAACAGCTTCGTTTGATTGAACTGATCCAGGATGGGATCGTGAGATATAAGCCGGAGATTTCTGAGTCCGGATCATATATTGGTGTTTGCTTTATCGCAATATTTGGCTGAGAAGAGGCCGACGATTTCCGATGGCCGGTCTTTGTAATTACCGTGTTCTTCAGCATCATTTTCTGTAATTCGTTACTCGTAATGTGATCTGCCTTTCCTTTGTTCACCATGGATGCCAGCAGAGACAGTACTTCATCCTGACCCGTCGTCATCAGCTGGATTGTTTTATGGGAAACCTTCAGTTTCCCGGAAAGAATATATTCGGCAAGCTGCCTGTTCCTGTTGTAAATTGAATCCAGGTTTTCAGCATAGATTCCGTATTTATAAACCGTTCCCGATGACAGATGATAGATTTTGCTAACCTCTGCGGCTGTGCTGTAAATAAACGTTGATCTTTTGGTAAAGGACGGCGGCTGTTCTTTGAAGTATTTCTGCCTTTGAGCCAGATAGTGTTTTCCGATCAGATAGACTCCGGTTTCCTGCGCAACAGATGCACTTTTCAGATGTTCATAGCATAGCCAGATGATCGCATCTTCTTTGCACGGGAAGGACTTTTCATTGACGGGCATCTCTATGTTCAGTTTCAAACAGATGCGGTACCGCTTATATCCGTTGAGAATCGTTCCATTCCAGATATCGATCGGATCGAGACAACCATGAGCTTTAATGCTTTCTTCAAGATGATCCAGATAATCCTGAGAGAAAAGCGGAGACAGCCGTTCAAAATCTGTATCAGTTTTCAATGATTCCGGCGTTCTCATACTTTTGTCTCCATTCTCTTTATTTCTTCAATCTCTGCCAGGCGAAACTGGGCGATTCCTTCTTTGGCATTCATCCGTCCGTAGATCCGATACGATTTCCCCTCCTTCAGTTCCGGATTCACCTGCTGCAAAGAGCGGAAGAGATATGCGCTTTGAAGAACTGCACCGTCCTTGTTGATTCCTTTTACTCTATGTACACGGTCACTGCCGCCGGTGCTGCATCTGACAGCAAGTATCTTTGTTTCCGGATTGACCAGCAGTTCAACATATTCCGGATCTCCAAGAAGAAGCAGTGTCTGCTTGTGAATTCGGATTCTGTGCCATTTGTAATCGATGGAGATTACGGGAATTGCTTCTGGTTTTGCCTTATTGCTCATCATTGGATCCCTCGCTTTCTGCCACAGGCTGATTCTCTTTCTTCTGAATTCCAAACACTGTGTACTTATTGAAGAGGCTCACCTGAACAGTGTTTTCGTGCTGTTCAACAGGCAAACCGAACTGGTTTTTCCATTCTTCCGGATAGAAAGGCGTTCTCGATTTCTTGATCTTGCCGTCTTCAATTTTGATGTGTGTGAAGATCTCAGGCTCGGTAAGATCGAAGACAAACAGGAGATCTCCGCCGGATCGTATCAGTTTTCCAAGAAGTTTGTACCGATAGCTCATATCCCATCCCATCAGAGAAAAGACTTTTGCAAAAAAGACACGGCAGGTCACTTGCTTTGGTGTTCTTTTCCCGTTAGCAGAGCACCAACGGAATGAGTCTTTTGTCTCCTCAGCGCAGGGACGGATTGCCAGCTTCCTGGCTTCCGGATTGACAAGAATCTGCATGTAATCAAAATTAGGAACCTTCTTCAGACAGGTTCTGTTGACAGATACTTTGTTTCCGCTGAACGTGACAGATGGCTCATTGATATGCGCAAAGAATTCACCTCTGACCACCTGATACCCTTTGTAGCTGAAGGAATCGTCTTCAATCACATCCAGCAAATTTCCTTGATCGGCATTAATGCCGGTCATTATGTTATTTGTTACTTCGTTTTCCATGTCAGTCCTCCGATCTTAGTTTTTCCAGAAGCTGATTGATGTCAGCTTTAATTTCCGATGGATCCTTGACCGAGATCTCCGGATCCATATAAGAGACTCCTTCAGCAGCAGTATTCCAGCCCTCGGAAGGAGTATCTACGACCTCTGAAGATTCCTGTGTGTATACATCATCTCCGAAAGATTCTGACCAGGAATCCGGATAGGCAGGGATTGTCTTTCCTCTGCGGGACAAAGGTGTGATATCCTTCTGACTGGTTACTACATCCGGCGGCACCAAAATGACCGCTTCGCTTGTATCAAACACGACGATGGAATCCGTTCCGTTCTGCAGATAGGTTCCGATGATCTGGTACTTCCAGCGATCCTGCCATCCGAACAATTCATAAAGAGCCGGGAGAAAAGCAGTGCCTGCAACTACGCGGCCGATCAAACCGCCTTCATGATGTTTTGCCCATTTGATCCTGTTTCTGCTAGCCGGCTGAGATGGTCTGATTGCGATCAGTTTTTTCTCCGGATGAACCAGGATCTCTATTTCCATCTTGTCGGTGAATTTGCGGACGAGGGAGGAAGAGAAGATAATGCTTTTAGGTGTAAAGGTAATGATCAGCTGCCCTTTGGTGCTGAAGAATTGTGATCTGGCAATTTCAAAACCGCGAAGATCAAAGTCACCTTCCTGCTTTTCAATCTGGATCGTATCGCCGGGAATGATTACCGGCTCACCAAGGACCTTGGCATAAGCCATGTGATAATCCGCTGCTTTGAATGCTGCCCAGTGAATGTTGACAACGATATAGCCGTTCAGGATACCATCCGAGATAACCTGCAGCTCCGGAAGAATTCCCCGGCCGCCGTATTTCGATCCACGAATCATTTTCTGGACAGCCATAAAGACCTCATGACTGACAATCGGCTCATGATGATCCCGCTGGTAAACTTTTGCTCGTTCGCCGTTATTCTTCTTGGATTTATGATCGAGATAATTCGGAGTCCAGGTCTTGTGCGCCAGCACATCCCCGCAGTGACGTTCATTCTGAAGGATCTGCATAATGGAAGATACGCTCCAGGTGGTGTTCCCCTTTTTGGTTGCACTGCCGCACTCTGTCAAAGTATCTGCAATTTCCTTTGGTGAGTATCCAAACAGATACATATAGAAAATCAGGCGCACAATCTCAGCCTCGTCTTCATTGATCACCAGGTTCCCGTCTTCATCTTTGTCGTAGCCAAGCAGAACCGGTGTAAGGAAGATGCCGCGATTAAAACGCATCTGGATCGATGCATTCATGATCTCGCTTTTGGTGTGGGATTCTTCCTGGGCAAGAGTTGCGATAAACGAGAGACTCATTTCGCTGTTGGCATTCAGTGTATGTATGTTTTCGGTTTCAAAGAAGACTTCCACCGGCGGCTGCATGGCTTTCAGTTCCCGGACGTATCCGATGCAGTCGATTATGTTTCTTGCGAAGCGGGAGACGCTTTTGGTGACGATCAGATCGATCTTTCCGGCCTTGCAGTCCGCAATCATTCTGATGAAAGCGTCACGGTGCATGAGGGATGTTCCTGAGATGCCTTCATCCGCATAGATATCAACAAGCTCCCAGTTTGGATGCTGATTCACAAAATCCGTATAGTGATTTCTCTGTAACTCATATGAACTGGTCTGGCGCGGATCATCGGTTGATACACGGGCGTAAACAGCAACACGCTTATGAACGACCGATGTGAAAAAGTCCTCCTGGGGAATCGCAGGGATGATCTCAAGCATGCTCTCATCAACGCCTTTATACCGTTCCCGGATTTTCTTTTTCTGATCCGCAATGCTCTCGTTCTTTTCTTTTTCGTCGCTCATGTTCTGGCATAATCCTTTCTGTATAATGGCTATCACAGTCGTTATAACTGTGATAGCTGAATGATAAGAAGACTCCCGGCCATTCACAAGGATGCCGATTTTGGATTTGAGGATGTCGATTTCCGCATCAAAAAAAGAGAGATCAAAGCCACGGTTCAATGGCTCTGATCCCTCTGGTTCTTTCTGCTGCGTTTATTCGTTTGTTCCCGGTCCTCTTCCAGAATGATTTCTGCATTCTTCAAAGCGATCTGCAGTTCTTTGGCTTTATTTCTTGCTGTCCGGTATTCTGCATACGCTTTTTTCTTTTCCGATAAGATCTGACTGTACTCTGTATTCAGATCCTTCACTTTCGGAATCTTCTTATCCGGCAGCTGGTCAAAAACTGCCTTTGCCTGTTCATGCAGACGGATTTCCTCAGTATGTTCCTCAAGATATTGCGGATCATATCCGGATCGCCTGTATTCCTCATACGTGCCCCTTGTCTTTGAGTAATTGAAAATATGATTCTTCAGCTGACGGATTTCCTCCGGTCTTTCGTCTTTTGCATGAATAGTATCGAATAATCCATCAGCCCCTTTCGAGGCTTCCGAAGCAAGTTTTCTGAGATCCTTCATATCATGAATATTGTTTTCCTGCAGAAAGAGCAGCACCTTTGCCATCTGCTTGACATTGAATTTTTCAGCCCATCGCTGATACCCGGCGCCTTTCCCTTCAAGGATCTTATCCTGCATATTGATGAGAAGATCCATCTGTTCTTCTTTTTCTCTGATACAGCGTTTGCTGTTCTTCCCGGAAATAAGTGCCTCCAGTTCTAACTGAGAAAAACCATCGCCAAGGGAATCCAGACGGACAAAACGCTTCTGGCCATGTCCCTTTACCGCAATATGCTTACCGCGCTTAATCTGATATCCGGACTGTTCCAGAGAAGAAAGAAAAGCTTCCATGGATCGCGGTTTCTTCTGCAATGCTTCGTTGATCTGACTGCGCAGGACATCCCGGAAAGAATGCCTTTGCGGATAAACCGTTCGCTTTTTTCTCTGACCGACAGGAAGCTTCTGAATAATGGATTTTCCATGTTCAAAACAGACAATATCGCTCAGCGTCTGCAGAGCCAGACCGCAGAAGAAGAAATTCTTGAACTTCCTGGTACAGTCCAGGGTAACCGAGTTAAAGATGATGTGGTTATGAATGTGTGCACGATCTGTATGTGTGCAGACAATAAAGGCATGCTCCCCACGTGTAAACCGCATTGCTGTTTCATAACCAACCTTATTTGCTTCTTCCGGTGTAATTTCACCGGGCTTAAAGGACTGTCGGATCTGATAGGCCAGGATATCTCCTTTGTAGACTCTGCCCGTAATGCGGAGATATTCTTCTTTTGAAAGAGCAAATTCCTCCGCTGCTGTTTCAGCGCTGCAAGCATAAGACGAAATGTATTGTCCTTCCTCGGTCTTGTCCGGATTTTCTGAGTAATTGATCCGATCCTTCAGGCTTTGAACAGGAGATTTCCCTTTTGCCTGGTGCATGGAAATTAACTTTGTAGCTGCCATTCTACCTCCATAACGAAAAATCCGGGGACTGCCTGAATGATCAGACAATCTCCGGATGTACTGTTTTAATATCTCAATGATTATGAATACAGGAAAGCAAGAAGCCCGCTCTTCGCGCTCTCGGTCCAGCCGATCAGAATCGCCGAGCTGAAATATGCCGCAAATACTGCGCCTCCGATCAGCAGGAGCAGGAACACATCCTGCCAGCTCTGAATGATCACGCTGTATCCGGCGCAGAAGACGATAAACAGCAGGAACGGTCCGACCACATAAGCTGAAATGTGAGCTGCAAGCCGCAGAATCAGACCGGCAAGCACCATGACGATGATCAGCGGCAGAGACAGTATTTTGATAAATGATTTGATGATAATCATCACGACACCTCCTTTTCGCTTTCATGATAAGCAGACCTGGCATGCTTCACAAGGATGCCGATTTCTTTTTTCGGGATGTCATGCCAGATCCTCTATTGTCCGAACAATCCTTGTTCCCGCCTGAAAGAGATCATCGAATCTGGTCCGCAGATCATCGATATCTTCTCTGTAAATGCTCCCGTCGGTATTGGCTTTTTTGGCATACTGATTCAGATTGTTGCTGCAGATGGAAAGAAGCCTCATGAGTTCATGCAGCTCAGAGAAATCCAGCTTGATACAGTAACCGTCCAGCGCCATCTTCCTGATATATGCACTGCGGTTGTGCATGCCGACTTCCTCCATCTTCTGGCTGATCCGCTCTACTTCATCCTGGTCAAGCCGCAAGGAAACAAATATGGTACGCTTTGTTTCTGACGGCTCACTCATAGGCATTGGTCAAGGACCTGATCGAACTCTTTGTCTGTAAGCTGTGCTAGCTTTGGGACGAGTCTGCTGACCATCCCCTTCAGATCCTCATCCTCCGTTGTCAGATTTTCTGTCAGCTTCGCCAGTTCCATAATCAGCCCGGTCCGTGAGCCGGGATTGTAGAGCATGATCAGCATCTTTTCGTCGTTCGTAAATTCCATCACATCACCTCATTCCCTGATTCTTTCAAGAATCTGTTCTGCAAGATCCTTTGGCGGCGCAGAATCTGATGCCCTGAGTTCTTTCAGCTGGTCAAGTACAGATTCCTTCTTCACCTCGCATTTGCATGGCAGTTTATCATCCGGCAGGTTGTTGATAATACCGTCGAGCTGATTATCATTCTGTTCAATCATGTCTTCAAGGGTGCGGAGATGATTCCTCCCGGATAAGAAACCCGGCAGCTCCTGAAAGCCGACCGAATCAACATAATGAGCGGTAACAATTCCGCTCTGCCGCAGCGCGACAATATCGCTGACAGACAGGCTGTGTCCATGGAAGCTGTCCGGTCTTGATATATTGAATCTCTGATAGATGTCTTCCAGCATCGTCTGCTGGTCTGCGTATGGGATCAGCGGCGCTGCATAGATTACTTCATAGTGGTCTACCTCTGGTTCAAGCTGTTTCCGGCGAAGAGCATTGTAAGACATGAAGTGTTCATCCCTGGTCTCCGGAGCATCCCGGAGCTGCAGTATTGCATAGGTATCTGTTGTATCCGTCAGAAAGGCTTCCACACGGTCCTGCTCTGTGCCCTGTCCATTGATTTCATCCCATTTGAAAACTTTCGGCATCTTATGGTCCTCCTTTCATCGTTCAGGATCTCTGGCTGCGCGTTTCACACTCTTTACCGGATCCAGTTCAAAGTTTTTCAGCTCTTTATCTGTCAAAGGTCTGTTATAGACGACATCTCCATATCTGCCTGATCCTTTATCATCACAGAACTCCAGACCTTCTTTAGGAACTGCGCCGGGTCCGGGTGGACGATGATTGCATTGATACCGGTATTCCACTGGATGATCCGCTACACTTTCTGAAGAAAGCTGCTGTAAAGCTCCCAAAACAGAATTCTGAACGGCAGGCTGCTCAATGGCTGCTTCGCGCTCTTTCATCAGTGTTTCCAGATGCCCGTCGATGCGGTTGATCAGATCACTGGCAGTGCTTCTGATTGTTTCCATTGATGCTTTCAGTTCAGCAGTCTCCTTGCCGGAAGACCATCCTGCGATATATGCAAAGGAATAATCAGAGGTATCAATGCCATAGTGCTGGCAGATCGTATAGGCTACACTTTCCGCCTCAACTTCCTTGGACTGGCTCGACTTCTGAACACCTTCGGCTTTGAGCTTCTCAGCGGAATGAAGTGTGGCATGCGTGATTTCATGAATCGCCGTTTTCACGGTCTGCGTTTCGCTCATCCCTTCCTGAATCGCAATTCTTTGTTCCTGCACATGGTAGTAGCCTTTTGCGCCGCTTTTAATATCTTCAAACGCAACCGGAACCGGAGATGTCTGCTTCAGAGCTTCGAAGAACAGGCCAAAATTATTCACCTGTCCTGACAGTTCATCCACGCCTAGTGTCGGCAGTTCTTTGCCATCTGTCTGGCTGACATCAAAAACCGTTGCCACACGGAACGCTGGGCGTTCGACTTCCACGACTTCTTTCACCGGATCCCCGTTGGAATCCAGCACTTTTAGGTGTGTATAAGGATCTATCTTGTCCTGCTCGGTCTTTACCTTATAGGGAGACGGCGCAATGATCTTGATCCCTTTTTCTCCTTTGCGGACCTGCCGCCCGAAATTACGCTTCCATGCCTGATACCCCGCAACCGAAGTCGCATCCGGGCGCTGGATGGCAATCAGAATCGTATTGTTCAGAGAATAGTGGTGGAACTTAGACATGGTGGAAAGCCAGGTCTTGTACTTATCGCTCTCAAAGATCTCCTGAACGCCTTTTTCCAGCTGGTCCGTAATCTCTTCAAGCGGTCTCTTCCTGACCTCCGGATCATCCTGTTTCAAGGCGGTGAACGGAACTTCTGGCTCTGCCACACTTTTCAGGTCAATATCACTGAGGTCTTTATCCAGCGGTCTTGCGATCTGCAGAATATCCTGTTCCCGGAAAGAGAAATACCGTTCATCGTTACCGACAATGATATGATCCTGGACCGGAGTCCCCAGCATCGTACAGATCTCCTGCATCCTGGCTGTAAGCTCGATATCCTCACGGGATGGTGTCAGATTTCCGCTTGGATGGTTGTGCAGCAGCATGACTGCAGCTGCATTAGAAAGAATCGTGCTTTTCAGAATCTCCCTGGGATGTGCAATGGAAGCATTCAGCGTGCCGACTGATACGACATTGACATTGATCGGCTTCATATCGTTTCTGAGATTTACCACACAGAAGACTTCCCGGTCATAATTCCTGAGGGTATCCGCAATGATCCTTACTGCCGCTTCGGGACTGTTTATGGGTTCCGCCGAATAGAGCGGCGGTTCCTTGACCATCCGGATCCCGACCTGATCCAGCTTGTATGAATTACTCGAACTCATCCGGATCACCTCCGATCGGAATCACCAGAATCACCGCATCTTCTGTCGCAGGCAGATCTTCCCGGATCGTCCCGGTTGTAGAAAAATCCATCAATACTTCATTTTCTTCCATAGAATTGATCCTCGCTTTCTTCTTAAGGAAGTGATCAGCGGGCAGTCCTGAGACCGCCCGCCGTTAACTTATTCCTCTTCGTTTTCCTCATCGTTGTCTTCGTCAGTTTCTTCCTGCAGATCGTATCCATCATCATCTTCACTGTAATTAGCATCTGGATCAGGGAACTGTTCTGCCGGTTCTGTTTTCTTCTTCATGCGAATCAAGAAGAAAACGACCACGCCAATGCCGGTCAGCATGACACTGACAGCTGCAGGGATCCAGTTGACTGGCTTCTTCTCCTCCTGTACCTGCTGCTCAGCCGGAGTCCTCGCTGCAGCCTCTTCAGCCTCACGGGCCGCCTGTTCACGGGCTGCCCTTTCTGCCGCCTCCTTTGCATCGGCATCCAGAATCGCCTGAGCCTCATCATCATCCATCAGACTCAGCAGATCCACCTCATCCACTAGGTTCAGGAAATGCACGGTGTTTTCCCCCTTGTCATCGCGGTCGATGATGATGTAGAAGTAGTTGCCGCTCTTGCTGATAACGGTGATAAACTGCTTGCCGGTTTTTTCTGAAGTAATGTCATCCACCAGCGTCAAGTTCCCGTCCGGTGTCAGCGGCGGCAGATTCTCGGGTTCGTCTTCTTCGGCCGGTTCTTCCGGCTCAGTCGGCTCTTCCGGCTGTACATCTTCGCAAACCGTCGACTCAGCCATCTCATTTGTCTGTGCAAATACTGGCGTTACTCCGATCCCCAAAAGCATTGTCACGGAGCAAAGCAGCGCCAGGAGAATTCTCTTAATCTTCATTCTGTTCCACCTCCATTACATCATCCGGAATTGATCCATGCGGGATCGGGTCTTCATTCATCTTTGAAAGAAGTCTCTGAAGCTGATCAGGTGTCAGATTTGCTGCATGGACGATATCATTGATCTCTTCCTTTTCCTGTTCGGCATACTGATCCTCCAGCTCCTGAATTCTTTTTCCATATGCTTCGTAGCGAGCTCTGGTCCTCACCAGTTCCTCGCTGATCTTGTCCAACTTTCTGCTCATTATTGAAATCCTCCTTTAATCACTGGGCAGTCTGCCGTAGCAGTAGAAATGCGCCTGGAAATAGGCTGAATTAACAGATGCGTACTGAATCGGATTGCCGCAGTGGATCATCATGCCGTCGCCGACATAGATACCCACATGGCTGGCACCGGTCGTATTGTAGGTTCCCTGGAAAAAGATAATGTCTCCGGGCTTTGCCTCACTCGCCGGTATGATTCTCAGCATCTGTCTTAAGCCTTCCGCCGTAGTTCGTCCGACATTCCAGCCATTGCCGCAGTGATTGATTACCCAGCAGACAAAGCCGGAACAGTCAAAACTGGTAGACGGTGATGATCCGCCCCACACGTAGGGATATCCCAGATACTTGGTTGCCTCATGCATCATGTTGGCAAACTTCACATCGGAGAGTGCTTCCGTATTCAAAGTGTATTCCAATCCGGGTGAAGTGCTCGCGTAGATATCGCCTTCAAACAGATAAGAGCGATTCCCAAGTGTCTGATTCAGCAGCAGATACCGTTCCAGCTGATCATCAGAAAGATGGGAGTTCATCACTACCAGTTCCATTGTGTTGTTGGTCAGTTTGACATGGAGGATCTTGTATTCATACTCGACCTCCACTTCATATTCGTATTCTTCTTCAGTCTCTTCACCAGTCTCCGGGTCTGTGACGGTCCTTGTACCGGTGCGGGTTTCTGTCCGTGTTCTGATCTGAACTTCTTCCCGCGTGGTCAGCTCGTACTGCGCATTGAAGATCTCATGCAGTTTTGCCTGGACTTCTGCTCTGGTATAGTCCTCAAAAAGAACGGTCAGGTAAGAAGTCAGAACATATGGATTGTGGTTGATCTCTGCCAGATCATACTGGTATTCGTCGTATCCCGGATACGTTGACTCAATTCTGCTGATCCGGCTCTGCAAAGCAGCTTCCAGCGCTTTATAATCATCGTTTGCACCGATGATGTCTTCATCTGTTGCTGTATAGCTGGTTCCCAGAATCGTTGCGCCGGGATTGCCGCTCAGCACAGAGCAGGATGAGAAAGTACTGGTCACAAACACCAATACCAGAGCAAGGCATCCGCAGGTAACAACAGCACCCGGATGTTCGGCGATTGTCTGCATTGCTGATCCGAGTGCGTCTTTGATCTTTTCAGATAATTTCTTTGTCCCCTGCACCGCGGAAGATGCGGCAGATCCGGTTTCTTTGCCGGTTCTGGCGGCATTGTATTCTGCTTTGATAGCCTGTTTCTGCCTCCACCTGGAGAACCAGCTGGTATTTGTCTGCTCCTGCTGAGCTTTTAAAGAACGCTGGCTCTTGGGAATGGTCTGGACCTCTTCAACTGGATCGACAGATCTTTCTGCAGCATTTACGGCAGCCTTTTTTGCGGCCTGAGCTTCCTTCTTTGAGGAATGAAGTTTATGACCGTATTTCACCCGGCTGGCAGTGTCCCGTATGACACGGGAACTGTCTTCTGCCAGCTCGGTACTGTGATTTACTGCCTCTGTTCCGATATTGTCGTCCTGGTCCTGTTTGCTGACTGCTTCATGCATCTGCCGGGAGATGGCTGCGGTGGAAATATGAGAAGTCTTTTCCGGGACTTCAACCTTCTTTTTCCCGTAACGCAGCTTATCTCCCTTCGGATCCATGCCCTTAAATCTGCTTTTCTTTCTGGTATAGCCGGCTTCATTCGGGAGAATGTCCGGCGTGTCCGGAGCAAGATCCTCCTGTGTTAGCTTCTTATCCGGCACTTACATCCTCCTCTCTCGATACCTCATTGGGTTTCGTTGTCATGATCTGATAGAGCTCCAGATCCTGCGGGAAATGATCCACAAACGGCAGAATGACGTTGCCGTAAAACAGGAGGCCTTCGCCCTCGCCGGAATGGGTAACATACGAAAGCTGGTGCGGAGAAATATTCAGTTGTTTCGCCAGGATTTGTCTGTCACCCTGTGCCTGGTTGAGCATGTAGATAAAGTCTGAGTTCTCAAAGATATTCTCAACTTCACGGCTTGAAAGCAGGTCTTTAACGTTCTGTGTGATACCGGTCGGAATGCCGCCCCATTTACGGAATCTCTTCCAGATCTCCACGGAATAAGCTGCCGTCTGTTCTTCCTTCAGAAGCAGATGGAACTCATCCATGTAATACCGGGTAGCCCGTCCGGCTTCACGGTTTGCGGTAACCCGCCCCCAGACCTGATCCTGTACAATCAGCATTCCCAGCTTCTTCAGCTGTTTGCCAAGTTCCTTGATGTCGTAGCAGACAAGACGATTACTGATATCGACATTCGTCCTGTGATTGAACAGGTTCAGAGAGCCTTTGACATAGATTTCAAGTGCCGTTGCGACATGCCTGGCTTCCTTTTCCTCCTGAGCCAGCAGGAGGTTGTACAGATCCTCAAGGACCGGCATGTTTTCTGGTTCCGGATGATCAAAATAGTTCTGGTATACCTGATGGACACAGCGGTCGATAACCGTTTTCTCCACCGGCTGCAGGCCTTCTTTGCCTCCCACGATCAGTTCGCAAAGAGACAGAATGAAGTCAGCCTTCAAGGCAAGCGGGTTATCTTCTTCCGAGTAGTTACTGTTGATGTCCATCGGATTAATATGATGCGTACTCGTAGGACTGATCTTGATGACCTGTCCCTTAAGCCTGTTGACCAGCGGAGAGTATTCCGCTTCCGGATCGCAGATAATAATGTCGTCATCCGTTACCAGGAAAGCATTGGTGATCTCACGCTTTGCACTGAATGATTTACCGGAACCTGGAGTACCGAGGATCAGACCGTTCGGGTTCTTCAGAAGCTTCCGGTCCACCATAATCAGATTGTTGGAAAGAGCATTCAGGCCGTAATACAAAGAACCTTTTCCGTCCTGGAACAGTTCCTGAGTCGTAAACGGCACAAAGATCGCCGTCGAACTGGTTGTCATTCCGCGTTCAATTTCAATCTGATTCATGGCCAGCGGCAGCGAACTCATCAGTGCCTGTTCCTGCTGGAAGTCCAGACGGCGCAGGTTGCAGTTATGCTTCTGCGCAATCGAAGATGCCTGGAAGATATTGTTGTCCAGCTCCTGTTTGCTCATCCCGGTATTCATGATCAGGAATGTCAGCAGGAACATTCGCTCATTCTGGCTCTGCAGCTCCTGCAACAGTGCTTTTGCATCTTTGCCATAGGTCGCAAGGTCAGAAGGAATAATGTCCATGTCGTAGCCGGATCTTACAGCTTTCTTCTGTTCTTCAATCTTGGAACGATCCAGTTCTGTAATAGTGTGTTTTACCGTCTTGATCGCTTCATTCTGATCCACTGAGTGAATATGCATGGTTACGATCTGACTGGATTCCATATCAAGAATGTCCTTCAGCAGCTGATCGGAGAGGTCCGATGCTGTAATGGACAGATATGACATAGCTCCATAAAGAGGTCCCATGCGGAAGGTCCTGCCTCCGGGGAAGGAAAAGGAAGAAGGAGCGATAAAGTCTTTAACCGAAAGGCCGGACTCATTCAGCCACTTCCACTCGAAGACGAAACGATCCTTATCTCCCATATGGAACATATCGTGCATGACTTTCAGGCGTTCCTTGCTGTTGAGTACTTTCGTCACAACGCCCAGACGGCGGAAATTATTCAGCAGATCCGTCTGAATATGAATCAGCCTGGGCTTTGCCTGTTTCATGGATTCTGCCTGTATGCCGAAAGTCAGATACTTGGTCTTCGTCAGACCGTTGTTTCCCTGAGCAAGCTGTGTCCGAAGCATCCTGGAATATTCTTCTCTGACATCATCGAATCCGTCCTTTCTGAACGGGATCCGGATGTTTTTCTCGAAGCTTGCCGGGTCAGTTGCCAGATTCATAAACGAAAGTTCAAAGTGTACCGAACTGTCGAAGAAGTTCAGGAAGGAGCACCATTCTTCAAAGATCGCCGTTTTGTCTTCCTGCTGTGCCAGCTGATAATTGATATCCTGAAACTGTATTGTTTTCGTATAGTAGTTCTGCCCATATCTACAGATGCCGTCCTGAAACATTCTGTCGATCGGTATCGTCTGCTGCGCTGTGCGTGGAATCCCGTCATCCTTTTTAGCGCGGGCAACGATTTTCTCGACCTGTTTCTTTTCACTTTTTGTGAGACTTGCGGGCAGCTTTAACTCCGCGCTTTCTTTTTTTCTCTTCTGCTTGAAGAACAATCGCGTCCACCTCCTTTTCTGCCTCTGCCATCCTGAGCAGAGCCGTATAGTAGTTATTCGTCACATAAGGTCTATCCTTGGGCCTGATGAACTTAGCTTCAATAAAGTGCCGGAAGAGAACCTCCAGCGGCATTCCGTCGCGTTCATACATAGCCAGGAAGAAAAACGGCAGCATAATGATGATCATGCACATGGCCGCAAAGCTCATGTTTCCGGTCTTCCGCAGAAGGAAATATGCCGGGATCCCGATCGCCGCTGCGATAGAGAAACAGATCAGCTGCCGCTTTGTCAGATTGAAAAAGATTTTGGATTTGACCTTGGTCAGATCCCTTGGTACTGAGATATATGCAGACAAGTTGCCACCTCCTTAATGCGCATTGAATACAGACTTTGCCAAGCTTCCGGTCTTGAACAATGTGAAGCAGAGCAAAACGGTGTATCCCAGAACTCCCCAGATCGATCCAACGACATCACTGGAGAAGGTAATTCCCCGGATCAGCACCGCATAGATACCGACACAGATCATGATGAGAAATCCCTGAAATCCCAGTGCGAACAGGGACCGCAGATAGTTCTGTCCGATCTGGCTCTGTTCTCTGTTTCCAAAAGTAGAAAACGGGATCGGTGCAAGACTTGTCATGAGATAGATTTCGATCATACGTCCGTAAATGATAATGAAAATGATCAGAGACATGATCCTCATCCCGAAGTTCAGAAGGAATGTCTGCAGATAGACACCCAGTAGCGGTCCGACCTCCATGGCTTCCAGCGTGCTTTGCATGCCGGCAATGGCAGAATCGTCGATCGCTGTACTTCCTCCGATAATGCCTCCGGCTGATGAAATTACATGCTGTGCCACATCAAAGACTGCCATCGTAATGTTGAAGCAGTTCGTGATGAGCATGACAGCCACGAAAGTCTTAAAGATCCACTTGAAAAAGATCCATGTCTCAAAATTTGCCAGATTATTATGGTCGATGATCAGCTGAATCAGCTCGTAGCAGGCGATGAATGTCAGGATAATGCCGGCTATCGGAACGATCACCGACTCGGACACACCTCTGATCATGGAGAAGACACCCGGCGAAAAATTCGCCGGGGTCGTTCCTACCTGCGTCGCGACATTCCCGACCTGCTGGTTCACAGCATCGAAAATGCCTGTCAGACTGTTCATGATTCCGCCCACGAGCATCTCTTTCAGCCAATCGGTGATTTGCTGAAAGATCGTGTCCACTTAGAAGATCACCTCCCGATCAGAACAGTCCTGCGAGAAGCGGTACAAGAGTGGTCCCGATCAGTGCGACACCTCCTCCTGCCATCAGCTGCTTCATTCCCTGGGACTTTGCACCCGGGTTGTCGTTGCCGTAACCTTCCATGAGGTTGATTGCACCCCAGATACCGAGGCCTGCGCCAAGAGCGATTACGAGAGTCTGCAGTACACCAACTGCGCTGTTGAAAAATGCCATATTCGATTTCCTCCTTTGCCGTCTCTGCGGCTTATAATGTGTATTCCCAAATTCCTGTTTTCCGGTTTCTCATGGACCTCTCAGTAGTTGTTAATGTGTTTTGTCCGGTGACCGGCCTTTCTGGAATTGAGGGCAAGATAAACGGCAGCTGTCACTGCCATGAAACAAAAAAGGCAGCCGAACCCTTTTGAGATCCGACTGCGTCTGTGATAGGAATATTCAGTTTTGCCGTTCATTATCGTGCGTTCTCTCTGGGCTTCTTCTTATAAAACTCAACCATCTCCTTCAGATGAGAATTGGTTACCTTATACCGTTCGTCTTCCCAGAGTTTCTTTCCGTCGGGATCTGTTCCCTTCAGATGTGATTTGGTGATCGTGGTTTCCCCATCGGCAGGAATATCCACACAGATCGCCTTGCCGCTCTGACTGTCATAGACAGCATCGACCGGCACTACGAAGCTTGCCCAGGGAGAATGGTCCTCCGGATCCTCGTTCGGGATTTTCACCCGGACCAGTTCATTCCCGTTTTTTGCTGTGAATTCCTCACCCAACAGGCCTCTTGCAAATTTGATCGTAATAATGTTTTCGCTCATCAGTTCCATCCTTTCCGCGTTTCGTAAACGTCTTTTCGTGAGCTGTGTTTTCAGGTCATTCCGTCAATTCGAAACATGTGACTCTCGTTAGGCATCACCTCCTTTGCTGTAATAAAAAAGATCCGGAACCACTTGGCTCTGGATCACGCATCCATATTGATGACCGTGTACTTTTCGTCCGGCTTCAGGACCATCTTCCGGTTCAGAAACTTCTCGATATCGAACATTTTCCTTTTGTCATAATCACCTGTGAGCTTGTAATTCGGATGCTGCGTCAGATCATATTTTTCTGACAGGAAAGGCCGCACACCGCGAAGCTGCAGAATACATTTGTTTCCTTCAAGCACCGCAAGTTCATCGACCGAGAGAAGGTCATGCCCCAGTTTCTGATAATTCAGGGAATGTGATTCCTCCCGGCCACGGTTTTCGCCGGTATTATAGGTATCGATTGTTTCTTTGCCGAGTGACTGATTCAGTTCTTTCAGAGTTGTCGGCTCCGTTCCCCCAAGAAAGATCTTGGAATCACAGTTGCCGATGATCGTATCTGCGTTGTCCTTGTAGATTGCCTTCAGCTGGCTCTGTGCCTGCAGAAAAAGGCAGGCGGAGATCTCACGGCTTCGGATCGTCGCGATCAGCTTCTCCAGATTGGGAATCTGGCCGATATTTGCCGTCTCATCGATCAGGCATCGGACGTGAACTTTCAGCCTGCCGCCGTATACATCATCCGCTTTCTCACACAGCAGGTTGAAAAGCTGTGTGTAGATCATGGAGATCAGGAAATTAAAGGTCGCATCTGTATCAGACATGATCAGAAACAACGCAGTTTTCCTGTCTCCCAGTGTATCCAGCGCCAGTTCATCATACATTGTGATATCCCTGACCTCCTGAATATCAAAGGGAGCAAGCCGGGCACCGCAGCTGATCAATATGGATTTCAGCGTCTTCGCTGCCGCAAGCTTGAACTTGTTATACTGACGGACCGCAAAATGATTGGGATTCTTCTTTTTCAGATTGGCAAACAGGATGTCCACCGGATTCATATAATCCTCATCATCTTCACGGGTATCCATGGAGTTCAGCATCTCCAGCAGTGTCGCAAAGTTCTGCTCAGCCGGAGGCGCTTCATAATGGATATAACCAATCAGAGCACAATAGAGAAGTGTTTCTGACTTCGTCCAGAATTCGTCACCTTCCTTGCCGTCTCCTTTGGTATTGGCAATCAGTGCCGTAACCAGCTTCAGAATGTCCTTTTCAGAATGAATATAGGCAAAGGATAGTGATAGGTAACCCTTTGAAATTGTCTCCGGGTTTTCCCCCACTTCACACCGGACATGCGACTTTCACCGCATCCGGCGTTCCATCAAGCATAGTTTCAGCAGTGATACACAATCACTCTTTCACATTGGCTAAGTTTGCTACTTCGCCGCCAGTAACGGCAGGCCTGCGGTAGCGCGCAGTTTGTTCACTTTGGTAATAGCTTTGGCATTCAAAGAGTATTCCTTCACCAACACCGCTACAGAAGCCATGTCATCCGAGCTGACTATAGCCAATCCCTGCAACGAAAGAAGCATCAGGTTCTGGTAGCTGTCCTTGCCCTTCTTACAATCGTACGCTTTCCTGTAGCAGACACAGGTATGCACATCCAGTTCCTTCCCGGTGATCGCACATTTACCGTCCTGCCCTGCATAAAGGGAGACCCGGTTGTCATTGTACCTCACCGATTCGGTCGGTATCGGATGCCGCATCAGCCAGAGCATTGAATTCACATCAATCCTGAGATTGTCGTGTATCTCCGCTCTACCTTCAGGCGTGTACGGGTTGATCTTTCGGCTTTTTCGCATTGGAATCTTGAACTGCACGTAGGCTAATGGAACCAGCGGCGTTTCTCCAACCCATCGCATTTGCTTCGATTTTCCGTACCGTTTCCTCAGATATCTGTTTTTGATTTCGCCTTGCTTCTTGATTCCATCAATGCGATGGAGAAGCTGTCCATTGATTGGACGGGCGATATCGCTGAAATTCAAGTTGACCCTTGTCGCAATGCAGTAATAGTCCTGCACTCCGATCACTTTGGCGTTATAGTCACCCACGTTCAGGCTTATTTCTTCAGCCGTCTTACTGCTTTGTATCGCCCTTACGGTTTCAGCCATTTCCCTGCTGATCCTTTGGGTAGCTTTATCGCAGACATTTGAAGTTATCACCCAAGAGTTACCTTTACGCCGCAGTTTTATGCGAAAACCCAAGAACTCACTGTCACGCTTCCTGAGATTCGTCACTTTGGACTTTTCATCAGAAACTTCCAGTTTTAGCCGTTTCCACAGCCAGTCTTTAACTGCATGATAGGTTTTCTCAGCATCCTCTTTGGTTCTGCAAAATATCTTGAAATCGTCCGCATAACGGACAATCCGCATCTCCTTGAGGTTGCTTTTCTTCAAGGCCGTATAGCTGTTGCACTTTTTCTCAGCGCCGTTGGGATAATAGGTCACTTTACATGGATGTTTCATGTGCCCCACCATTTCATCCCATTGAGAGGCTATCCACCAGTCCAGTTCATTGAGGACGATGTTGGCCAGCAATGGTGAAAGGATACCGCCTTGCGGCGTTCCCTTTGATGGGAGGACGGTTTCTCCGTTGGGCATTTCGATTGGTGCTTTCAGCATGGCCTTGATGATCTGAATCAACTTGGTGTCCCGTATACCTAAAGTCCATATCTGCTTCAGCAGCTTTCTGTGGTCAACGTTATCGAAGAATCCTTTAACGTCCACATCGACTACGTAGTGAAGCTTGTTCATCTGGGCGAGCCCATACGCATAGGCAATCGCATTTTCTGCGCTCCGACACGGTCTGAACCCATAAGAGTGCTCATAGAACTTTGCTTCGCAGATCGGCTCCATGACCTGCAAGATACATTGCTGTACTATTCGGTCGATAATACACGGTATTCCCAGAGGCCTCAGTTTCCCGTTTGGCTTCGGTATTTCTACTCTTCTTACTGCCTTTGGCTCATACCTCCTGAATTGTTTCTGGATGAGCTTTACAAACTTATCCTCTGGCATGACTGCCAATGATTCGATTGTCCGCCCATCCGTGCCTGCGGTATGACTGCCATCATTGCCTTTGATATTTCTGAATGCCAGTTTGATGTTGTTCGGAGCACTGATGATTTCCATCAGGTGCCCAAAGACTTCACCGTTTTTGCTGCCGGCATACAGGTCGTCAAAGGTTTTCTGCATGTCATAGTATTCCGCATGGCGCATCTTGCTTTTCTTCTTAGCTTTCTGTGCCATGTACATCACCCCATTCCTATGAAACCGAGCGACAATTTCTTTTTCTTACTCGACTGCATGAATAGTGGTTGTGTACTGCTGACGTTTTGCCTGACTCGTGGCCATTCCTAACCGTCCTCTTTTTGGCAGACGATATCATAGGTTCGACCACTGCTTTTCAGCAGGAGTTCATCCGCTTATTATTCTTCGTCGGATTATCCAGTGGACTTCCTGCCTTTCCTTGTTCCGATAATTCTATCTGTACATACATACCTTTAGGTGTTCCCTCTGGGCCTGACAGCTTGGACACGCCTGTAACGTGCCACGGCTTTTCGTAACAACCATTTCTACTCAACCGCACTGCCTGGGCTTTAACCCACACACCCATTTCTGAGCGTGGCACTTTTAGACCTTTACGTTCGGGAGTTTCGTCAGACATCTCTGTCATTCTCACCATGGGTATCTTATAGACCCCCGGCATATAGGATGCACCGTCCACCTCTGGACAGCTTTCGTCAGCTTAACCTGTTACGGCATCTCTCTGCCGACTTTACCGGGCTTCACACAGAGTTTGGCCTCTGCATGCCGGAGTATCAGGGGAGGCGTTTCAGGGCGTTACTCCTTCATTCCACCTCTCGAATTATCAGTTCACAGAACTGAATGAAGACAGCGCTGTGCGCCGCATTTTCGGCGGCGAACAAGTCGCACGATTGTAGTGCATCGACTTTTTGAAATTGATACTGTTGAACACCTTGATTTCATAAGGCTCATAGATCGTTCTGCCGTTTTTGTCTTTGACCGGATTCCCCTTATCGTCCAGTAGCGGAGCACCTCTTTCCAGGGCGGCTCCACACTCATTCAGGACACTGGCTTTCGGATCGGTTATGACGTATGAGCTGTGCATCTGAAGCAGGTTCGGTTTCAGCCAGAATCTCGTTTTACCAGAACCGGATCCACCGACAATCAGGACATTCTTATTTCTCGCGTTTCCCGGATTTTTCGGCCGGTTTGACATCATCAGCCGCTCCGTTTTCGTCAGAATCACATTGTTCTGAAAAACCGGATCTTCAAACGGTTCAATGTCTTTTCCAGTACCCCAACGGGCAGATCCATACTCGGTATTATGCCTGTATTTCTTCGCGTTTTTCCCTTTCATATAAACAGCAATTCTGAGGATCACTGCACATCCGGCACCAACCAGAAGATCCATTGGATGGAAGCTTGGCAGCGGGTTTGCGAATGCCGTCTGAAGCGTTGCCATCAGGCTTAGTACTTTTTCTGAGATACTCGCTCCTTCCGCCAGCCGCCATGCTTCTCCGAGATTGGTCGCAATCAGTCCCATGATCACATACGGAATGTGCAGGATCAGCTGCTTCTTTGCCCGATTACTCAACGATCGTGCTCCTGCTCATGTCTACGCGCCTTGGAGGGAATGGCCTTAACCATATTTTTGATCTTGGCCAGCTGTTTAATCAGGCTGGGACGTTCCTTTTGATTCAGCTGCTTCTGTGTCAATTCCCCCAGGATCTGTTTTAAGGCATCCGTATCTCTGGCCTTGAAGAACACCACATATCTGGGTGGCGTTATTGTCTTGTCCTTTGTCACAGCAAAGTCCACGCCGTATTTCCTCGCAGCCTGACTGAAATCCCGGATGCGGATATCATCCAGCGGAATACTGGTGACTCCCTGATTCTGTCCGATCAGGTCCTTTACAGTCTGTTCACCGTGCGGATGATCATCTTTTGTCTGTTGATTTCTGCTTTTTTTCAGGTCTCTGTGACGGAGGTACATTCGAAGTGCATCCATCAGTACCCGGCCGCTGAGTCTTGTCGTTGTGACCGCAAGATTGACGGTACGGTTTTCGATTTCCTCCTGCAAGCAGCATCACCTCCTTACCGGGCTTCAATATCAGGTGCAGGTTTTTCCCTGGGCTTCATGCCTTCAGCTTTTTCACGGACAACATCATCCGGAACAGGAATAGCCATGATACTCCGGCCCATTCTGATAAATGTCTCGGGAGAATGGAATTTATCTTCAAACATAACCATCTGGTCATCTGTGAGGGACTGGAAGTTGTCATCTGTGAGTCCGGTTACAAGAAAAGGACCGGCAATAATATCGCTTACCCGTCCTTCATCATCGTATAAGGCACGATTCAGATCCATGCCATTCAGTTTTCCCTCTTCATTGCAGATAATGCCCACCGGATCATCAAAGGGATACGTTACTTCAATAGGTCCGCCGACTGCTTTCTGCAGATCTTCCAGTTCTGTTCCGATCTGAACACGCTGTGGATACTTTCCCGGTTCTACAAGCAGAACATCCATCTTGAATTCTTCAGGATGGAGAATTCTTTCCACCTTGTCCGATACGTCCGGATCATCAAATACCACGCCGTTCAGCCATTCCTCAGCTGCCTCCCAGCTTTCCATCTGCATGACTCCGCCTTCATGTACGAAACGGAGATTGTCAGGTGTGCTTTCGATCGGATCGAGATAGTATCCGGCAGCCTCCATGGCTTCAACAATCTGATTATGCGAGGCATGCTCTGAGTTAATACGTTCTTCAAAACTGTGTGCTGTTTCAAAGACTCGTGCCTCTGCATCAAAGTGATAAACATTGTCTGTCAGCTGGTCTGCCGGCATCACCTGAGTGGCATTGATGTTTGTCACCATATCCACCAGAGTATTCACATCAACATCCGGCGATTCTTTCAGGATAAGGACCTCATGAATTGACGAAGGCAGGATATAGAAGCTGCCGCCCATCTTTTCAGCCGCCTGATCCATAAAATCCGGGTAGGTAATGACTCCTGCTCCGTTCATTGACCTTTCATTTGTTGCCACAAAGAGTTTTGGCACACCTTCCGGAATCATAGATTCTTCTTCCGGAATCCCGAAGAGAACACTCTCCATACTGCGGATCGAAGCAGGATGCGCCATCGGTGCGTAGTTCATCGCATCTTCATGGAGCTGATCCGGCGTGATTCCGTAATTCTGGAGCATCTGGTTGGTTACAAGAATCGTTGCATTGCTGTTGCCCGTATCTCCAAGATCAAAGCGATATATCATCGACATATCCGCCATTTCCTTATGAGGTACTCTTGAAAGCATCTCTTTATTCTTCTCTGTGGAAACAAGCTGTACCATCAGGCTGCGTTTCATTTCCTCATAATTGGACAGCTTGCCGACATCCACATTCATCAAAAGAGAACGGTTGAGCGCTTCAGATACTGCATCCCTGACATCCAGCATCACATCGTGATAGGGGATGCCATCTTCAAGCTCTGCAAAGAAATTGTGCATGTCCATGGTGATCCCAACATTAGATCCATCTCTCTTAATCTGCAGGCCCTGGTAGGATTCACCCTGCATCTTCTGAACATCGGCATTTTCAATGGTAATACCGGCGTTAGAATAGTAGTTCTGCAAGTCATTTTTCAGGCTGTTCAAAAATTCTTCGTAATCCATCTGTTACCTCCTTATTTGAGACGATATACGTCTTTTTTCGCTGATCCGCAGAGAATTGTTCTTTTGGCAGTGTCCAGAAATCTGAGAACTTTCTGAAAGTCTTTTTCCTGGAATTCTCGAAGCTCATCATCTGGATCCAGCAGAACAACCAGGCCCTGTCCGAACAGATATTGATGTCCGCCGATCTCAATCAGTTTTCCGGAACTGCAGGAAACAGCCATATCCGTATTCGGAATCTCAAAGATGACTTCATCGTCCACCGTGAAAGTTTCATATTCATCAAATCTGCCAATCGGTACCTTCTCAGGTTGCTTTGCAGGGTCAATCGATACGGCGAAGATTTCATCAGGAGATGTCTTCTTCCTCGACGGAGACAGAAGCTGATCCAGATAATCCTCAATGTCCTGATCAGTTTCTTTGCTGCAGCAATCGCATGAGTTCTGTTCCTTTGCCATGTCGATCAGTTCCTCCAGAGAATCAGCGATTCGGCAAAGTGACTCTGCGATGCTGATCTCAATCGGTGTGGTAGTTTTCCCTTTCTGTTTCATCATCTTCTCAAACTCCTCTCTGTATTTGGGCAAAAAATAAGCAGCGTTCCTGTTATAAGAAAGCTGCACATTCACTCCATATTCATTTGTCATACCTTTTTAACGCTCCATATCCCTTTGCTGTTTTCTTTGCCACTGTTCCAGCAGCTGAATAATCTTTTCCTGCATCTGCCTGGTTGTATAAGATTTCGGGAAATACTTCCGGATCTGATTCTGATCAAATACCACTCGGTCCAGCGGGGCTTTCTTGTCCTCAGATAACATATCCTCCATGGCTTCCATAGTCAGTTGGCCTTGCTGGCTCAGTTTCTTCATGCGCTGTGCCTGGGAAAGCGAAGGAGCAACCTGCGCTGTTTCCATTGCCTCCAGGAACATGTCCTGTTCCTCCGGCTTTAGGTATGAAAGCTCGACCGCCGGATTGAAGGAGATTTTCTTGTCATCCACCATATCCTGAAGTTCCGGAGTAAGGTTGGTCAGGCGAATATAACGCTGTACCTGTGTTTTGCTGGTATCTGCCTCATCAGCGACTTGATCTATAGCCCATTTCAACTTCTGACCAACTTGGGCAGAAGTTAAATCCGATCTCTCTCCCTGATGTTTTATAGCTTCAAGCTTCATTTTGTATGCCTTGGCTCGTTCACTCGGCAGGATTTCCTCCCGCTGCAAATTGGAATCCACCATCAGGATCGTCGCGGCATCATCGTCCATGTTCCTGACAATGACAGGCATTGTTTCTTTACCGGCAAGTTCTGAAGCATGATGCCTCCGATGCCCGGAGATCAGTTCATAACCTCCTTCAGGTCTGGGCCTTGCAATAGCGGGTGTCAGGACTCCATACTCTTTGATACTCTCAACTGTTTTCTGCATTGCTTCATCATCCAGGACTTTGAACGGATGATTCTTAAAAGGATGCAGCTCTGAAAGCGGAATCTCCTGAACATGTTCGGTCGTATCTCTTTCTTCCTGGGTGGAGAAAAGGTCATCGACACTCTTCAAGCTGACGTTTGCGCCTTTTCTCTGCATTCATCATCACCTCCTTCGTTAGCTTTCCGTATGCGTCAGCGACTTTTCCTTTGGGGTCGTAAGAAAATATGCTTTTGCCCTCTGCCGATATCTCAGCCGCCCTGATCGATCGGGGAATTTCTGTCTGGAAGACTTTAATATGGCCTCCGTAAGTATCGCGGATCAGCGAACTGATTTCTTTTGTGTAGTTAGTTCTGCTGTCCACCATAGTTAGTAGAATTCCATCGATCTTCAGCTTTGGATTCAACTGCCGTTTGACCTTGTTGATAGTACCGAGTAACTGCTCAAGACCTTTGGCTGACAGATAATTCGGCTGGACCGGGATCAGAGCACTGTTAGAAGCCGCAAGTGCATTGACCGTCATCATCCCCAGTGATGGCATACAATCCAGCAGAATGTAGTCATAATTGGCTTTGACTTGATCCAACAGCTGTTTCAGGATCCTTTCCCGGTTCATGGTGTTGACCAGGGAAACCTCAAGTCCGGCTAAAGAGATATTTGCCGGTATCAGATCCACACCTTCCTCATGACGAAGAATTCCAGCGACCGGATCGCTCAGAGTCTCATCCATGGTGAGCTTCATCATCTCTGTCAGGGTAAATGGCAGGTCATCCGGATTTGGGTGGCCTAAAGCAATGGTTAAAGATGCCTGAGGATCTGTATCGACAAGCAGTACTCGTTTTCCTTCTCTTGCTAGGCCGATTCCTAAGTTTTCCGCTGTAGTTGTTTTAGCTGTCCCTCCTTTCTGATTGACGATTGATATGATTTCTGTGCTGCTTTTCATCGGCTCACCTCGCTTTCAAACAGCATCTGCTGCGCCAGGTCAATCTTCGCGTCTCCAGCTTTCTGACGCCGGTCGGATCCTCTGATCTGAATCGGAGCACACATCTCCAGAAGTCTGCTGTAGATCCGGGCATCTGCCACATCTTTCGGGTCACTAAGCTCATCAATCGTGAGATTGGTTGTAACGATCAGCGGCAGATTGGCTTTATATCGCTCATCGATAATGGCAAAGATCTGTTCCCGGACATATTCGGTGCTTCTCTCTACACCAAGGTCATCAATGATCAGCAACGGGAACTTTGAGAAATCAGAGATGTATTTGTATCGATCCTCAGAATACATAGCTCCCATCTGATTCAGCACTTTGGAGAAGTTTGTCATCAGAACCGGCACCTTCTGCTCAATCAAAGCGTTTGCGATACATGCTGCGATATATGTCTTTCCGGTACCGACACCGCCCCAAAGAAGCAAGCCAAGATTCTGTTCTTTGGCTTTTTCCCACTGACTCACATACCTTTGTGCCATCCGAATATCACCGTTTTGTTCAGCATTTGCGAAAGTCCAGGAGTAGAAATGCTGTTCCTGGATTCCGTTTGCTTTCAGCGATGCAATATACATGCGTTCGCGGCGTTGACGTTCCTCTTCCTCTTCACGCTTACGTCTTTCTTCATCACAGCGACATATGCAGCGGACAAGATGGACCGTTCCGCCGATATCGAGTCGATGCTGCACCGGCTGATCACAAACCTTGCAGTGGAGCAGACCGTCATCAGCTCGGTATGTGCCTTCAGATATTTCTTCCGGCTCCATTTTGTTCCGTTCGGCCATCACACCAAGAATGGATCTCATGTCAGTCATAAACTTCTCCTTTTCGTCGTTTCGTATCTATCGGCACTGTAGGTGGGAGAGGAAGTTTGCTGGTGAGGTTTGCGCACAACATCTCTTCTTGACCATCTCCGGATAGTAACCAGGTGGTTCTTGTAGGACCTGCCTGTAGAAGCCATGTATTCTGACAGGTTATCAATCCGATCTTCGTAATCTGCCGGAAACTCTGCCTTCAGCTTTTCGAAGTCCTCATCACTCAGAAGCACATTCTTATACTGCCCATACTTGTGACGGGGGCTTTCTCCTCGCTCTTTCTTTGATTGATCTGTATTTAATAGATCTGTTATTGATTCTTCTGTAATAACTTCTTCTTTCTTTATTCCTGTCGGATCATTCTGCACAGGTTTCACCTGTACTGGATTTTCCTGCATAGGTGGTTCCTGCGCAGGTGGTGCCTGTACAGAAGAAGCACATGTGAGATCTTCATCATTCTTCGGCTGAGGCGTTTCAAAAATCAGATATTCTGCATCTCCAAGCTGCCCGTTTTCTTTTCTGGTGCGCCTTCGCACCAGATATCCGGCTGATTCAAGTTCCTTCAGAACACTTCTGATGCAGTCCGGACCTTCCTGACAGATCCCGGCAAGACCTTTGACCGAATAGTGCCATTCATCCGGAAGGCTCAGAAAGATCGATAGCATTCCCTTCGCCTTGAGAGACAGGCTTTTATCCCGCAGGTGAATGTTGCACATCGTGGTAAAGTTTTCGTTTTTCTTCACTCGGAAGACTGCCATGAGTCATTCCCTCCTTTCTTTTCCGTATGTTCAGAAACAAAAAAACGGCCCCGAACCTTTTACAGCTCGAGACCGTGAGTTTCATAGTATTCAGTTGTTGGTTATTCAGTTTCCGTTTCACCTAGATAGTATTTGTAGAACATCAGGTCAATGTCCTTGAAGACATTGAAGATGACCTTAATCTGGCTGCCGGTTTCCTCCAGGTATTTCCGAACAGTTTCCACAGCGATCTCTGCCGCTCTCTGATTCGGAAACATGAATACGCCTGTTGAAATACAGCACAAAGCAAGAGTTTTGATATCGTTCTGATCCGCCAGTTCCAGGATGGATCTGTAGCAGGATGCCAGCATCCGTTCATTCTCTTTTGTCAGACGCCCCTGAACGATAGGTCCAACCGTATGGATAATATACTTGCTCGGGAGGTTAAAGCCAGGAGTGATCTTAGCCTGACCGGTAGGCTCCGGATATCCCTGCTTCGTAATAATGTTATTGGTAAATAACCTTAACTCAATCCCTGCTTTCGAACCCAAAATGTTATCCAGACAATTATGTAAATAAACATAGCATCCAGTGAATCCCGAGTTTGCTGGTAGTGTAACAGCGTCAACGGCAAGTCTGGACATATCTCCCTGCCAGATATAAAGCCTTTCATCCGCCTTAACCGGTGTCAGATCCTCAATTTTAACGACACCTTCCGCCAGGTTCTCTTCCGTCAGGTATTCATCCTGAATTCTTAGAAACTCGTCATCAATGGGATCCGGCATGCGGATATTCATAAGACCCCTCAGCAGATTCTTCTGTTCCTGTTCATCTTCGGGGATCTCAACGCCTGCAGCGTCTTTTCTCTCATTCAGAAGCTGTCGGATCAGCCATAGTCTCTGCTCTCCATGGGTCATATATATCAACTCCTCTCATCTTTGCCACTTCTACAATCTTATTGAAGGATTCCCGGCTTGGTTTCCGGAATACTTGATCGGATTCCCATTGCCATACAGTATTTCTGCTCACGCCAAGGTACCTGGCAAAGGCCTCGACGGATAAACCACATTGTTTACGGATTCTTCTTACCCATGCTGCAGAATCCTGTTTCTGAATCAGCTCTGTAAACGGATCCCTGTATATTTCCGGATGACCGTTTATCGCATTCAGGTCGATGCCTATATTTTCAGCGGCCTTTTTAATCTCAGGGAACCAATTTCTCATTGGGATATTGTGGCCTGATTCCCATTCGCTTACGGTGTTGCCTGACGTTCCGATCATCTCGCCAAACTGTTCCATGAAAACACCATACTGAAGACGGATATATCTGATTTTATCACCGCAGTCTCTCTCAATAAACTCGGAATATTCATCCTTATAGAAGTCAGGGTCTTCGTTGAGCTTATCCATATCAATGCCGGCAGATATTGCTAAATCCCGAAGCTTGTAGAAATTCTTCCTTGTCGGCTTTGCATTACCGGCTTCCCACTCTGAGATGATTGATGCCGCATTATCAAGACCCATCTTTTTCCCGAACTCTTCCATAAAGCATCCAAACGCTGCCCGGATGTTCCGGATTTTCTTTGCTATATCTGACTGAACAAATCTCTTGTAATCATCCACGCAGTACTCACTATCCTGAATCAGCCTGGCAAAGTCTAATCCTTTTTGTTCCGCAAGCATTTTAAGATGCAGGAACCGGCCATATTCAGGGTGAATATTCTGGTGCTCGCTTTCCCAGATCGAAAGATTGTCCCTTCTTGTCTCGACCAGATTCGCAAATTCTGCCTGAGACATGCGATACTCGTACCGGATCCTCTTGATTCTTTCTCCATATCCCGGTCTGCAGAATCTTGTATATTCTGTGAGGAGATCATCCGGATCAATATCCAGAACCCCGGCAAGTTTTACTGCATCCTCATAGTAAATTGGGTTGAATCCCTTTTCAAGATTGGTGATATACCAGATATTCTTGCAGCCCAGGATCCTGCTGATCTCTTCCTGGCTGATCTGTTTAATCTGCCGGTAATACCGAAGCTTTTCGCCAGGACTGGCATGTACCGACGGTTTCGGCAGGCAAACTGCCAACTCCAGTAATGTTCGTATGTCTCTACGTATGATATTTACGCAAAGTGTGTGATTCAGTTCAGCATCGGGTTATCGATACATGTATGCATCGGTACAAAACAGCCCAGCATCTGCGAATTCGCGGCATTTACGATAGCGTCCACTGCAAGCCGGGTAATATCACCCTGCCAGATGGATAAACGCTCTGCATGGATATGACTGCTGTTGGATGCGGCGACCGTCGGAATATCATCAAGCAGAACGATACCGTTTTCACGGTTCCGTTCCTTCAGATACTCATCCTGGATCATCAGTACTTTAGATGATATGGGCTTTGGCATCCGGATATTCATCAGGGAACGCAGGATCTGTCTTTTCCCGGAAACATCATCAGGAGTCCTCAAGTCACTGTACGTAACAGAGTCTTTCTTGAATGCCTCCACCAGATAGTCCAGGCGTTCATTCTGTGTCATTTCACTCATAAATTCTCACCTTCTCCCAAAACCATATTTTCTGCACAGATCATGATCATTCTTTCCCATTTATTGTAATACAGATCAGCTGAATCCCCTGTATTTCATATCTGTCCATCATATAAAGGACGCCGCAGCGTCCTTATCACGATCGTTTAACTCATTCGGATAATCAGATCAGACGTCTGCCGCCATCCACAAACAGGCTCGCAGAGTTGCAGAAGTCCGCATGTTCACTCAGCAGGTACAGCGCAGCATAAGCGATCTCTTCCACCGTTCCAAGACGAGGAACAGGTGTTCCGTTTTCGATGGAATCCTTTGCCCATTCCCTGATCTCGGGCTTTTCAAACGCGCCTGCAAGGATCAGGCCCGGGCAGATCTCGTTGCAGCGGATGCCGTCCTTTGCGTATTCCAGTGCGGTCGTCTTTGTCAGGTTATGGATGGCTGCCTTTGCCAGTGAATAGACGCCGACACCCGGTACGATCTGTTCCATTGTAACGGAATTGATATTCAGGATCCTTCCGTAATGCTGGGGGATCATGTATCCCAGCGCATATACGGTTGCCATGGTATAGGAACCGAGGTTCGTATCAATGACTTTGCGGAAGTCTTCCCACGTGAGGTCCTTCAGCATGATCGTAGGTTCCCAAGCGCAGTTGTTGACCAGGATATCGATCCTGCCGTATGTGTTCACTGCTGTATCGATCAGGTTTTTGACCTGTTCAGGATCGCTGGCATCTGTTTTGACAAAGATGCTTTCTCCTCCGGCTGCCCTGATCTCTTCCGCGACCTGCTGTCCGAGGCTCTCACGTCTGCCGGAACCGACGACCTTGGCGCCCTGCTCGGCAAACAGTTTTGCCATTCCCTTGCCGATGCCTGATGTTGTACCCGTAATGACGACGACTTTGTCTTTCAGAATGTCAATGTACTGTCCCATGTGTTTCTCCTTTACTTCCTGATGAATTTCTGATCTGATTCAGGCATTCCTGAATCCGAAACGTAACGTTCAACGTTCATATGAAGATCATATTTTTCACGCAGTTCCATAATACGTCCCATCATAGGTGATGCATGATGAAGATCGATCGCTTCCTGGTCTTCCCAACTGTCGATCAGAAGGACTGTTTCAGGATCGCTGAGGGACTGGAAATAATCATATCTGAGATTCCCTTTCTCAGCTTTGATATCAGCCACGACCCCGCTTTCCATCATTTCCTTCGCAAAAGACAATGCACTTCCATTCGTTCCGGTGTAATACAGATTTACTGTAATTGCCATATAATTATCCTTTCTATGATTATCTGAATATATTTTAGCAGGATATGCATTTCCGTTTCCTGTTTTTTTCAGGCATTGTAAAATACTTGCGTATAAGGAGTACAACGATTATGGAACAATTCAAAGCTGAATCATTCAATCTGTTCAACCGCCAGTGGGCATTGCTGACAGCAGGCACTTCCGAATCATATAACGCAATGACGATCTCATGGGGAGGTCTCGGTACTCTCTGGGGCAAACCTGCCGCAACTGTCTATGTCAAACCCGTCAGATATACACATGACTTCATGGAGAAGAGCGACTACTTCACCCTGTCTTTCTATTCCATCGAATACAGAAAGGCACTGAACATCATGGGTTCCAAATCAGGACGTGACGGCAATAAAGAGCAGGAAGCAGGACTGACACCGGTCATGCTGGAACACGGCGTGACCTATCAGGAAGCCGGCGTCACTCTGGTCTGCCGCAAAATGTATCATCAGGACATGGTCAGGGAAAACATGCCGGAGAATGTCGTCGAAAAGATGTATACACCGGAAGAACCTCATACCATGTATATCGGCGAAGTCATTGATATCATCCGTAAATGAGACAGCACACACTGTCTCTTTTTTCTGCAGTAAGATCAGTATATGTACATATAAAAAGAGGGAGCTGCTGTGTCGATCACAGCGGTTCCCGCTTTTATCAGGATCATTTGTGAATGGTCAGGCAGGATTATTTAGCCTTTTTCTGGGCGCTGAGCATTTTACGGATCTCTGCGTCAAGGTCCTTGAATACACCCTTCGGACTGACTTCGTCCAGCATCGCAACGATCACCTTGATCTCCGCATTGGTCAGATCATCGTTCTTGGCAATGTTGCGGAACTTGTTGGAAACGATATAGTTGCGGATCACGGATGCCTTTTTGCCTTCCTGGATCATACCTCTGACAACGCTGCTTGATTTGGCAAACTTGATCATTTCCTTGTTGAGAAGGTCATAGGAAAGATGTCCTGTCTTATCGGTATATCTGTCAACGATCGCCTGATAAGCTTCCTCATTGACTTTGATCTCAGGCTCGGGTTCCTCTTCCTTGGCCTCTTTGATGATCATATCTTCAGTTAATCTGACAGGAGTTGTTTTCCGGTAAGGCATGCCCAGAGTCAGCTTCATTGCCTCTTTAAATGCCTCTTCAGGGAACAATTTCTGATCTGTCTGCTGGTTGATGATCGGACCGCCCGAAGTCCTGCTGATCGCAGCTATGCCTGGCTGTCTGGCTTCCGGACGAAGAATGACGATTCCCGAGCCTCCCTGCTTCAGTTTCTGCCTGTAAGCGACAGCCGGAATCACAGTTAAAGAAACCGTATCTGTACGAATCATTATAATTACCTCCTGTATTGCTTTGATTTCATTATAATAATCCCCTGCAGGCATGTGAAGATTTTTCACATAACTATGATATTCAAAATCAATTCGGATGTTTTGACATTTTTGTTTAATATATGAAATAAAATATGCAGAATACCGATGATATCCTGCATAACTGTTCTTCAATTTTAGTGATGCCATTTGTGCCATTCAGGTGCTTCCGGAAGCGGTTCACCTTTGATGGCAGCTTTGATCACATTCCTGTGTATCAGGGCAAAGCATATCGTACATACACAGAATAATGTGCAAAGAACTTTCCATAAATTTTTCATAATGATCTCCTGTCTCTCTATGATTTTAAATTAACGGAACAGACCGGAATTTACAATATGCTGCAGGTAATCTTAAATGATCACTTTTTTTTAGGACCGGATTTATCATCCTGAACAATATCTGAAATGATCTTTTCAGTTCTGATAAAACAGAATTGATCCATCGTTTCCCGGCTTTTTCCGCCAATGTTTTACCGTCCGGTATCATATCTGAAGATATATTTCTTTCTGAATATTCAGGAAGTACAATGGATACAGGAAACAAAGGAGCTGATGGTATGAGTATGTTTGATGGAGTCGATCTGAACAGACTGTTCGATCATGAAAACACATTTGCCCGGAACTACGTCTTTCCCGAACTGACGGAGGAACTGATCAAAAGAGCAGAAGAAACGCTTGGATACAAGCTTCCTGCATCCTACAAAGAACTGCTTCACTTCCAGAACGGCGGTTCGATCAGTCCGGAACTGGATGAGAGCTGGCTCTCTGCCATCTACGGCATAGCGCCGGACCCGGATTCCTTCTACGGTCTGGAAGCGATGTTTGACAACTGGAAGAATGAATGGGAGTATCCGGATATCGGCATCCCTTTCGGAGAGACGCAGTCTGCCGGCCATGATATGTACTACATGGACTTCCGCGTAACTGATGAAAACGGTGAACCCCGTATCATCCGGATCGACAATGAGATGGACAACGAGATATTCGTTGTGGCGCCGAACCTCGTCAGTTTCATTCAGGTGATCCTGAAAAACGAACCTCTTGACGAAGTTGCGACCGGTGAAGGCGGTCCGGCCAATTACGTTCCGCCCGAGCCGAAGAAAAAACAGTCTCTCTTTCAGAAACTGTTCAATAAGCATTAATCATCAGGATCCCCGATCTCTTCAAACAGTTTCGCGAATTCTTCCTGAAACTGTTTTTCTTCTGCCTGCACGATCTCACGGTAGGAGGCGATCTCTTCAGGTTCCAGTACATCTGCCCGGATAAAGCGCAGCGCGTCTGCCGCTTTTTGTGTCTTCAGAACGATCTGGTAATAGGTATTGCCAAGCCTGAGGACTGCCAGCGCGTCCTCGGTCTTCATCAGTCCGCTTGTCAGGATGCCGAAGGTATCATAGATCGTATCGTTTGCGATCGGACCGATGAGCACATCATATTCCGCAAGGCTGTCCGGAGCGTTCATACGGTTTCGGAAGATGTATTCAAACCATTCTTCATCCTTTTCAAACCGTTTGATCTTCAGTCCTTCTGTTTCCAGTTCATATTGATTCAGATACGTCGTATATCCCCTTTTCTGCCTAGCCCACCGGCGGGAGAATTCCTCATTGTCTGATAAATAGAACCCCTGCCCGAGATCCGCGTTTTTCCTGCCGATCCTGATATCCGGTCTTTCGATCACTTCATATCCGGTATGAAACAGCTTCATCACACTCATAAAACACCCTCCATTCAGATACTACCCTGCCTGCTCTGTGATGCGCAACTGTTATGCTGTTTCGGGCATCATTTCCCTTCATTCTGTGTAATACATATATAATAAAATCAACAGATACTTTACGCATACATATTTGGAAGGAGGAACGTATGCCTTACACAAAATTATTTGAACCCGGCCGGATCGGTTCTCTTGAACTGCGCAACCGTATCGTCATGCCCGCTATGGGATGTTCCCTGGCGGAAGTGACCGGTGAACCCGGTCCCCGCATGATCAAGTATTACGCTGACCGTGCAAGAGGCGGAGCCGGCATGATCATTACCGAGATCACCAGAGTTGATGATGAGACCGGCGTCGGTACACCGAACCAGCTCAGCGTGACCAACACTCATGTTGTCGGACAGATCTCACGTCTGGCTGAAACACTGCATGCCTACGATACAAAGCTGTTTATCCAGCTCCATCATCCCGGCAACCAGACGCCCAGCCGTCTGATCGGCGGGAAGCAGCCTGTTTCCGCTTCCGATGTTACCTGCAAAGTCATCGGTGAACAGCCCCGTGCCATGACGACCGAAGAAGTCGAAGCTATGGTCAGAAAGTTTATCTTCGGTGCAGTTATCGCTCAGAAAGCCGGTGCTGACGGTGTTGAGATCCATGCCGCACACGGCTACCTGGTCTCCCAGTTCCTTTCCCCGCATACCAACAAGCGTACAGATAAATACGGCGGCAGCTTTGAAGGAAGAATGCGCTTTGTGACCGAGATCATCAAGGGCATCCAGATGATGTGCGGTCCCCGCTTCCCTGTCGGCATCCGTATGAACGGCAGTGACTACCTGGAAGATGGTATTGATGAGGCTGACGGCATTGCCCAGGCAAAATACTTCGAAGCTCTCGGTGTATGCTATATCAACGTCAGCTGCGGTACCTATGACTCCGGCGCTACGATCATCGAGCCGAACTACTTCCAGGAAGGCTGGAAACGCCACCTTGCCCATAATATCAGGGCGGCGGTCAAGATCCCTGTCATCGCTGTCTGCAACATCAAGCATCCGGCATTTGCCGAAGAAATGCTCGAAGCAGGCGACGCTGACTTCATCGGCATTGCCAGAGGCCATCTGGCAGATGCAGACTGGGGCAATAAAGCAGCGGCCGGAGAAGAACGGCTCATCCGCAAGTGCCTCGGCTGTATGGAATGCTTCAGGATCCTGAATGACGGCCTGCCGCTGGGATGCACGCTGAACCCTGTCATGGGCCGTGAATTCGAATGGGGCGATGAGAAGCTCGTTAAGAATGGTGACGGACGCACTGTTGCGGTCGTTGGCGCAGGTCCTGCCGGTATGCAGGCTGCCCTCACCCTTGCAAAGCGCGGTTTCAAACCTGTCATCTTCGAAGCTTCCGACAAGGCCGGCGGTACCGTGAACCTCGCAGCTGTTCCGCCCAACAAAGGAATGCTGTGTGAATTCATTGATACCCAGCTTGCGGAAATGGAAAAATACGGTGTTGAGATCCGTTACAACACACCCGCTACAGCAGAACTGATCAAAGAAACAGGCGCTGTCGGTGTCTTCCTGGCAGCCGGTGGAAAGACCATCGTACCTGACCTGCCCGGTATTGAAAAAGCTGTTACAGCAGAAGATGTCCTGGCCGGTAAAGCAGAGGTCAAGGGCAGCAAAGTCGCTGTCATCGGCGGCGGTGTCACCGGTCTTGAGACCGCTGAATACCTCTCCAAGGACAAGCAGGTCTGTGTTGTTGAAATGCTCGACAAAGTCGGCGGAAACCTCTACCCGAGCGTTGTCATGCATCTGGCACAGGAGATCATGAAGGCCGGCGGAGCGATCGCCAAAGGCAAGCAGCTGCAGGCTGTCGGTGACGGCACAGTCACAGTATGCGATACAAAGACAAAAGAAGTCAGCGAGATCCCGGCTGATACTGTTGTACTCGCCATGGGTGTACGTCCTGACAGAACACTGGAGAAAGAACTCCGTGCTGTTTACGGAAACGATGTCATTCTGGTTGGCGACAGCCTCAGAGGCGGCCAGATCTACGATGCGCTCCACAGCGCTCATGACCGTGCATTTGTCTTCAAGGCATTCTGATCAGATCATCAATAAAATGGGAGGAACCGGATCAGGTTCCTCCTTTTAACATACGCAGAAATAATTATTCTGTATCATGAAAAACACAGAGCATAAAAAACAAACACTTCTGGATACAGCTAACTATATATTGCTAAAAAAGATCACAACAGCACATCCTTCTTCCGCTGCTGTCATGATCTTTATGATTCATCAGTTCATGATCAAATTAATCAGTTAAACTGCATATGTGATTTTCTGGCAATAACCTGGTATGTAGCGATCTGAGAAAGTTCGATCTTGTTGCTTTGCATCAAATTAATTTCAAATGATTGTGTTGAACCGGCCTTTAAATCTGTGAGATTTGTTCCGCTGATTGCAATTGGTCTTCCTTCATTGTCAAAGAATACAGTCTGTACATAAACCAGACTATCATCGCTGTTGGTATTATTTGTTACCCTTCCGATAACCTGCGGATAACCGAAATTTCCGGCATTGATACTGATATCAGACACTTCATAATCTACCGGATCCGCAGTTCCTACTTTGATATCCATGTTAGGCTTCAGTGTCATTTTCTGATTCACATCAGTTCCTGAAGGATATCTGCCGCCAAGTCCCAGATAAAGATATCCCTTTTCACCTGGTGCGATCAAATCAGGACAAGTGTTTACAAATGACTCTGTAGTGATCAGCTTATTGTTCGCGTCTTCAATATCAAAACTCTTAGCCTTGAGATACAGATTCGTACTGCCGGTATTAGTGATTTCAACAATCGCATCAAATGACGGTTCTCCCAGCGCATCGATATAGGATACAAAGTAATGATTTGTGATATCATACGAAGCTTTTTTCTCTGCATAATTTGTCTGTTGATTGTTTTCCTCGGTTGGTTGTCCGGAAGCAGAATTCTGTTCTACAGCATCACTCTTAGAGCTGCCTCCGGCAAACATCATCACAGAAGTCAAAAGTGTAAGGATTCCGAAAACGATCATTCGGACAAGATGCTTACGTTTAGCCTTATTGATCTCTTCTTCTGTCCAGAAATCAAATTTTTGGCCGCAATTCTGACAAACAGCAATCGTAGGTGCACCCTTTTTCGACGTATTATGAGTAAAGCTTAAGTCAGTATGATCGCAGTACGGACATACTTTATCTGTCGGAAACAGTTTCTTTGCTTTGAGATATCTGACAACCGCCAAAATGAAGGCAATAACGAACAGAATCCATGCCACAAAGAAAGCCCCAGCAATAATCAATGCAATTCCGGCAAACAGCAGTATAAGAATCGCTAACAAAGTAATCATATATTCCCTCCTTCAGTCACAAATTCATCTTAGTCTTGACACAGTACATAAAAATGCACACATAGTTTTTGCGTTTTCAACTTTCAGCGAAATAATAAAACCGGAATCATTCAACGATCAGCCATGCAAACCTGTATTTCGTCTTTCAAAGATGATTTATGCCTGCTTTTCCTGTAGATACAGATACTTCTGAACAATTCTGGACATCATGCAAAACAAAAACCTCTTCACCATTTCAGGCAAAGAGGTTTTGTAATTTACTATTTGATATCATCTGTCAGATCTGGATCACTCCGGCAGCACTGAGTACAGAACTGATGAGAATGACCAGGATGAATGCTACTGCAAAATACCTGAGTACAAAGAGATAAATGTTTTTGCGTTTGAACTCAGAACTGATCGTTACTTCCCTGATCACGGCATCAGTTCCGCATACCTTCAGGACAAGCAGACAGATCGTAATCGCGGATACCGGCATCATGACGGAGTTCGTCAGGAAGTCAAACAGATCGAGAATACCCATGCCTGCCAGGTGGACATAGTCCAGTACATTGAAGCCCAGGCATGACAGCAGACCAAGCGCAACGGTGATGATAAACATTGCCGCAGAAGACTTTCCCCTGCTCAGTCTGAGTTCATCCTCCATGGTACTGGCTGCTGACTCAGACAGTGCGATGGCACTGGTCAGCGCCGCAAAGAATACCAGCAGGAAGAATACGATGCCGATCAGTGTACCCATACCCATGCTGTTGAATACTTTCGGCAGCATCACAAACATGAGTGAAGGTCCTGACTTCAGGACATTGGCGTCTCCGCCCGAATAAGCGAATACCGCAGGTATGATCATCAGTCCTGCCATGATGGCGATCGCTGTGTCAAAGATCTCGACCTGTACTGTGGATGCTTCGATATCCACGTCTTTTTTCATATAGGAGCCGAATGTGATCAGGATGCCCATTGCGCATGAGAGCGAGTAGAACATCTGTCCCAGTGCCGCCACAACAGCCATCCATGAAAATCTTGAGAAGTCCGGGATCAGGAAATACTTCACACCTGCCAGGGCTCCGGGACGGCTGATGGAATATACAGCTGTGATCAATGACAGGATGACAAGCACCGGCATCAGCAGCTTTGAGATGCGTTCGATTCCCTTGTCCACACCTGCCGCAATGACAGCGATCGTGCATGCCGCAAAGAATACGAACCAGAAGATCGACGGACCGGGCTGAGAGATGAAACTGCCGAAATAACTGTCATCCGCCAGCAGTGCCCCGTTTCCCCTGATATATTCAAACAGATATTTGCATACCCAGCCTCCGATCACGGAGTAATACGGTACGATCAGTACCGGTATCACGGCATTGATCCAGCCGCCGAATTTCAGCTTCAGGCTGTTTCCGAAATGCCTGAACGCTCCAACAGGACTTCTGCCTGTCATACGTCCGATCGCTGTTTCGGAAACGATCATCGTATATCCGAACGTCAGAGCCAGAATGATATAAATCAGCAGGAATACCCCGCCTCCGTATTTCGCTGCCAGATAAGGGAATCTCCAGATATTGCCAAGTCCTACGGAAGCTCCTGCTGCCGAAAGGACAAAACCCAGTTTTCCCGAAAAAGTTCCTCTTTGATCTTTATCCATGTTTTCACCTGTGCAACTCACTATGATAAATGTTTTTGACAGAAAAGGAAAGAAGATCAGAATACCGGAAAACGAAGAAAAACAGTACAGATGTTTTTCCTGTACTGTGCTGTTCATTCAGTTATGCAGGAAGCCCAGGAATACGGCGGCTCCTGCTGTTTCCGGTCTCCATTGATCCTTGCGGCATTTTTCCAGTTCTGTATGATACCGTTTTATCAGACGCTCTGTTTCTGCTTCATCTGTCAGACTGATCAGGTATTCCCTGACCCTGTCATTGAATTTCTGCTGTGAGATCCGTTTACCCTCTGTCTGTCTGCTCATGCGTTGAAATGTCTGCTCCATCTTTTATGCATATCTTCATACAGTTTCTTAGCATGTTCGAAGATATCTTCTCCGAACAGTTCTTCAAGATCGTCATCTTCGATGTCATCCTCCAGCATCAGCCTTGCACACCGGTTGACCAGGTCATCGAAGTACCACTTTTTGATCAGGAGCCTCAGCATCCCTTCTGTTTCATCATATTTATCCAGGCCGCTGATGATATGTTCACATTTGATGATACTGCTGTCGATCATATTTTTTATCTCGTCCATACTGTCCCCCTTATGGACACATTGTATAAAAAAGCCTGGCGCAAAAATACGTCAGGTGTCAAAGCGGTGTCAAAACGGGCTAAATCGGCTGATCGATGCAGTTTAAAGCCTTTCCTGCCCCATCTTTCTGATATTGGGATCCGGTACCGCAAATATGATCTGTATATCACTGTCCGGATGTTCCTTCAGAAAATCACGGCATGCATTCAATGCATTATTCCAGGCAATGTTCTTCGGACAGCCGTAGATCCCTGCTGAGATCAGAGGGAACCCGATCGAATGACAGTCATACTGCAGCGCAAGTTCCAATGACTTTCTGTAAGCACTGTACAGCAGCTGTTCTTCATTGTGGTTCCCGCCGTTCCAGACCGGGCCGACCGCATGGATGATATACTTTGCTTTCAGGCGGAATCCCGGTGTGATCATGGCTGAGCCTGTGTCACAGTGGCCGATCCTGCGGCACGCTGCATCGAGCTCGTTATAACCCGCTTCCCTGAAGATCGCTCCGCAGACACCTCCGCCCGCATATAATCCGCTGTTAGCGGCATTCACGACAGCGTCCGCGTCCAAAGCTGTTATTCCTGCATTGATGATCGTGATCGTTCCTGACATATGACGTTACTCCTGCTGTTTCCATCATAACAGTATCCGCGTTTGTGCTGTTTGTACATACTCTACCTGCACAGCATACTTTCAGAAGATATGATATTCCTGCATTCAACGGACCGGCCGGTTTATGACATGCTGTGTGGAATGGAGGTAGACTGTTGAACAAATATCAGACTGAAGAAAATGATCAGGATATCCCTGCTGAGATCCAGAAACTGATCAGGCATGCCGAAAGGCAGATCCGCATCAATGAGGCAGAGATCAGGGATCTGGAAACGATGATCAAGAAACTCATATCTGAAACTGAACATAGGATGCTGATACTCGATAACAAGGATGACACGGAAGGCATCCTCGGATATCTGCTGCAGTACAGATGCAGGCATGACCTGGTCAGCAGATGCGCGTGTCTGATCCTTGAGAACAGATATCAGATGCGTGATCTGCTGCGGATATTCGGATCCGTCATATTCACGGAAGCAGCTGTTCTTCTGGATCAGGCATACAAGAACTGTCAAAACAATGATGAAACAAATGGTTTCTCCTGCCCTGGTCCGGATGACAATGTACTGGTACAGGATCCTGAAGTTATCGGACTGTTTTGCGAATATGAACGGATCATGCGGTTTCTTGATCGGAAAGCAGAAAACCACGAACTGCTTCGGCATCTGGTCCGTGACCGGTACAGGAACGAGCTTGTCTGTCTCTGTACAAGATATATGCTGGTAGAAAGCCTTCCGGTCAATGACCTGAAAGGTATGTTCGGTCCGGACATCTGTGCAGAAGCGTTTATTCTGCTGCAGGATATGAGGGAAAAATGGACTTCAGAAACATGAGTTTGACATTGCAATGCATGCCTGTTCAGTGCTATCGTTAACGCTGTTGAGAGGCAGAACGATGGAAGAACAGCTGCAGGAGATCAGGATATTTGAAAACGTACGGATCATATTGATCGACCCGGGGCACTCAATCTATGAGACCGAGGTCACGGAACATGCGTTGAATCTGTACGGGCATACACATGGCGGCTATCTGTATACCCTGTGCGACACGGCGGCAGGCATGGCTGCGCTCAGTTCGGGCGTCAATGTTGTGACGCTGCGGGCTGATATGAGCTATATCAGACCTGCTGTCAAAGGCGATATTCTGCGCGCGGAAGGCATTACGATCCATGACGGCAGAACGACAAAGGTCATCGAAAGTGCAGTATATGACCAGCATGAAAAGCTCGTATGCAAAGGTACATTTACGATGTATGTGACCGGTGAACGCAAAAACGGAGCAGATGAAAAGCAGGACTGATCCTGCTTTTTCTGTACCTATCTGACGTAATAGATCACGACATGGGCATCCCGGCTGACCCATTCACCCAGATCATATCTGGTGCGCTGGTCGACCGTTACCGATACGACACTGCCCTGCTTGGCAAAGATGCCCTTCTTTTCGGATCTCTCTATGATGACATTGACAAAACCGGCATCGATGAACATCTGGTATACTTCGCTGCAGTTCTTGCCGGCAAAGAAATCATTAATGCCCGGGATCTGCACTTCATCCGGATGCATGATCCTGTCTTCCATTGAGACAAACGGTTCATAATATGTGATCTGTACAGGCGTGCCGGCATCGAACCAGGCACAGCTTTCCGTTTCGTTCAGACCGTCGATGCGGATCTCCGTGATGCCGCTGCGGACCGTATTCTTTCCCTTTTCCGCTGTTGTCTGTGTGCTGATATTGGTAAAGCCAAGGTCACGCAGTTCCTTTTCCACTGCTTCGGCATTCTTTCCGACATATGACTGGATCGTTTCAAACAGAGGGATCTCCGAATACGGTCTGCCTTCTTTGTGCTCATTCCAGTATGTCATGATCTGACGGTAGGCGTCTGAACCTGACCATTCCCTGCATTCATAGGCACGTACCGCTGTCAGCGGATGTGTCTGTCCTGCCAGCAGGAGGAATTCCAGTGTCTGGTTCCGTTTGGAATCCTTGACAAACTCACGGTATTCTTCAGCCTGTCTGATAAATACTTCGGGATCCGCCTTGTCATCAATGAACTTGCCGTAGCCTGCCAGCCTCATGCATACCTCGATCATATGATCACTGCTCCCGTCATAGATCATGGCAGCTCGGTCAGCGGAAAACTCACTGCATCTCATCCAGTAGGCAAACGCCATCTGCAGCGGCAGTGTGATCAGTCCTCTGAGGGCTGCCGGTACCATGGTTGCCATACCGTTGAGGATGAGTGATCCCATGGTCGTATACAGCGTATGATGGCAGACGATATGACCGCATTCATGTGCGAGGACCGACGGGATCAGTTCATCGGGGATCGTTTCGATCAGACCGGATGTTACAACGATGAACGGCTTGTCGTCCCCGTATGTGTACGCGTTGGGAACAACGTTCAGTTCCAGGTACATCTCCGGAACGTCGATTTCCATCTTTTCGCAGACATCCTCCAGCATCGCGTAATACTTCGGAAGCTGCTCTTTGCTGATGCGGAGCCTGGAAGACATATTCTGTATTCTGAACTGTTTCTCATTCCAGTCCTTCATAAATGATTTTACAAATGATGTAAAACCGGGTATGGCTTTTAAAGCCTCAAGAGAAGACAGGTCCTTCTCGTGAATAAACAATCTTGAATCAAGACTCATATGCAAACTCCTTTACTGCAGTATGACGTGACGTACATACATATCCATTATACATTTCTGAAAAACAACATGGAACAAAGCGCCCGCTCTTCAGAAACTCTTAATAATTATCTGTTCAGATAACAGTCTTATAGTTTCCGCTGTTCCCCATCATCAGTCACCGGCTCCTTCAGCACAATGAAAACCGCTTTTTCAGAACGATAGAATGTGAGTACCCATGGCAATGTAATACAATGATATACGGAGAAACACATGACAGAGAATCAACAGACCGCAAACGGACAGAAACAGATCAGCTGGGGCAGGCTGGCACTGGAGATCCTGCCTGAGCTTTGGGATTTTTCTTTTCATACTTCCCTGCTTCTTGCGGCTGCAGCCTGGATCATCAAAAAATCAACAGAGATCATCACAGGACGCAACCTGATCATTACTACTGCCAATCTGACGGATCTGTTCACCCGCTGGGAAGGATACGTTCTTCTGCTGTCCGGCGTACTGCTTGTACTGGCTTATACATCCATAGAGCTGTTTGCCGGTATCTATTTTGCGGATGATCTGCTCAACGGCAGACAGGGCGGCAGATTCAGCGGTGTGCTTGCCGCGGTCAGAAAAGGAATACTTGCCCTGAAACGGTTCATGACGCCCTCCGGCATTCCTGTGCTTCTGTTCATCCTCTTTGTAATCCCTTTGATCGGGATCGGTTTTACTGTCAGTCTGACCAGCACATACTATATTCCCAATTTCATCATGGACGTGGTGATCTCCACCCCTCTTTACATGGTCATCTATTTCATACTGGTCATTGCGGCTGTATTGATCTGTCTGCGACAGATATTTATTCTTCCTGCCATCCTGATCGACGGACTTGACCCGAAAAGCGCCAGGCAGAGATCCAATGAACTGATCCGACTGCACTGGAAGGACTTCTTCCCGAAGATGCTGAAATACATGCTGAAGCTCGGGCTGTTCGAGCTCATCGGATATATTGTGTTCCTGATCCTGCCGGCTTTCCTTCTGACCCTTGCCGGATTAGATCTTCCAAAGCATTACAGCCTGGATATTCTAACCATTCTGGAAACAGGCAGACAGATGAGCGCGCTTGAAGAACGTATCCTGCTGGTGCGCATCCTTTCGGTATTCTCCGTACTTGAGGGCGGATACCTGAATTCTGTTGTGGTGATGCTGACGGGAGGCCTGCTGGTCGTACGGTTCCTGCGCTTTTACCTGGAATATACCCGTCCGCAGCCGGACCGTCTTTATCTCAGCCGGCCGCACAGGTATTCCTATATGGCAAAGCTGATGCGTTCCCTGCTGGTTGCCGGTCTGATCGCTCTGGCTTCCATACCGGTCGGTGCCGTATTCGATCTTTATCTGCAGATAAAAACACCCGTTGAGATCATTGCCCACAGGGCCGGAGGCACGCTGGCTCCGGAAAACTCCGTCGAAGGAGTCTACGCGGCTGCCAGGTATGAGTGTTACGGAAGTGAGATCGATGTGCAGAGAACATCAGACGGCTATTACATTATCAATCATGACAATGACTTCAGACGGCTGGCAGGCGTATCCAGAACATCCAGGGAAATGACACTGCAGGAGATCAGGTCCTTAAAGCTCAAAGATACCACCGGCAGAAATGCTGTTGTGCAGACTGCTACGATTGAAGAAATGCTGGATGCCGCAAAAGACAGGATCATGCTGTTTATCGAACTCAAAGGTGAAACCGCTGACAGAAAGATGGTGGATGATCTGGCAGCCATGATCCGTGAAAAAGACTGCGTTCAGGACGTCGTGCTGATCTCCCTGAATTATGATGTCATCAATTATGCAGAGACCCGGTATCCGGAATTTGAAACCGGACTGCTGTTCTTCGGGGCTTATGGGGATATCAGCGCTCTGAACTGCGACATCCTGATCATGGAAGAAGAAACCGCCACCGATACACGTCTGGAAAGAACTTCCGATACCGGTAAGAAAACCGCGGTATGGACCGTCAATTCAAGGACTTCCATGGAGAAATATATGGATTCAAATGTGAACGCGATCATCACCGACAACATTGAACTGGCCCGCACCGTGCAGGAAGAGCTGGACGACCGGATGGATTATGAGATCATCCGCAGCTGGATCGGTGATATCTGGAAGTGAACTACTCGGCAATTGAATTGCCAAGCATCGGGTTGGCACAGCATTAGCTGTGCAGCTCCCGGGTGCGTCCATGACACCTTTACTGCTGTATCTGCATATCGCAGATACTACACAGCTGCCTGTATCACCACTGTCGAGGACAAGCCTGCTACAGATATATATACATCGATCTGATTCTCATACAGATACTTTTTCAGAATGTTGTATGCACCAAGCGCATCCGCATTGTATATGTCCTGGCCTTCCTGATACAATCCTCTCTTTATCCTGTTTTTCTTTACCGCTTCTTCTGCACATACTCTTTCTGTATGCGGTCCGCACTGGCTGCTGTATGCTTCATTCTGCCGAACCATTCTGATCCCGTATATCTGCAGTTTGTATTCCAGCATTCCATAAATCTTTGCATAGGGCAGACTGTGCAGTTTCAGGTTTACACTGTCTCCGAGATTCTTTCCTTTACGGATATTCCGGATCTCTCCGATGACAACTGT
>JAFRJJ010000089.1 GCA_017432325.1 Solobacterium sp. | reverse complement strand
TACGGATCTTAGGGATCACGTAAACAAAAGAAAAAGACTGACCATACGGTGAGGGAACATCGAAATCGGTCAGTCTTACAAACTCAAGCCTGCGGAGACAGCTATGTCGGGCATTGCCGAAAGCAGTGCAGTTATCTGTCGATGAAGCAGGAAGTGAAACTTTATCGGGAATGTATTCAATTACAGCCGGTGACAGAGGTTTCCCGTATAGAGTTTCTGGTATTTTGGCTTACCGGGTCGAGGCCTGACCCTCGCCCCGGCTGTGGATAAGTACAGCTTTGCGATAATAGTGCTGTGAGAAGATACCGCATAATACAAACGGTATGATGAAGAACAGGATCAGTATTGCGGCATTCTGCGGAGCTATCCGGCCTGCCATGATCAATGACAGCATCAGACTTCCAATATAGATCAGAATGGTCAGCAGAACGATTCCGTAGAGTCCCGCAACTTCGATCCGTATGATCTTTTCCTGATCTTCGTGCATAAATCCAATCTGCTCAAGAGAACGGAAATATTTGAACCTGCTCTGCAGTTCCGTTGAATAACGGAACATGATCGCCAGAGAGAGAAGAATGTTCATGACGATGTACGATAGAAGCACAAGTATCGTTTCCTGAGCTTCAGTAGCTGTGATCAGTACAGATACAAGAAAGATGACTGTGATCAGAAGAAGCAGGATATTCCATTTCAGGATCTGTATATCAGTCCTGATGAATCCGACACCTGTCAGGATAAACGGATGATCCGGTTTTCTGTTATCAACATAATTGGTCAGTGCCGGATTGATGACTTTTGTGAGACACCCTGATATACCGGCAATACCGATAAATGCGGAAATGATCGAAGCATCCGGATTCCAGAAGAACAGGAATATGGGAATAACCAGCATCAGCACAGCGATTATTTGTGACAATCTCTGATTGGAATTTCCCATCGGCAGGATGGATGAAGAGTCATACTTGATAGATGATTCATTCAGCATGCCGGCAGCGGTATTTCTGTAAGCAAAACCGAGATTCAGAAAGGTTGCCCAGAATATGACTCCGATCAGGATGCCTGCAGTAATGATTACTGCTTTCGGTACGATCGTTACGGTAAAGGCAGTCTGTATGACAGTATGCAGTACCGTATTGATTATGGGGATCAGAGCAAGCGACGATATAATGCCGACCGGTATTGCGATCGCCAAGAGTATAAATGTCTGTATCAGAAGATATTCAGCAAGCTGCAGATAGGTAGCTCCACAGACAAGCCTGACAGCAAGATCCCTGGCTTTTGAACGGACGTAGAAGTCATTCGCAAATATGATCTCGACAATGCAGATCACGATCAGGATCAGCGAGACATTCGTAGAAATATCCGTATTTGCTGTATGAACAAACGTGACACCAACAGCTTCCGACATTGCGATATTCAGAAACAGGAAGATGAATATGGTTGTCAGTACAAATGTAAGCCAGTAGAAAAATGCTCTTCCGATATCCTTTTTCAAGGATCGTAAAGCATCTCTGAAAATCATTGCTGGAGGATCTCTCTGGATTCAGCCGAGTTGATATCAACGATCATCTTGAAGTATTCATCCTGACTGAGATCACCTTTTTCCAAAATCGATTCAATGTTGCCGTCTTTGATGTAGATCAGACGGGAGGAATAGGATGTGATCAGAGGGTCATGTGATACCATGACGATCGTGACACCGCTGTTTTCGTTCAGATCCTGGAAGATCTTCATCAGCTCGGCCGAGTTGACAGAGTCCAGGTTGCCGGTCGGTTCATCGGCTACGATGATACGCGGATTATTGACCAGTGCTCTGCAGATCGCAGCACGCTGTCTTTGTCCGCCTGAGCACTCATTGGGGAATTTATTCAGCAGATGCGAGATCTGCATATGTTCAGCCAGTTCTTCAACTCTTGACCTGATCACGCTTTTTTCAACGTGAGCAAGCGAAAGGGGCATGGCAATGTTTTCAAACATCGTATGTGTATCGAGAAGGTTGAAATCCTGGAAAATAAAACCGAGGTTTTCATAACGGAAATGACCGATCTGGTTGGCGGACATGGTCTTCACAGATGTACCGTTGATCATAACGGTACCGCTGGTAGGCATGTCAATCGTGGAAATATTGTTGATGAATGTGGACTTCCCGGATCCGCTGGGACCCATGATGCCAATAAATTCACCTTCATATACCTGAAAATTGATGTCATGCAGGGCTTCAAATGCATTTTCGGTTCCATAGTTGTATACCTTTTTCAGGTTCTTTGCTTCAAGTACGATTTCAGGCATAACCCCCTCCTTGTTATGGTTCAAGTATAAACAAAAACGCAAAAATAAAAAAGAAGTATACGACGTGTTTGCACGATCTTTGCGTATGCTGTAATATGACACGGTAGAGGTGAGTGAGATGGCTGAACTTAGGAACTGGTTTCTGTCAACTGTAGACGGTGTACTGTGCGGGCACGGAGATGTTTATTACAGCGAAAAGATAGAAGACGGCAAATCAATCGTTACGACCGGCGTCAATGAGATCACATATCTGGCTGACAGGCTTGTGATCAAAACAAAGCATTCGGTATATGAACTTCCGTATGCATACCATCGTCAGGTTGAGGGAATCGATACAAATGTGATCCCGGTTGAATATCTGCAGGGAAAAGAGGAAGCGCTGGATATTTCGCGATGGACAGAAGGTGCTGTAGATGAAAGAAGGGAACAGGAAAAAGCTGAGATGATCAGTCTTATCGATCCGGCTGTTCAGAATGCCGCGGTACTGCGGTTTTCCCATCAAAGTGCCTATTATTACCTTGCAATGCTGGTCAAAAAGGCAAATAACTATATCTATACGGATTCTTATACCGTCAGGCCTGGTACGTATAAAGATACCGTCCTGATCGACGGGACGATTCCCGGAACGCACTTTGCATATTATCCTGAATACGGGAAGATCGAATTCTTCTCCTGGGATAAAGACTTTGATGCTGTTTATCTGGAAAACACCGGAGTCGAGGACCTTGAGTTCATCACACCTCTGGAAACTGTTTCAGTAAAAGCTGGCAGCTGCAAAGTTGTGTCAAAGTAATAATCACTAAGCCGCAGAATTGCGGCTTTATATTTTCCTGAATCATTTCTTCATGTTATTCTTATGAAAAAGGCAGGATACATTATGATTTTTAAAGAAGCAATGAGATCACTGAATCACGATAAATCACGAGCTTTCTTTTATTGGCTCACTTTGATGCTGACGACTGCATTTATGTATCTGTATTTCAACATCGCAATGCATGAATCGATCGGTATGTCACTCGGCGAATCATCTGACAATATTATTACGATCGTGACGCTGATCTCAGTACTGATCTGCTGTGCCGATATCTTCTTTGCTAATGACTATTATGTCAAAAACAAATCCAAAGATCTGGCAGTGCGTCTTGTATCCGGTGCTACATATATCCATATTGTAGGTTATCTGCTGATCCAGACAAGCCTGCTGATGCTGCTGGCGATTCCATCCGGTGTCCTTATCGCAAGATTCCTGATGACGCCACTGAATATGATCGTTGCTTCTGTTCTGCCGGGCAGTACTCATATCATTGAACCGGTTCCCCGGGGAGAGCTTTATACATATGTGATCCTTGCGTTCATAATAGGCTGGATCGTTGTCATGAATCTTAGCTTTACTTATCTGAATTCAGCTGCTTCCCTGATCAATCAGAGAAATGCTTCAAAAGGTGAGAAGGGGTCCATGTTCTATCTCAAATCGATCCCGAACTGGATGCGCCAGATATTCTGGCTGTTCCTCTTCCTGGTACCGGTCTACACATTCTATGTGAACCGTGCTTCGATCGTCCTGTTTTCCTGCATCGGCATGGTTGGATTTAACGGAATCCTGAGATGGATCATACGTCCGATCATCACGAAAATGATCTCTGCAGGAAAGTCAGAGCCAAAACGAATGGCATATCTCGGCTTTGTCAGGGAAGATCTTCAGGTCATGAAATTCGCTATGTATCTGCTTTTGGTATCTGTCATCATCATGGCGTCGATCTTGGTAACCAACCAGGACAATCCAATGGTCAGAGTCATGATCACGATGTCCTATGTGTTTCTGAGTGTTCTTCAGGCAATGGCGCTGATGTTCCGCTATTCTACCGAACTTTCCGAACGGAAACGCCACTTTGCGTCTCTGGCACGGATCGGATATACACTGAAACAATTGAAAAGCATCACACGAAAAGAAATTTTCGGCTATTACGGGTCTGTACTGCTGATCTCTATGATCTATCTCGTCAATATTTATATTTCTCTTGTATCTGCCGGTGCAATGAAAACATCGTTTGCCGTTGCATTGGTTCTCATCGTTGCTGTGCCTCTGTGCATCTGTGCCATCGGAAGCCTGTTCTATTACAGGAGCGTCGTTCTGACAGGAGGAACGCAATCATAACGAACAGAAAAGGAGGGTAATATGGCCGATATCAGGAAACTGACACTTCTTCATTCCAACGACCTGCACGGCAGATTCCTGCCGGAGCATATGGACGGACACGAGATCGGAGGTATCAGCCGCCTGAGCGGCTATGTCAAAAAAGTTCGGCGTGAGGAAGAAAACGTCATCTATGCTGTAGCCGGTGATATGTTCAGAGGCTCTATCATAGATTCGGAATATCTTGGACTGTCTACGATCGAACTGATGAATATTCTGTCGCCGGATGTCACGACAGTCGGCAATCACGAGGTGGACTACGGAATCGCACATCTGTTGTTTCTTGAGAAATGTGCGCGTTTTCCTATTATCAATGCTAATCTGTTCGTTACCGTCAGCAACACCAGACTGTTTAAGCCTTATCTCAATTATGAAACGGGAGGGCTCAGGATCCTGTTTATCGGCATCCTGACGGAAGAAGTTCTGGCCACAGCCAGGACCGAACGTGTTATCGGAACGTACATCGACATTGAAGAAGCAGCCCGCCAGGTCAGCATTATCTGTGATAACTACCGCACCAGCGATACCGATCTGACAGTACTGCTGACGCATATCGGAATTGAAAAGGACCGCGAACTGGCAAAACTGCTGGATCCGGGATGCGGCGTTGACCTGATCATCGGCGGTCATTCCCATACATTCATGGATGATATGGAAGTTGTTAACAATATTCCCATCGTTCAGGCAGGCTGGGGTACCGGACTGATCGGAAGATTCGATCTGGAATATGACAAAGAAGCCCATAAGCTCACGCGATGCAACTGGCAGGCAGTTCATATCGATGAAAGAACCTGTCGGAAAGACAGGCTTATGGATGATATGATCGCAACATTCCAATCCGTGACAGATGCTAAATACAAAAGGGTGGTCACGAAATTTGTAAGACCGCTGCATCATCCTTCAAGGATCCAGGAGACCGAAATGGGTAACCTGTATGCCGACATTATGCAGGATGAAAGTTCATTTGACATCATGATGTTCGGTTCCGGAGCGATCCGCAAGGAAGTCATGGGACCGATCGTGGAATATCAGGACATGCTGGAGAATACTCCCTTTGATGATAAGCTGTGGATGCTGAAAGTAACAGGCGCACAATTCCGCAGAATGATACAGTTTATCTTCCGTGACGAAGCCTGGGAAGGCCATACGGAGTTCTATCAGTACTCCAAGGGCGTCCGGATCGTTTACCGCAAATCAACACATACGATCGAAGAACTGAGTTTCCACGGGGAACCGTTTGAAGATGACAGATTCTATCTGATCGCAATACAGAATTATCACTACAATAATTTCGATGAATTCTTCAATGTGCCGCTTGAAGAGGTCAAAGCCAACATGCGGCCGCGAGTGGTTGCTACTTCGGTCAACAATATCATTGAGGAATATCTGTCAGTCCATCAGGGACTGAACGCGCGGGTTGAAGGAAGGATCGTCATTCTGGATTAGGAGGCAATATGAAATATCAGAATCTCGGAAAAACTGAAATCAAAGTGTCTCGTGTGTCATTCGGTGCATGGGGCCTTGGCGGCGGCAACGTCTGGAGTGACATGTCAGTAAATGTTAAAGAAACAGGTGAATTACTGGATTATGCTTCAGACCTTGGCATTAATTACATAGACACTGCTCCGGTATACGGAATCGGTACAAGTGAGATGATCCTCGGCAAAGCGCTGAAGGGAAGAAGAGACCGCTTCATCGTTCAGACAAAGTGCTCGCTGAACTGGCGCAATGAAGGCGGAGAATTCGAATATGTCAGAGACGGATATACCGTGATGAAGGACCATCATGCATCCGCTATCCGGAAGGATGTAGAAGACTCCCTGATGCGTATGGATCTGGACTGCATCGATTCCATGGTAGTACACCGTATGTCTTCCGTTGTCAGTCCTGAGGAAACGATGAACGAACTGCAGGAACTGATCAAAGAAGGAAAGATCCGCACAGTCTTCCTGTCTAACAGCACACCTGATGACCTGAAAGAATACTCAAAATACGGTATTGTTGCAGGGGTACAGGTAAAATTCAGCCTGCTGTCACAGAACCAGCGCAAATACTTTGATGCATGCAGGGAATACGGTGCAATGTTCCAGGCATACGGCATCCTGGAAGAGGGCGGTCTGACCGGACGGAAGATCGTAGAAACAAAATGGCCGGAAGGGGATGTACGTTCGACCCGTGTCTGGAGTAAAGAGCCGATGCGCAGTGCGGTACTCGCTCTGTTTGATGAACTGGAGCCTCTTTGCGGTAAATACGGATGCTCAATGGCTAACCTGGTCCAGGCATGGACACTGAAGCAGTATGAAGACCTCAATCTGCTGACGGGATTCCGCCGTAGGGAGACAATGGCCGATACAGTGAAGGTGCTGGATCTTGAAATCAGCGATGATGATCTTGCACTGATCACAGCAGCTGCAGACAAAACACAATTCTGATCCTGTATATAAGAACATGACGGAAGCATTTCTCCTTCATGTTTTTATTTTTTTGCTTTTCAACATGGTTTACAATAGGTAATGTCAAAGAGGTGCATTATGAAGAAAATTCTGTTGATCGGCGGTACAGGCACGATCTCTTCACCGATCGCACGTTTCCTGTCGGAAGATCCGGATTCTGAGCTTTATATGCTCAACAGAGGGAAACGCCCCGATACACTGGGCAGTCATGTTCACAGACTGATCGGTGACGCTAATGATGAGGAAGGCCTGAAGAAACTGCTGGAAGGATATTCCTTTGATACGGTCATCAACTTCATCCTGTATAAAAGATCGCAGGCTGAGATGATGGTACGTCTGTTTTCAGGAAGGGTCTCTCAGTTTATTTTTATCAGCACAAATGTTGCGCTGAATCACGACACGACAGTCAATGTGGATGAAACAATGCCGTTGGGCAATGAATACTCCGCATATGGTGCCGCCAAAGCAGAATGTGAAGCATATCTGATGCAGGAATATCGCGAACACGGATTCCCGGTAACGATCGTACGCCCCACACAGACATATTCTGATCACAGGATCCCGCTCAGTGTAAAGCCGGGCGGTTACTGGCCTGTCATTTCCAGGATCATGCGGGATAAAGAAGTGATCGTGCACGGAGATGGTGAAGGAGTATGGGCAGGTACGCATGCAGATGATTTTGCCCGTAATTTTATCGGATTGATCGGCAATGAAAAAACGATCGGGGAAACATATCTGATCGTCAACCCGGAGCCATATACATGGAACAACCTGTATCGTGCACTGGGTGAAGCGATGGGAAAGGAAGTCCATATCGTCCATATACCAACAGAAATGCTGTCATTATCTAAAAAATACGGATTTGATCAGTCGATCAGAGGGGATAAGTATTACTCAAGTATCTTTGATCTGTCAAAACTTGAAAGTGTGATCGGAAAAACTGATTTCAGAATTTCCATGAAGGACGGTGTCCGGATGTATCTGGAATATATGGACGCTCATCCGGAACTTAAGCAGGAAGATCCGGAATTTGATGCATGGTGTGATCACGCCATTGAAACATATCGTAAATGTTTGGAACAATTCGGAAATGAGGATGGATTATGATTTATACATTGACATTGAATCCCGCTGTTGACTATTACATGGAAACAGCCGGTGAATTGAAACAGAACAGCGTTAACAGAGGAAAGAATGAACGCTTCAAAGCTGCCGGAAAAGGTCTGAATGCATCGAGAGATCTCAGCATCATGTCAATACCGTCCTATGCGGTGGCTGTATTGGCAGGCTTTACAGGCGCCTATATTCAGGATACGTTCAAAGACTATCCGTATATCCGTCTTGTACCTGTCAAAGCGCACGGGAATAACCGCGTAAACCTCAAGATGTTCTCCGAAGGAGAATTGACCGAAGTCAATGGCGAAGGTCCGTATGCGGATGAATTCATCCGCAATGATATCCTGCGTGCGTTTGAAGAAACCTCAAAGGATGATACTGTGCTGATCTGCGGTTCCCTGATCCGCGGTTTCAATGCAATGCTTGTCCAGGAACTGTGCGAAGAACTGCATGAACGCGGGACTACAGTTGTTTTGGATTCGGTCCAGCTTTCTTTGCAGCAGCTTCGTGACTGCAGACCTCAGCTTGTCAGACTGACCGAAAAGGAACTTGGTGTGCTGCTGAACATGGATGTCAATGCGGAGAATATCAAAGAAGCACTTGAAAAAATACGTGAAGCAGGACTGCCGAATATTCTGCTGACGATCGACAGCAGTGATGCAGCGCTTATGCTTGGAGACCAGATGTACTGTCTGAGTCAGCCCAAGTGCCGCCCGGTCAATAAAGTCGGCGCTGGAGATGCGCTTCTTGCGGCCTATATCGGCAAACGTACCCAGGGGGTTGAACCAGCTGATGCACTCAGATGGGCCGGAGCCATGGCAAATGCGGTTGCGTCTACCATGGATGAAACAACTCTTGACGAGGTCATGAACAGATTTGACGAAACAAGGGTGATCAGTATCGATTAATAAAACAGGAGGTGGAGTATGACTTTTCAGAAAGAGAGACTTGAAGAACTCATCGAACGGATGGAGTCTTATCTGAATGAGAAAAAATATGTACTCGCAAGAAAGGCAATTGTCGAACTGGAACCGATCGATATTGCGTACATCATGGAAACACTGCCTGAAGATACGATCCCGGTCGTGTTCCGTCTGCTTCCAAAAGAACTTGCAGCAGAAGTGTTTGTCGAACTGGAAAATGATTCTCAGGAAAAGCTGATCAAAGGCTTCTCAAAAGCCGAACTGAAAGAAGTCATTGATGAGCTCTACCTGGACGATGCTGTAGATATTATTGAAGAGATGCCTGCGAATGTCGTTAAGCGCATCCTTTCAACAGCTGATCCTGAAACAAGAAGAGATATCAACAACATTCTGCAGTATCCGGAAGATTCGACCGGATCGATCATGACGACCGAGTATATCGATCTCAAGAGCACGATGACAGTTGAAGATGCATTGAAAAAGATCCGCCGTGTCGGACAGGACATGGAAACCATCAACGTTATGTATGTCGTTGATGCGGACAGGCATCTGATTGGGTTTGTTTCGATCCGTACAGTACTTCTGTCAGATGAAAATGACACAATGGAAGAGATCATGGATACAGCTGTGATCTCAGCTTCGACCCTGGATGACCAGGAAATGACAGCACGTAAATTCGAAAAGTACGACTTCCTGACCATGCCGGTCGTTGACAAGGAAAACCGACTTGTCGGTATCGTTACGATCGACGATGCTCTCGACGTCCTGGTTGAAGAGACTACCGAAGATATCGAACGTATGGCAGCTATCTCACCGTCCTATAAGCCGTACCTCAATACAAGTGTCATAGAAACAGTCAAATCACGTATTCCCTGGCTCCTGCTGCTGATGGTATCCGCAACATTTACCGGACAGATCATTTCATCGTTTGAAGACGCACTTGCATCTGTTACGATCCTGACTGCATATATTCCGATGCTGATGGATACAGGCGGAAACTCCGGCTCGCAGGCAAGTGTTACGATCATCCGTGGTATCTCACTGGATGAGATCTCCATGAAGGATATCGGAAAGGTCGTCTGGAAGGAGATGCGTGTTGCGGTGATCGTCGGTGCAATCCTTGCGGCGTGCAACTTCGCAAAACTGATGCTTGTTGACAGAATGCTGTTCCATAACCCGATCACCGTAGCTGTTGCGCTGGTCATCTGCCTGACACTGGTATTCACGGTATTTGCAGCGAAACTGGTCGGATGCACACTGCCTATCTTTGCAAAGGGACTTGGATTTGACCCTGCAGTTATGGCATCTCCGTTCATCACAACGATCGTTGATGCGATCTCACTGCTGATCTACTTCGAATTTGCAACAACGCTGCTGCATATTTAGACCAGCCTGACATTAATTCATTTGTTCAAAGATACGTCCGTACCTCTCAGACGTATCTTTTTGATTGCCTGATATTCAAAAATAAAAATATCTTTTATATAACATAAATTGATTGCGGTTTACAATAGTTGTAAAGTGCAATAAAATAAATGCGTAAAATGAGGAAACGTGTATGAGAAAAGTATCAATTATAAAAGATCCGGGTTTTTACCGGAGAGTATTGGTGATCATGCTACCGGTCGCAATTCAGCAGGCGATCAACATGGGTGTCAACATGCTGGATACGATGATGCTTGGTTCGTTCGGAGAAATGCAGCTGAGTGCATCAAGTCTTGCCAACCAGTACTATAACTTCTTTACCATTTTCTGCATGGGTATCATCGGCGGCTCCAGCGTGCTTTCCGCACAATACTGGGGCGGGGGAAACAAAGAAAAGACAAGGGAAACATTCAATATGGCTTTCCGCCTAGCCGCAGGCATAAGTCTCTTCTTCGCTTTGCTGACCTGGCTGTTCCCGCGTCAGATCATGACTATCTACACCAGTGAACCGCAGGTCATCGAATATGGAATCAAATATCTGAGGATCACGACATTCGTATTCTTTATCCACGGTACCAGCCTTGTTGGTGCACAGCTGATGCGCTCAGTCGGTAAGCCTAGACTTGGTCTCTATGTGTCGATCGTATCATTTTTCTTCAACCTGTTCTTTAACTGGATGTTCATCTTCGGTAAATTAGGTGCGCCAAGAATGGAGATCGCGGGCGCTGCACTCGGTACACTGTTGGCAAGACTTTCAGAATTCGCTGTGACATTCTGGTATATTCTGCACAAAGATCAGACGCTTGGCCTGCGTGTAAAAGATCTCAAACACAATCCTTCCGGAGAGTTCTTTGCGAATTACTTCCGCCTCGGAGCTCCGGTACTGCTGTCTGACGGAATGCTGGGTTTGGGAAACAACGTTGTATCAGTAGTCCTTGGACATATGGGTGCAGCAGTGGTTGCTGCGAATGCGATCTGCATGGTCATTGAACGTCTCTGCACTGTTATCATCCAGGGTGTATCCAATGCTTCAGGCATCATTGTCGGTCAGACGATCGGTGCGGGAGACAAGGAAAGAGCCCTGCAGCAAGGCGAAACGTTCTATCTGCTGTCAGTGATCATGGGTGCATTTACAGCATTGATGGTCGGAATATTCGGACCGCTTTCCATGAAAATGTATAATCTTACTCCTGATACAATTATCATCACAAAACAGTTGATGATGGCTCATGTATTCATCGTATTCTTCCAGTGCATCCAGTCTGTTATGACAAAAGGCGTACTGCGAGGCGGCGGAGATACGAAGTTCCTGATGAAAGCTGATGTTCTGTTCCTTTGGGCAGTATCGATCCCTATCGGTGCACTTGCAGGTCTTGTTCTGCACTGGCCGGCATGGCTGACAATGATCTGCCTCAAACTTGACCTGATCATCAAGAGCATCTGGTGCATCAACCGTCTGCTGAGCGGAAAATGGATCCACGAAGTAGACAAAAAAACGGCATAAAACAACTGAGAATCGTTTATGATTATTTCAGGAGTATTATACAATGGACCTGAAAAAGACCGATCCGGAATTATTGAGCATCATTGAACATTTCGCATTTGATGAAGTCATAAACGAAGAAGGATTTACGCTGGATACAGAAAACAGATATCTCTGTATACTTGCGGCACTGCTTGGATGCCAGGGTATCGATGAGTTCAAAAATGTTCTGCCGCGTGCTTTGAATGAAGGCGTTCCCGCAGTTGCCATCAGAGAAGTTGTTTACCAGGCTGTCGATTATCTGGGAATGGGAAGGGTTTATCCTTTTGTACCTGCAATGAATGAGATCTTTATGGCACATGGCTATGAACTGCCGTTGGAGGCACAGTCCACAACGACACTTGAGACAAGGCTTCAGGCAGGGGAGGATCTGCAGGTAATACTGTTCGGACCTCAGATGAGAGGGCGTTATAAAACAAGCCATATTTCCAAATGGCTGGCTGATAACTGTTTCGGAGATTATTACACAAGGACAGGCCTTGAGCTGAAGCAGCGTGAAATGATCACGTTCTGCTATCTGGCTGCTCAGGGCGGCGTAGAACCGCAGCTGACTGCACATGCGCAGGCAAATCTGAAGAATGGTAATGACCACGCATTCATGATGAGCGTGATCTCGCAGATCATGCCGTATGTCGGCTATCCCCGTACATTGAATGCAGTGACTGCACTCAACAAGGCAGCAGAGTCTATCAAATAAACGAAAAAAGAACCGCAGTTCTGATTGATGATTTGAATTGCGGTTCATTTTTCTGATCAGTTCTCAGCAGTCAAAATCGAAAGCATATCTGCCTGAAACTTTCGGAACAATAATATTGTCCTTAACATCTACATGCAGAGGATGGTTAGCATAGAAAGCAAGTGCGTCACGGTCCGTATGAACGGATTCAAGCATAACGTCCGTATTGGAGGATGCCAGAGCGTCTGTATAGACATGGATGTCAGTGAGTCCTTCGATCCTGCCTTTCAGGCCCTCAAGTCCTTCCTTGATCTCTTTTTTTGCAGCTTCTTTTTCTTCGGCACTCAGGCTGTCTTTCAGTGTCCACAGAATGATATGTTTTACCATGATTTTTATCTCCTTATGACAGTTTTATTTTATACGATTCTTACGGCAAACTGTATAGGGGCGTGATCATAGTTTGATATTTTCATCATGCTGTACAATATCAGTGATTATTTCGGAGCAAAGCAGTCTGAGAACTGTTCTACAGCTTTCTCTTTCAGCCTGAGATACTTCCTTTTAGAAAAAAGTTCTTCATACCATCCCTCAGGACTGTTCTCAATAAATTCTTTACGGATGATCATCTGCATTTCCTCGGGGAACTTCGGCAGATCCTGATCAATTCTATCGACCATCTCTTCATCGTATTCTATGATGTTTTCCAACTCTCTGATGATTTCGGGACTGCATTCCAGTTCCATTATTGTTTTCGTTGTCCGATAAGTCTTTCCGAGAAACCTGCAATATTGTTCGTTGACGAATTTCCTGCAGATTTCCTGTTCCTTGAGTGGATCAAATCTTCTTGTCATAGTAATATGACCTCCTTGTGAAAGCAGTATTTCATATTTGCAAATACATAAAAACAGAATTTCGGTATTACCCGAATAAATGAAGCAATATTACAGCAGCGCTGGAAAAATTGACGGACTGTTTGTCAATCTCTGGCAGGCTCAGGAAATAAGAACCAGGAATCTGCCGAATCAAAATGCTGTCGGAATTAATTGATGCGGTGTACCATATCATGTACTGCGTTGCTGACGATAAGTCATATGATCATTTCGGAGGTGATCAATATGGCACTGCATTTCAACAGTTCAGTTCCTGCCAGTCAGATCTGGCTTCAGTCAATCGATCCGTTTAAACACAATGATTATGATCTCACACCCGAAGAATGTGTTTGTATGTTAGACTGCATGGTGAAGGAAAGGACAGTTCCCGATTGTATGAGCCGTACCGGTCTGCGCGCGGATACCGTGTTATACTGGTACAGGCAGTCAGAACATATCAGGCAGCTTCAGGAGGAAAGACATGGTATATCAGGCACCAAAGGATCCGGGGAAATCCAGGCTGATCCAGAAAACAATTGACCGCACGTTGGCCGAGTCTTCCCTCAGCACAGAACAGAAAGCGGCGATCCGTTCAGGCTATCTTTGGCATGATCCGGCAGAACGCACAGCAGTTTATGCGCGCCTTGATCCGCGGATCGTATCGTTGTGGTATCACAAACTCAGCATTCAGATTGCTGAAGCGATGCACGCGGTATCGTGAAAAACGATCCGGTCCAATATCAGCCGGTTTATTATGCGATCTATGATAAAGAATTCCATTCGGTGAGTGAGATCTTTGAGGACGATTATGAGGCGGAACTGTACATCAAAAAGCTGAACAGTCTGTATCAGCTGGACAGATTTGAGGTACAGCCATGCAGGATCATTCCGCGCGGAATGAAATGACAACAGTCGGTATGCTAGAAAAACATACCGATTTGTTTTGTTTATGATGTAAAAAAAGCGGACAAATAAATGAAAAAAACATATAATGGCACGGTGAGGTTTTAATTTATGAGAGACAGATTTGACGCAACATATATTAAAAAACTTGATTCCATGCATTACATCATGCCGTTTATTTACCCGGACAGATGTGACAACATGGCATTCTTTACGTTCAAGATCGATCTTACGAACCTGAACAACTATATTGAAAAAAAGAACAGCACCAATCCGGATTATAAATATAACCAGTATCAGTGCATCGTCACGGCAATGCTGAAGACGATCACACTTCGTTCCAAATTGTCACTGTTCATTCATAACTGCAAGATGTACAGAAGAAATGAAGTGACCGCTGCTTTTACCGTCAAACAGGAATTCAGTGATGACGGCGGAGAAGTTCTCTGCTTTGTACACTCGAAACCGGAATGGACGATCGATGATGTCCATAATGAACTGAGACGTCAGCTGCTCAAACTGAAGAACAAAGAATACAGAGATGAATCCAGCGGTTTCATGGATAAGTTCAATGCACTTCCTAAAGTTGTTTCATCAACAGCACTCAAAGCTGTCTGCTGGCTGGAAAAGAAGGGGATGGTTCCCAAAGCACTGGTTGAAACAGATCCGTACCATGCATCAGTAGTACTGGCAAACCTTGGTTCCATCGGACTTCCGACCGGATATCATCACCTGACAAACTGGGGAACAACATCGATCTTCGTTGTTGTTGGTGAATACGGAAAACTACCGTTCTTCGAAAACGAACAGCTCGTATTCAAGGATGGTGTAGAACTTGGATTCACGATCGATGAACGTATCGCAGACGGCTATTATTTCTCCAAATCCATTAAGATGATGCAGCTGTTCCTGGAAGAACCGGAACTGCTGGAACGTCCGCTTAATGAAAAGCTCAGTGATGAACTCTGGGCAAAGATCAGCAAAAAATAAAAAATATCCTGAGACATTGTGATGTAATGCCTCAGGATTTAATTTGCTCAAAGAACAAAGTTCAGAATGATATCAGCCAGTTTCGTGCTGTGGACCGTATAGCTTGTATGCGTTTCATCCGGCAGTATCAGGATCTTAGCGTTGGGAACAACAGCTGCGATATGTTCTGTTTCCGACAGTTTCACAAGATCTTTGCTGCCGGCACAAACAAGTGTTTTTGCCGTGATCGACCGTAGTTCTTCATCCGTAATATCAGGTTCTTTCAGCATCAGTCCCATCTTCTTGTCTTTTGTTGCGGCGTAGATTGCCTGGATCATCAGCCGCAACCATGCTACAACACCATAAGGCGTGACATTGGCACCGCAGGTGATGAGAGATGTGATCCTGTCTGACTTAGCTGCCGCGATCAGTCCTACGATCCCGCCGTCACTGAAACCTGTGAAGATGACATCCTGAAGGTCCAGCCGTTCCATGAACCGGATCATATCATCTGCCATGTCCCTGTAATGCAGTTCTGCTGTATCTGTACTCTGTCCATGGCATCTGCTGTCAGGTGTATAGACGGTGAAATAATTGGCCAGCACATCAGCCGCTTCTTTAAAGATCGTATGATCTTCTGAATTGCCATGAAGCAGAATCAGGGGACGTCCGCTGCCTTTGACGGTATACGCAATTGTTACTTGTTCCATATCTGTTTTTCTCCTGCTTTAATTATATGACATGAGGTGAAAACACGGCATACTTTTCGTTCCGGCCAACCTGCGCTAAAATATAGCATGTTTAGGAGGTTGTATGCTGGCAGTTACAGGAATTATCGTAATCGTCATACAGTTTGCTATAGATGCTTATTCCATCAGTACCGGAAGTATTTCATTCCGTTCGTTCACTGATGTTTTTGGACATTATATATTCGGTATCGTCGGAATCTCTCTGTTTCTGATCGACCGTGCCGCTTACAAACGCAAAGCAGAGATATTACAGAAGCGTTATAAAAAGCTGAAAGGCCAATACGATGAGGAGGATTACGAATGACGATCAAAGTACTTCATATGCTGGAAGGTGCTGATCAGGCAGAAGGACTGACCGTGATCATTGATGTATTCCGCGCTTTTACGCTGGAAGCTTATCTGTTTGCGTGGGGAGCGGAGGAGGTCATTCCCGTAGGTGATCTGGAAACAGCTTACAGACTGAAAGAAGAAAATCCGGATTATGTTCTGATCGGCGAACGGCACGGGAAGATCCTTCCGGGATTTGATTTCGGAAATTCTCCCTCAACAGTCGATCCTGAAAAGATCAAAGGACATATCGTCGTACATACGACCAGCGCAGGTACGCAGGGTATTGCCCATGCATCCGGTGCAGATGAAATACTGACCGGGAGCCTGGTCAATGCAAAGGCCATAGCAGACTGGATCATCCGGAAGAAACCTGAACATGTATCGCTTGTATGCATGGGATGGGAAGGTCTTCGCAATACAGAAGAGGATGAGCTCTGTGCGGAATACATCAAATCTATGATCGAAGGGCATCCCCTTGAGGACATTGCACAGCAGGCACATGATCTGAGGTATACAGAAGGAAAGAAATTCTTTGATCCGCTTCAGAATGATGTATTCCCGCAGGATGATTTCGGTATGTGCATCGATTACGATAAATTTGATTTTATCATTCGTGTAGAACAAAGAGATGGTCTGTTCCATGCTGAAAAGGTAAACGTGCATGAAGCGTAAGTATTTCTTTTTTGATATTGACGGTACTCTGACCGACAACAGTACGCACAGGATCGTTCCCTCCGCAAAAGAAGCAGTTGAACAACTGCAGGCAGAAGGGCACTTCACAGCGATCGCCACAGGCAGGGCCTGGTACAAAACAAAGAAGTTTGCAAAGAATATAGGCATTGACAACGTTGTATGCTGCGGAGGCGGTGGTCTGGTACTGAACGGGGAACTGCTGAGCAATAAACCGCTGGATCATGCTGCAGCACTGTCCGTCATCCATCATGCGGAAGAAGAAGGACTAGGATACATCGTTATGCTGGAGGACAGCGATGATGTATATATGAAGGATTATCGTTTTCTGGAGCAGGCAGGTTTCCGCAGGGAACTGACTTCGTATCACTATAAACCGGATATGGATCTTCAGAACAGGGATATCCTGAAGATCTACCTGGCATGCAGGAGAGAAACAGAACCTGAATGGATCAATGAGCTGGGTCATCTCAGACTGCACAGAGAATATGTAGTTTTCCAGTATGATGCGAAGAAAGAAGGTATCCTGCGCATGATGAAGGCAGTCAGCGGGGATATACATGATGTTGTCGTTTTTGGAGATGATACCAATGATCTTGTCATGTTTGATCCGGTATGGACGTGCATTGCCATGGGAAATGCTGTAGATGCGCTGAAGGAAAAAGCGGATTATGTTACAGACAGAAATGTCGATCACGGAATATGGAATGCCTGTGTGAGACATGGCTGGATCACCTCAGGATCACTGCGCTGAGAATTATCGTCATAACACTGAAAAAACCGAATTTTATCAACTATACCCGTAAAATCATCTTGCACGGACATGCATGATTATGTTAGTATCATTATTGCGCTGAAAGATGCGCGTCTTCTGTTCCGCTGGCCGGTTTGGGACTATGAGCAGACAGATCAATGTATAACAGGAGGAATAGTATGAAACTCGATCTCGTACAGAAGATCACAAAAGAGCAGCTCCGTGCTGACGTTCCGCAGTTCAAACCCGGCGATACGGTAAAAGTATTTGTCCGTATCAAGGAAGGTGAGAAATCCCGTATTCAGCTTTATGAAGGTGTTGTAGTAGCACGTCAGAACGGTGGAATTTCCGAGACATTTACAGTCCGTAAGATTTCCAACGGTGTAGGCGTACAGAGAACATTCCCTGTTCACAGCCCTATCATTGACCACATTGAAGTCGCACGTAAAGGTAAGGTCCGTCGTGCGAAGCTGACATACCTCAAGGGTCTGTCCGCTAAGAATGCGCGTATCAAGGAAGATCGTTAATTCGGGAAAAAAGAGAAGGAAATCCTTCTCTTTTATTTTCGTTTGCTTTAATATAACAACATATGGAAAACAAAAACAAAAATGTGTGGAAAGCAGTTGGAGACGAAGTGCTGGACTGGGTCAAGACACTGGGAATCAGTTTTCTGATCGTTACAGTTACAGTGAATTTCTTTATCCGGACGATCAGAGTCGATGGAAGTTCCATGTATCCGACACTGGAAAGTGATGAATTCGGCCTGTCCAATGTCCTGAGTGTCAGGCTCGATCAGATCGAGCGTTTTGATATTGCTGTAATATATATGGAAAAAGAAAACAAATATCTGGTAAAACGTGTAATAGGACTTCCGGGGGAAACAGTATCTTACAGAAGCGGAATTCTTTATGTTAATGGAGAAGAAATCAGGGAAAGCTTCCTGGATACAGATTACTGCAGGAACTACAACGGAGTCTTCATGGTTGATATAGAGGAGATCACGCTGGGAGAGAATGAATATTACTGTCTGGGTGACAATCGTCCCAACAGTAAAGATTCCCGTTATTACGGGCCGTTTCAGAAGAAACAGATCAAGTGTGTCGGAGCTTTGATCCTGTATCCTTTTGACAGGTTTGGGCTGAAATCATGGTAGCGGTACAGTGGTATCCCGGTCACATGGAAAAAGCGCGCCGCGATATGCAGGACGCGCTCAAACAGGTGGACATGGTGATCGAGATCAGGGACGCAAGAATTCCCAATGCCAGCAGAAATCCGATGCTTGATAAAATGATCGGTGACAAACCACGGCTGATCGTTTTGTCAAAATCTGATCTGGCAGATGACTCAGCCAGCGAAGCGTGGGTCAAAGCACTCAGTAAAGAAGGACAGAAAGCTGTTTATGGTGATCTTGTCGGGCAGAAGCGGAACAGACAGATGATCATCAATGAATGTCTTGAACTGACGAAAAAGAAACGTGACAAAATGATTGCCCGGGGTATCAGACCGCGGGCGATGCGTGCTATGGCGTGCGGTATTCCAAATGTCGGCAAGAGTACACTGATCAATCTGATCGCTTCAAAAACAAGGGCTAAGACTGCTGATAAACCGGGTGTTACCAGAAGCCTTTCATGGATCCACGCCTCTGATCAGCTTGATATTCTGGATACACCGGGTGTACTGTGGCCGAAGTTTGATGATGAACGTACAGGCGTTCTGCTGGCAGCGCTCGGCTCGATCAATGAAGATATTCTCAACACAACAGAGATCGCCGCTTATGTAATAAAGGATATACAGAAACTGTATCCGGGACTGCTTGATGGGATCTTTGAAGCTCCCGAAGGTACAGATGAATATGCAATGCTGGAACAGATCGCCAGGCAGAGACATCTCGTAAAACCCGGCGGTGAACCGGATGTTGAACGTGCAGCCGACGTGTTCCTGCACGAACTGAGAAAAGCAAAGTACGGGAAACTGACACTGGAGATGCCGGAATGAAGCGAACGAAGACCTGCCCGAATGATTATGAACACGAATACTGGGCAAAGGATATGTATGTGCTCGGAATCGATGAGGCAGGCAGAGGACCGCTGGCCGGTCCTTTGAGTGTCGCCGGTGTTGTGTTTGAACAGGGGTACGAAAACCCTGAGATCTATGATTCGAAAGCGATCAGCGAGAAAAAGCGTGATGAACTGTTTGAAGTGATCATGGAAGATGCACTTTACTGGTTCATCGATATTGTTCCGCCTGAGATCATTGACCGTTACAACATATACAGGGCGGACCAGCTTTCCATGACGGAGATCGCTAATACGCTTCCTTCTGATATTGTTCTGACCGATGCGATGCCGTTATCTCTTGACAGGCCGTGCATTTCACTGGTAAAAGGTGATCAGAAAAGTGTCAGCATTGCTGCGGCATCGATCCTTGCCAAAGTATACAGGGACAGGCTCATGAAGGAATATGATCTCCTGTATCCGGAATACGGTTTTGCAAAGAATAAAGGATACGGTACAAAGCAGCATATGCAGGCGATCGAACAGTACGGCATTACGCCGATCCACCGCAGGAGCTTTGCCCCTGCAGCATATACACAGCAGAAACTTTTCTGAGGAACATTACCGACTTAAGCGTATATATATTCCGGGAGGTCTTATGGAACAAAGAGAGATCCTGGCATATTACGCATGCAGATACAATGGTGACTGGAACCGGATCGCTATGGCTGAGATCTGCCATGAGGAGCCGCTGATCACGGATATACCTACACCATATATCACGATCTGTGACACAGCATATCCGGTTATGCTGAAGCAGCTCCGGTATCCGCCGTTCGTCCTGTTTTATGAGGGTGATATTACCCTGATACAGAAAAACTGTGTCACTGTGATCGGTTCCCGCAAGATCACACCTTACGGATATCAGGTGACTGAACATATCTGCCGGGAACTGAGCAGGAAATATGTTCTTGTCTCAGGTCTCGCAAAAGGTGTTGACGGAATCGTTCATGCCTGTGCGATCAAGAATGGCGGGCGTACGATCGGTGTGATTGGATCCGGTCTTTCGGTTCATTATCCTTATGTAAATGAACCGCTGTATAAAACGATGCGCAGGGATCATCTGATCCTGAGCGAATATCCGTATAAAACCGGTGTCAGGAAACAGCATTTTCCATGGCGGAACCGGATCCTTGCCGCATTGTCAGGCAAAATCATTGTGACACAGGCTGCATTGAAGTCCGGGACGATGCTGACAGTGAATGAAGCGCTTGAGCTGAACAGGGAAGTATGGTGTGTTCCGCATCCCTTTGACGACGAGACTGGTAAGGGCTGCGGCCTGCTGATCCAGCAGGGAGCTAATCTGTTATATGAAACAGAGCAGCTGGAAGAATTTTGAAAGTAACTTGCAAAACGCATATGAATTGAGATATCCTATGTAGCGTTCCGATTGAGGTAATTTGAGTATGAAAAATTTAGTCATAGTAGAGTCGCCCTCCAAATCGAAGACAATCCAGAAGTATCTTGGAAAAGATTACACGGTTGTATCTTCAAAAGGGCATATCAGGGATCTTGCCATTAAAGGCAAGGATGGACTTGGTGTTGATATCGAGGCCGGCTTTGTGCCGACTTATGTTGTATCCAAGGACAAACAGGATGTTGTAAAAGAACTGACGGAACAGGCAAAGAAAGCCGACAATGTGTATCTGGCAACCGACCCTGATCGTGAAGGAGAAGCTATTTCATGGCATCTGGCTCAGGAACTGAATCTGGATGAAAACGCAACGGACCGCGTAACATTTCATGAAATTACCCATGACGCTGTTATCGCAGCATTCTCACAGCCCAGGGCAATCGACATGGATCTGGTGCATTCCCAGGAAACAAGACGCATTCTTGACAGGATCATCGGTTTTAAGTTGTCAAAACTTCTGAACAATAAGATCAAATCCAAATCAGCCGGACGTGTACAGTCAGTTGCCCTGAAACTGATCGTTGAGCGTGAAAAAGAGATCAAAGCATTCATACCGAAAGAATACTGGACACTGGATGCTGTATTCCGCAAAGATGGCAAGGCTTTTACTGCATCTCTCACAAAGATCAATGGAGAGAAAGCAGAGATCCACAATGAGGAAGAAGCAAACAAAGCTTATCAGGCATGTCTTGGAGATTTTACGGTTACAAGCATCAAACATTCCACGAAATCTATTGCACCGTTCAAACCGTTCATTACATCCACACTGCAGCAGGAAGCTTCGACAAAACTCGGCTTCTCGGCAAAACGTACGATGTCTGTTGCCCAGAAACTGTATGAAGGCATCGATATCGGCAATGGTCAGGAAGGTCTGATCACATACATGCGTACCGACAGTACAAGACTCTCGGATGTATTCACCGGCGCTGCCCACGCAAAGATCAATTCCGAATACGGTAAGGAATATGCCGGTCACTATACAGCGAAGAATGATGCCAATGCCCAGGATGCGCATGAAGCGATCCGTCCGACAAATCTGGCAAATGATCCGGAAACGATCAAACAGTATCTGACAAGTGAACAGTACAGGCTCTATAAACTGATCTATGCACGCGCGCTTGCGTCACAGATGTCTTCAGCAAAGTACAGCAATGAAAGCATTACGATCTCGCAGAACGGATATGACTTCACAGCTACAGGAAACAGACAGACATTTGACGGCTGGCTCAAAGTATACAGGGACTATTATTCATCCAAAGATACGATCCTGCCCGCCCTCAGTGAGGGAGAGATCCTCAAGGCAAAAGAACTCAAGGCAAACCAGCATTTCACCGAACCGCCTGCCCGCTATACAGAGGCCAGACTGATCAAACAGATGGAAGACGATGGGATCGGCAGACCGTCAACATACGCTATGATCATTGATACGATCCAGGCAAGAGGATATGTTGAACTGAAGCCTTCCACTGAAAAATCAAAGACAAAGGTGTTCTTCCCGACAGAGCAGGGCATCCTGACAGTCGAGAAGCTGGATGAATACTTCTCATCGATCATCAACACGAAATATACCGCGAAGATGGAATCCGATCTCGATAGAATTGCCGAAGGTGAAGCAAACGAAATTGAAATGCTGCAGGCATTCTGGAATAAATTCACTCCACTTCTTGATGAAGCTTATGAGAAGATGGAAAAGAAGCAGCCGGAAAAAGTCGGAGAACTTTGTCCGGAATGCGGTAATGAGCTGGTATACAGAAACGGCAGATTCGGCAAGTTTATTTCCTGCTCTACATATCCTGCCTGCAAATATACAAGACAGATTAATGTCGAGAATAAAGAAAAACCAGAGCCGATTGGTAAAGAATGTCCGAAGTGCGGCCATGAACTGCTCAAACGCAAGTCCAGATACGGTAAGTATTTTGTCGGCTGTTCAAATTTCCCGAAGTGCCGCTATATGGAGACACTGGAGGGTGAAGAGATCGTTGCAAAGAGCGCATCTTCTGAAAAGAAACCCGCTGCAAGAGGCCGCAGAAGGAGTACGAAATGAGTACTCAGGCTATCGTGATCGGTGCCGGACTTGCCGGATGTGAAGCAGCATACCAGCTGTCCAGGCGCGGTATCCAGGTACGTCTGATCGACATGAAGCCGGAGCATAAATCTCCGGCTCATGTAAGTGATACATTTGCAGAACTGGTCTGTTCAAATTCCCTGCGTTCTGATGCACTGACAAATGCAGTCGGTCTTCTGAAGCAGGAAATGAGAATGATCGGTTCTTTGATCATGGAGAAGGCAGATGCCAATAAAGTACCGGCAGGCAGTGCGCTGGCAGTAGACAGGGAAAAATTCTCACAGGCTGTCACGGACGCGCTGATGTCAGATCCTAATATCACATTTGAGACATGTGAGATGGATGTGATTCCGGACGCTCCGGTGATCATTGCAACAGGACCTCTGACATCAGAAGCTATGATGAAGCCGGTCAGGGAACTGCTGAATGAAAAGTACTGTTACTTTTATGATGCAGAAGCTCCGATCGTCACGGCAGAATCGATCGATATGACGAAAGCCTACCGCAAATCCAGATATGACAAGGGTTCTGCAGACTACATAAACTGTCCTATGACGGAAGATGAGTTCAACAGGTTTTATGCCACATTGATCACTGCAGAAACAGTGAAAATCCGTGATTTTGAGCAGGAAGTCTATTTTGAGGGCTGCATGCCTTTTGAAGTCATGGCAAAACGCGGCAGGCAGACACTGCTGTTCGGACCGCTGAAGCCTGTCGGTCTGGGACTGGGAGACAACCGTCCGTATGCCGTAGTTCAGCTGAGACAGGATAATGCTGAAGCAAGTCTGTACAATATTGTCGGCTTCCAGACACATCTGACATGGCCAGCCCAGCGTGAGGTGATCCGGATGATCCCGGGACTGGAAAACTGTGAGTTTGTGCGCTATGGCGTCATGCACAGAAACACATATATCAATTCACCGAATTGCCTGAAAGCCACTTACCAGACAAAAGTGAGGGATGATCTGTTTTTTGCCGGACAGATCACAGGCGTAGAAGGCTATATTGAATCTGCCGCGTCAGGAATGCTGGCGGGGATCAACATGGCACATCTGCTGAAAGGTGAACCGCTGGTGGAACCTGGTCCCGAAACAATGATCGGTGCCATGTCGCATTACATTACGCATGCTTCACCTGAGAATTTCCAGCCGATGAATGCAAACTTCGGTATTTTCCATCTGAACCATGAGGTAAAGAAAAAAGAACGCAAGGAAGCATATGCAAAGCAGTCGCTGCCTTTGATCACGGAGATGATTCAGGATGGCAGATTATGATGAAATGCTGGAAGGCTTTCTGCACCACATTGCGTTAGCTCATACCGGAAGCGAAGATACTCAGGATGCATACCGCAGGGATATCAGGGGATTCCTGGATTTTCTGCAGGCAGAAGGTATTGAATCACCGGCGGATGTCACAAAGACCGAGATCAGTACATATATCACCAGACTCAGAAGCGGAGACATAACAGGCAACCGTCTGTCCAATGCCAGTTTTTCCAGACATCTGTCATCGCTTCGTTCCTTTTATAAATATCTGTATCAATACCATGGCATTATCAGCAACCCTCTGCAGGGACTGCGCGGGACTTCTGCAAGAAGAAAGCTTCCGGAATTCCTGACATTTGATCAGATGGAAACGATGCTGAACAGTTTCGATCTCAGCAAGCCTTCCGAGGTGCGTGACCGCTGTATCCTGGAAACGATGTACGCCTGCGGCCTGCGTGTCAGTGAGTGTGCCGGGCTTAAGCTTTCACGGGTTCATCTGGGAGAGCATTATCTGAGTGTGATCGGTAAGGAAAGTAAGGAACGGATGGTACCTTTTTATCCAAGAGCTGCTCAGCTTCTGGATGTTTATATCAAAGAAGTACGGCCTATGTATATGAAAGAGGACCATGACTTCCTGTTCGTTAACCAGAAGGGGAAACCTGTTTCTGTCCGCATGATCCAGATGCTGTGTGAGAGTACCGGTGAAAAAGCAGGACTTCCTGTACATGTACATCCGCATATGATCCGTCACAGTTTTGCGACACATCTGCTGGACAATGGGGCAGATTTAAGGATCGTACAGGAACTGCTCGGGCACGAAACCCTGTCGACCACCCAGATCTATACACATGTGACAGAAGACCGTCTGCGCAAAGTGGTTGATAAAGCACATCCGCATTCGTCGTCACAGAACTGACATGCTGCGTGAAAAAACTTTCATTCTGTATGACCTTGCAATATCTGTACAGTCCTGTATAATCACAACAGGTAAAAGAACGGAGGACTTATGAACAGATACTCATTGCTGTCCATGCGTGATCTTGGCGTAACGGATATTGTACAGATCCTCAACGATGCTTTACTATTCAATGATTCCTATAGAGATTGGCAGCTGCCCTGTTCAAAGGCTCTTGTTGCCAATCTCTTTTTTGAAGCATCGACGAGGACACATTACTCATTTGAAAGTGCAGAACTCCAGCTTGGCTGCAAAGCTGCTGATATTGCTGTATCAGGCAGTTCAATCACAAAAGGCGAAAGCCTGTACGATACAGTAAAAACACTGGAAGCCATCGGATATGACGCTGTTGTCATCCGTCATCCTCAGGACGCATATTATAGGCAGCTTGAGAATGTAAACATTCCCATTCTCAATGCAGGTGATGGAGCAGGAGATCATCCTACACAGTGTCTGCTTGACCTGCTGACTATGTACCGTGAGTTCGGAACACTGAAAGGTCTGAATGTTGTCATCTGCGGAGACATCCTGCACAGCCGTGTGGCATCTTCCAACAAGGAAGCTTTGGAAAAGCTTGGATCAAGAGTACGCTTTGCCGGACCGAAAGAGTGGGAACGTGAAGGCTTTGAAGCTGTTGACTTTGATGAAGCAATCCCTGAAGCAGATGTTGTTATGATGCTCAGAATACAGAAGGAACGCGGTGCAGCACTGGCAGATATGAGTGATGAAATGTATCTGAAACAGTATGGTCTTTCCAAAGAGCGTTATGCAAGGATGAAGGATTCTGCTATCGTCATGCATCCGGCTCCGGTCAACCGCGGAATAGAGATCGATTCCGATCTTGTTGAAGCACCGAAGAGCCGTATCTTCCCGCAGATGTCCAACGGAGTACTTGTACGCAAGGCAGTTATCAAGCGTGCATTTGGTTTCGCACCGTTCGAACAGGAGAATCACAATGAGAAATGATACCGCACTGATCACGGAACAGGTCATGATCGCTCCGGATATCATGCGGATGGAACTTGAAACGGGAATCGCGGCAGATACATCCTGCGGTCAGTTTATTCAGATCCTTGTACCGGGCTATTTCCTGAGACGTCCGATCTCCGTATCCCAAGTACGTGATGACAATCATCTTTCACTGATATACAGGATCGCCGGAGATGGTACCCGTGTGCTTTCACAGCTGAAAGCAGGAGTAACACTGGATATCTTCGGACCGCTTGGTCACGGATTCCCGGTCATTGATGAAGATGTGGTCCTGATCGGCGGCGGTGTAGGGATCCCGCCTCTGATCGAAACCGCGAAACGTCACATTATGAACGGTCATCATGTCACTGCAGTACTCGGATTTGCGTCTGACAGCCAGATCTTCGCAAAAGAGGAACTGGAATCCCTGAATGCGGAAGTGATCATCGCAACCATGGACGGGTCCTGCGGAGTAAAAGGAACTGTTATGGATGCAGTTCATGAATACGGCATTTCAAAGGAAAGAACTGTCATGGCATGCGGACCTTTGGGCATGCTGAGAGTGATCGGCGCATACTTTGAACATGGATATGTTTCACTGGAAGAACGAATGGCCTGCGGGATCGGTGCCTGCATGGGCTGTGTTGCGAGGACGCCTGAAGGAGATACGCTGCGTGTCTGCAAAGACGGTCCGGTATTTGAAATAGGAAAGGTGGTGCTCTGATGGATCTGAGAGTTGATCTTCCCGGTCTGCATCTGAAGAATCCGGTGATTCCGGCAAGCGGCTGTTTCGGCTATGGACGTGAGTTTGCTGAACTGTATGATCTGTCACTGCTTGGCGGAATAGCGATCAAGAGTGCAACACCGAAAGAACGTATCGGAAATCCTGTTCCGAGGATCGCAGAGACACCGTACGGCATGCTGAATGCGATCGGCCTGCAGAATCATGGTGTAGATTATATTGTTGAGAAAGAGCTGCCCTGGCTGGCACAGTTTGATACAGAGATCATTGCCAACGTGGCCGGAGCGACGGAAGAAGACTATGTTGAGGTCATTCGCAAGATGAATGCTTCACCGGTCGTCAAAGCGTATGAGTTGAATATTTCATGCCCCAATGTCAAACATGGCGGAATCGGCCTGGGTACGGATCCGAAACTTGCTGCCCAGGTAACACGTATGGCAAAAGAGGCTTCCGAAAAGCCTGTCTATGTGAAACTTACCCCGAATGTGACGAATATTGTCGAGATCGCAAAAGCGGTCGAAGAAGCCGGCGCAGACGGCCTTGTCATGATTAATACACTGCTTGGCATGAGGATCGATCTGAAGACAGCGAAGCCTGTTCTTGCGAATACAACAGGCGGTCTGTCAGGACCTGCAGTCAAACCAGTCGCAGTCCGTATGGTCTATCAGACAGCCAAAGCGGTCAATATCCCCATTATCGGTGTCGGCGGTATCATGAGTGCGGAAGATGTACTGGAATTCCTTTATGCTGGTGCATCTGCCGTTGAAGTAGGGTCAGCAAATTTCCACGATCCGTACGCATGTCCGAAGATCATTGAAGATCTTCCGCGTGTACTGGAGAAATACGGTTATCAGTCAGTAAAAGAAGCAACAGGAAGGAGTCTTTTTTATGAGCAGAACAATTATCGCACTTGATTTTTCATCCAAGGAAGAAGTCGTCAATTTCCTGAAACAGTTTGATGAACCTGTATGGGTCAAGATTGGCATGGAGCTGACCTATGCGGAAGGTCTGTCAATTGTTCAGACAGTCAAAGAAATGGGTCATCATATCTTCCTGGATCTGAAACTCCACGATATCCCGAACACCGTGAAAGGCGGTATGAAGAATCTTGCAAAACTCGGTGTTGATATGACAAATGTTCATTGCGCCGGCGGTATTGCCATGATGAAAGCAGCAAGAGAAGGTCTTGATGCAGGAGCCCCTGAGGGACAGCGTCCGCTGCTGCTTGGTGTTACGATTCTGACATCCATTTCGAAAGAAGCTATGAACAATGAACTCGGTATCAATGGCGAAGTGCTTGATACAGTTGTCAAATATGCGCTGAACGCAAAAGAAGCAGGACTGGACGGTGTCGTCTGCTCTGTTCATGAAGCAAAAGCGATCCGTGAAGCATGCGGTGAGGATTTCTGCATCGTAACACCCGGTATCCGTCTGGCTGATGACAATGTCAATGACCAGAAGCGCGTTGCTACACCTGCTTATGCAAAAGAGCAGGGATCTTCCATGCTGGTTGTCGGCCGTTCCATTACAGGAGCAGCTGATCCGAAGAAAACATATGAACTGATCGAAGGGATGATGAACTAATGCAGGAATATAAAAAGGAATTTACAGAATTCATGCTGGAATGCCAGGCACTGAAATTCGGCGACTTCACATTAAAATCCGGAAGAAAATCACCGTTCTTTATGAACGCCGGAGCTTATGTTACAGGCAGACAGCTCCATGACCTGGCGTGCTACTACGCACGTGCGATCCATGACAGATTTGGTCTGGAATTCGACGTGCTCTTTGGCCCTGCCTATAAGGGAATCCCGCTGGCAGTGGCTACGGCAATGGCGATCTATGAACTTTACGGTAAAGAAGTCCGTTACTGTACAAACCGTAAAGAAGTTAAGGATCATGGTGACACAGGTATACTGCTGGGATCCAAACTGAAGGACGGAGACAAGGTCGTCATGATCGAAGACGTTACGACATCCGGCAAATCCATGGAGGAAACTGTTCCCATCGTAAGAGCACAGGCTGATGTTAAGATCGTCGGTCTTATGGTATCCCTGGACCGTCATGAAAGAGGCAAGGGTACAACAACAGCTCTGAAAGAAGTGGCTGAACTGTATGGCTTTGAGACTGCGGCAATTGTTTCAATGCCGGAAGTGGTTGAGATCCTGCAGCAGAAGGGTATGCTGGACGATGATCTGAACGAACGTATCAAGGCATACTACGCACTCTACGGTGCAGAAGATTAACTGCATAAGATTGTTAAAAATGGGATATTTCACAGTTCCAGTGTAATATCCCATTCTCTTTTTCCTGAAAGATTACAAACCTATGAACCGAAAAAAGAATCAGTGCTCCGGTTTACCGGGAAACATAAATATATAAGGAAGAAAAGAGCTGAAAGATCACAAAATATATTTACTGAGGATGCTGGTTGTGCTATTCTATTAATCGGCATCTTTTTTATGCGGTTTTTACGCATTGAGATGTACTTCTCACACAGCGGATTCGCTGTCCCGTGCCTGTCGAGGAATATCCTGCTTCAGGTTGATGGCGTTCGAAACTGTGGCGGAAAACAACGGAAAGTGAGGTAAATAAAAAAATGACTGTTGTTTCTATGAGGAAAATGCTGGAGAACGGAGTTCACTTCGGTCACCAGACAAGAAAATGGAACCCGAAGTACCGTCCCTACATCTACACATCCAAGAACGGTGTGTACATCATCGACCTGGCTAAAACACAGGAACAGCTTGATGTAGCTTATGCTGCACTGAAAGAACTGACAGAAAACGGCGGAAAAGTGCTGTTTGTCGGTACAAAGAAGCAGGCTCAGGCTGCTGTTCTGGAAGAAGCACTCCGTTCCGGAAGCTTCTATGTAAACCAGAGATGGCTTGGCGGAACACTGACGAACTTCCGTACGATCCAGAAATCCATCAAGAAGCTTGTTGACATCGAAGAGATGGAAGCAAACGGTACACTGTCTGTTTACACAAAGAAAGAACAGAGCCAGATGCTCAAGAAGAAGGAACGTCTGGACAACTTCCTTGGCGGTATCAAGGAAATGAAGAAGCTCCCTGACGCAGTATTTGTTGTAGATCCTCTTGAAGAACACAATGCTGTTGCAGAAGCTAAGAAGCTGCACATTCCTGTATTTGCTCTGATCGATACAAATGCAGATCCGAACTCCGTAGACTACCCGATCCCTGCAAACGATGATGCAGTACGTTCCATCAAACTGATGGTCAGCGTTATTGCTGATGCGATCGTTGAAGCAAAGGGCGGCGTCCTGGAAACAGCATATCAGGAAGATGAAGCAGAAAATGATATCACAATGAAGGATGTCATGATCAACGTTGAACAGCAGGCTGCTGAGTATGAAAGAAAGCGTCGTCAGAGATATGAAGAACGCCGTCAGCAGATGCAGAACCGCAGAGGCGGAAATTTCAACAACAACGGTGAACGTCGTGTCTTCAAGAAGAATGAAAACCGCGCACCTCGTCAGGCTGCACCGGCTGCTGAAACAGCTGCTGCACCTGCAGAAGAGAAGAAGGAGGCTTAAATCATGGCAATTACAGCTGCACAGGTAAAAGAATTACGTGAACTGACCGGAGCAGGAATGATGGACTGCAAAAAAGCTCTCGTTGAATGCGAGGGTGATGTCAAGAAAGCAATCGACTGGCTCCGTGAAAAGGGTATTTCCAAGGCTGCCAAGAAAGAGGGCCGTACAGCTGCTGAAGGTCTCTCCAAGGTTGTTGTAAAAGGCAATAAGGCTGCTGTTGTTGAAATCAACTCCGAAACAGACTTCGTTGCTAAGAACGACAAGTTCCTGGCTCTGCTTGATGATGCAGTAAACACGATCCTCGACAGCAATGCGAAGACTGTTGATGAAGCTCTGGCACTGACAGTTGGTGAAGGAACACTCAATGATGCTGTTGTTAACGCTACAGCTATCATCGGTGAAAAGATCAAGCTCCGTCGTTTCGAAGTCGTTGAAAAGAACGATGACGAGATCTTCGGAACTTACATGCACAATGGCGGTCAGATCTCTGCTCTGACAGTTGTTAAGGGAACACAGGATGCTCAGGTTGCCAAGAACATGGCAATGCAGGTTGCTTCCATGACACCGACATATGTATCCCGCAAGGATATGCCGGCTGACATCGTTGAACACGAGCGTCAGATCCAGACAGAACTGGTCAACAATGACGAAGCACTGGCTAACAAACCTGAAAAGGTCAAGGCTGGTATCGTTGAAGGCCGTCTGTCCAAGTCCCTCCAGGAAATGTGCCTGGTTGATCAGATCTTCTTCCTGAATCAGGATCAGAAGTGCGGACAGTACCTCAAGGAAAACGGTGCTGAAGTAGTCACATTCGTACGTTACAAGGTCGGTGAAGGAATCGAAAAGAGAGTCGATGACTTCGCTGCTGAAGTAGCTGCGATGGCTAAGTAATCATCATTTACCGAAAACGAAGCCCCGGGTTATATGTGCCCGGGGTTTTCAATTTTCAGATAATCTTAAGTTACATATTTGATGAAACTATTTATAATATATTCCATTAAGGAGTAATAAAATGAAATCAGCAAAAGTATTACTGAGCGCACTTCTGTGCCTTGGATTGGCAGCTTGCGGATCAGACAGTTCTTCCACAGAACCTAAAGGACCTACCGGTGAATATTCCGGAACAGCAGTTGGATTTGGCGGTGATGTAACAGTTACATTGACTCTCGATAACGGAACCATCAAGGATGCAGTGATCGAAGGTAAGGATGAAACCCCTGATGTAGGACAGGCCGCATTCGAACAGCTGTCAGGACAGCTGAAGGAAGCTAATTCCGCTGAGATCGATGGTGTATCAGGAGCGACATTTACATCCAACGCTGTCAAGGAAGCTGCAGCAGCTGCACTTGAATCAGCAAAATAACGAATGAAAACGGCCGCAGCCGTTTTCTTTTTAATCTCTTTTTTCAACAGCAGCCCTGATCCTGAAGCGGAACTGTGTCTGATTTTCTTTTATCTGCACACGCAGAAGATAGCCGGTAGTATCGCTGATAAACACATAGTTGTTTTGCTTTGCATAGTCCATAAGCGGTTTCAGCGTCAGCAGATTCATATGATCCAGTCTGGATAATGTGATGATCTGGCAGAGACAGTGTGTTTTCGGAATGATAATGCAATCATCCGGCGGCATAGGCAGATAATTATCTTTGATGATATGTCTGTATGTACCAATACCTGCCTGGATCGGGATCATTTTTCCACTGCATTCACCGTTCAGGATCTCTTTAGTGATCCGGAGGGTGGGACTTGTATATGCATAAATATCCGGAAACAGGTCTTTGTGAGACCTGAAATATTCAGAATTGTACATATTGTAATAATCGATCTTTTCGTCGATTGCTTCCAGCAGATAGATATTCTGTCCGTTTTCACCGACCTGTCTGATATGTCGTTTCTCAAATTCCAGAAGTCTCAGTTCCAGTTCCATCTGAGCCATCTGCTTATGCAGTTCAGACTGTTCTTCTTCGATCATGGAGATCAGTTCGTTTTCATTTTCTGTCTGATAATAGCGGCCGATCATGTCCAGGCTCATGCTGAAACCGCGAAGTTTTCTCAGATGGATCAGTGCGATGTAGTCTTCGGTCGTGTAGTTATAATACCCGTTTTGTTTCTGACCTGGTTTCAGAAGCCCTTTGATCCTGTAGGATCGTATCGTTTCTGCATTGATACCAGTCAGCAGTGATAGATTTCTGATATTCATTTTTCTCCTTCGAATGTGATGAATTTGTGTTGACCCTGTATCAAATACAGGGTTTTAAATAATAATATAAGATTGCAAAAATTTTGACAATCATATGGAGGAAGGAAAATGAAAAAAACCCTTAAATTGGTTTCTGCAGTTTTACTTTCCGCTTCCATGGCAGCTTGCTCTCAACAGAGCAGTGCTCCTGCCCAGGAAGAAGCAGGAAAGTATACGGCAGGAACGTATTCAGCGACTGCCGAAGGTTTTGGCGGTCCCGTAACAGTTACGATCACAACTGATAAAGATGCTGTTACCGACGTCAAGATCGAAGGCGAAAAAGAAACTCCTACAGTCGGCGGTGCTGCTCTTGAAGAACTGACTAAACAGGTTCTCGAAACAGGTTCCGGTGAGATCGATGGTGTTTCCGGTGCTACGTTAACGTCCAATGCTGTTAAGGAAGCAGCTGCTTCAGCACTCGCACAGGCTGAAGGAAAGACAGAAGAAACATCAGCTGAGATCAAAGCAGGAACTTATACAGGTACAGGCGAAGGATATAATGGCCCCGTTGAAGTATCTGCTACGATCGACGAAAACGGCAAACTGACAGCTCTGGAAGTAACATCAAGCGGTGAAACAGATCATGTCGGAACAGTTGCTTATGACATTATGATCCCTGCAATGCTTGAAGCAGGCGGTTCCGGTGTAGACAACGTTTCCGGTGCTACTTTCTCAAGCAGAGCCTTGAAAGAAGCTGTAAATGCAGCTGCTGCTGAAGCAGGCGTCAACGCTTCTGAATTCTCCAAGGCAGTTGAAGCACCTGCTGCAGGTGAACCTGTTGAAGGAACATGGGATGTTGTAGTTGTCGGTGCAGGCGGTGCCGGTATCGCTGCTGCAGCCCAGGCTGCTCAGAACGGAGAAACAGTTCTTGTCATCGAACAGAATGCTGAAGTCGGCGGCAACACGCTGGTTTCCGGCGGACAGTATCAGTCAGTAATGCCTTATCTGGTATGGGATCCTGCAGATCCTGATGCAACAACAGGTACAGGCTTTGACGGAAAGACATACAACAAAGTCAAGTCCGTCAACGGATGCATTAATGAGCTGAAGACGATCCTCAACTGGAATGAAGCAGAATTCGATGAAGCATACTATGTTGACAATGAATATGTCATCGGCGACATCGGTGAGCTTTCCAAGCATGGCGTACATGCAGATTATCTGCCGATCCTGAAGGAACTGAAGCAGGAGATCACAGCATACCTGGCATGGGCACAGCCGAAGCTCGATGCAGGAACACCCGAATCCGAACTGACACTGTTCTCTACACTGAATCTCCACAAATTCCAGACATACTATGGCGGCCTGAGACAGTCTGCTGACAAGTCACAGTGGATCTATGGCGACGTTGATCTCGTCAGCCAGTTCATTGATGATGGTCAGGATCTGAAGCCTTGGCTCGAATCCATGGGCTCCACATTCATTGAAGACACACAGCCTACTCTGATCGGTGCTCTCTGGTACAGAGAAAACGAATTCATCGGCGCAGAAGTAGATACAGACGGCGACGGCAAGACAGAATCTTACGGCGGACGTTGGGGTACATATTTCGTAGCTCCTATGACAACATTCCTGAATGCCAACGAAGAGAATGAGCTGATGAAGCGCACAACTGCTACTGATTTGATCGTTGAAGACGGAAAAGTTACAGGCGTCAAGGCTGAAATGTATGATGGAACACCTGTTACAGCTCACGCTAACAAAGGTGTCATCCTGGCAACAGGCGGCTACGCAGCAAACATCAAACTCGTTCTTGATGAGAACATTTACTGGTCTTCCGAATATCTGACAAATAACACACAGACAACAAACCGTTCCTCACTGGTTGGTTCCGGTATCGAAATGGCTCAGGAAGCGGGCGCTGCAGTAACAGGCATGGGCTTCACACAGCTGATGCCGATCTCCTGGGTCGACAATGGTGACCTGGCATTCGGCGGCGGCAACTATGCAGCATGGATCAATCCTACCACAGGTAAGAGATTCGTTGACGAAGGTTCCGAACGTGACGTTCTGTCACTTGCTGAATTCAGAAACGGTATGGAAGTCAACGGCACAAAGGGTGTCTTCATCGAAATCTACAATGCTGAACAGATGATGCCTGCTCCGAAGCAGCTGGATGAAGGCGACTTCGAAGGCAGATACTACAGAGTGCATGCAAATGCTGAAGAACTCGGTGCTCTGCTTGAGAAGGTCGGCGCAGAATGCGATGCTGAAACAGTGATCGATACACTGACAAAGTATGACATGGCTGTCATGGGTCAGGGTGAATTCGAAGATGCTCCGAAGGCAATCGCTTCCAGAACTGTCGGTAATGTTGAAAAGAACGAAGACGGCACATACAAAGTAGATTCCTATGATCTGGCAAACACACTTGTTACTGTACGTCTGATGGCTCCTTCAACACACCATACAATGGGTGGTATTGTCGTAGATACAGAACGTCATGTACTGGATGGTGACGGAAACATTATCGAAGGTCTGTATGCAGCAGGTGAAGTTACAGGCGGTATCCACGGCGGCAACCGTCTGGGCGGAAATGCGATCGTTGAGATCTTCGTATCCGGCCGTACAGCAGCGAATGCTGTAACAGCTGACAACCAGTAATCACAATTACTGATCCGACAAAAATGTATTATGATGAAAGGGCAGAGAATGATCTGCTCTTTCTTTCGGAGGATTTAACTTATATGAAAGTGAATAAATTGCCATTTATCGTACATAGAAACGGAATGAAGATCGAATGTACCGCATACCGCAGAAATGACGAGGTATGTACCAAGCAGATACCTGTCATACTCTGTCATGGTTTCACTTCTGATCAGCGCAGTACTGCACCGTATGCCAAGCGCCTGGCAGAACACGGATTTGCAGCATTTACATTTGATTTCATTGGCGGTGGATTTGAGACAAAGAGTGACGGCACCATGATGGATATGACAGTCTTTACGGAGGTCGAGGATCTTAAAGCAGTAATCAATGCGCTGAAGACCAGACCGGCGATCGACATGAACAAACTTGTTGTGATGGGACTCTCGCAGGGCGGCTTTGTTGCGGGACTGACAGCAGCTCAGCTGCAGTCAGAGATCGGCAGGCTGATCATGTTCTATCCGGCTGTATGTATCCCCGATGACGCAAGAAGGGGATCCATGCAGATCCTGAGATTTGATCCGAATGCTGTACCTGATGTCCTGGAAGCCGGCAGACTGAAACTTTCCGGCGAATACGCAAAATGCGTTATGGATATGGATGCACTGACTGAAGTATCAAAATACAATGGCAGTGTTCTGCTGGTACATGGGACAGGTGATATGATCGTGCCGTTCCATTACGCAGAAGATCTCTTCGAAGCTTTCAGCAAAAAGGATACGGATCAGGAAATACGGTTCGTTTCAATACCTGATGCACCGCATGGATTCAAGAATGAATTTTTCGAAGAAGCATGCGATGCCCTGTTCGAATATCTGGAAGGATAAAAAAACTGTTCCTATCAATGATGGGAACAGTTTTACTTTCTGATGGACATTCTGACACCGGCAAGGATGATGATGCCTCCGATCAGCTGTCTGAATGTGATCGTTTCATGGAGGATCATGAATGAGAACAGAACACCGAATACAGGCATGAGATTCAGAATGACAGATGCGCTGTAGGCAGGAATTCCGCTTAATCCATAGTTGTATAACATCAATGCGCTGACAGTACATCCTAACGACAGGAACAGGACTGCTGCGATCGTTTGAAATGATACAGAGATCACACTTGGATGTTCGATCAATACAAATGGTGCTAGCATGACCGTACCAAACAGAATCTGATAATAGGTGAGGGTGACTGTATCATATTGATCTGTAACCGATTGTGTCAGGTAGTTATAGAAACCCCACAGAAATCCGTCAATTATCAAAAGGATATTTCCCAGCAGGCGGAGAGGTGATACCTGTGCTGATGTATATGAGGTCAGGACTGCAACACCAATGATGGATATAAAGATACCCAGTGACTGCTTGCGGGTGATCCGGTCATGATATACGATATATCCCAATAACGCCGTTATGGCGGGGTAGGACCCTGAGATCAGCGAAGCATCAGAGGCTGTGGTAAGACTGATACCGATATTCTCAAGTGCATAATAGATACTGATCCCAAGGAGCGCCGAGAGGATGACGGGTTTCAGATATTCTTTTTTCATGCGAGTGTCATCATGGCGCATAACTCTCAGGATATGCAGGAAGACGAGTGATATGATGAAGCGTATCAGACAAAGCAGAAGCGGTGAAAATGACCGGTATGCGATCTTTGTACCGACTACTGAAGCGCTCCAGAAAATAATCGCTGTGATCGTTGCTAAATAGTGTTTCATGCGGCTAAGTTTACCACGAAAAAGGGATGTCAGGCATACATTTTTATTGGTCATTTCATATGTGGTCTGCCATATGTTTCATGTATAATTCAATTGAACAGAAGTTCAAGTTTTACTGATGAGAAAAAGGAGGTCAAGAATGACAGACGGCAGAAAGTATGTACCGATGGAAGAAAGAACCGGAAATGAATCGATCGTCTATTTCACAAGGGAAATCTCTCCTGAAGGTATTAAGAAGGCTTTTGAAAAAGTTAGCGGAAACATTACCGGAAAAGTTGCAGTCAAACTGCATACCGGTGAACCGAACGGTCCGAACTTTACACCTGCATCCTGGGTAAAGGAAGTCCTGGATACGGAAGAATGCCTGAAGGATGCGACAATCGTTGAAACGAACACCTACTATGAAGGCGGCCGCTACACAACTGAAGATCATCTCAAGACACTTGAGATCAATGGCTGGACATTCCGCCCGGTCGATATCATGGATGCTGATGGTACAGTTACACTGCCTGTGAAGGGCGGTAAATGGTTCACTGAAATGAGCCACGGCAAGACCATGGTCGACTATGATTCCATGTTTGTCCTGACACACTTCAAAGGACATACAATGGGCGGCTTCGGCGGATCAAACAAGAATATCGGCATCGGCTGCGCAGATGGAAGGATCGGCAAGAAATGGATCCATGCGCATGAAGGCGGCGGTATGTGGTCTGTTACAGAAGATGAACTGATGGAGAAGATCACGGAATCCACAAAGGCAACCATTGACTTCTTCGGCAAAAACATCACTTATGTCAACGTGATGAGAAACATGTCTGTTGACTGTGACTGTGCAGGTGTAGCTGCTGCTCCGGTCGTCACACCGAACGTAGGTATCCTCGCTTCAACAGATATCTGTGCGATCGATACAGCATGTGTTGATCTGATCTATGCTATGTGCGAGGAAGATCATCATGATCTGGTCGAACGTATTGAATCCAGACACGGACACAGACAGCTGAGCTATATGAATGAGCTTGGAATGGGCAACAACAGATATATCTTGATCGATCTGGATAATAATGAAGTACGGATCACTCCGAAACAGGCTGTTGAAGGTGTCAAACCTTTCAAACTGATCAAATAATGAAAACGGGCAGATTGCAATATCTGCCTGTTTTTAATGATTCAGTATCTTTTTCATCAGGAATCCTTCACGGATGCCGGTTTCTGAAACATACAGCTGTTGTGTACTGTATATACGCATGATCTCCAGCATCATATGGATCCCCGGAAGAAACACAGGGATTCTGGCCGGATCAATGATCCTGTACATTGCATCAACAGCTGTTTTTTCGTTGTTCAGCAAGCGGTGATAGAGATCTTTTACTGTTTCTGAAGGGATGATCGCCCCTGTATGGTACAGAACATCGCACAGCAATTTAAATGCTCTTACGGTACCGCCGATCGCAATGACCGATTCTGCAGTGACATTGAGAGAAGGGTAATCAGTTCGCGCTTTCATGATCTCATTTGCGCATTCTTCTGTATCCAGAGGCAGATGCCTGAGCCTGACACAGCCCAGCGGGAAACTCATAGCTGCTGTGATCTGACGTTCTTTAAAAGAGATCAGTTCTGTAGAACCGCCGCCGATATCGAAAGCGATCCCGTCCGGTATATCCGGCCAGGAAAGCTGTGATCCGTAATAGTCGTAGGAAGCTTCTTCTTCTCCGCTCAGGGCACTGACCGGAACAATCTGACGGAACCGGTCCAGCATGGCATGATGATTGTCGATACCGCGCCACGGTTCCGTGATGAAAGCCTCATAGTTTACGCATTCAGCAAGACGCAGCTGGTCGCGGTACTTATGCAGTACCTGCAGTGTTTTCTGAATGCCTTCTTCACGCATATGACCATTTTCTATGTAATCGATCAGATGCACAGGAACAGACTGGTAACCTGTTGGGACTGGTTTGTCTCCATCCATCATGTAGATGATCAGAACGATCGTGTTTGAGCCTATATCAATGATCCCAAAACGTTCCATGACTGCACCTCCGGATATATCATAGCGAAATCCACTGAAAAATACACACCAGCAATTCTCAGGATGCTATAATAGTTCAGAAGACGGAGGAAAACAATCATGTATAAGCGTGTGCTTTTGAAACTCAGCGGTGAGGCTCTTTCAGGGAGCGAAAAAAACTTTGATACCGCTGTGCTGAAAGATCTGGCACAGGAAATTAAAGAAGCAGTCGATCTCGGAGTACAGGTTGCGATCGTTGTCGGAGGCGGTAATTTCATCCGCGGCAAGACACTCGAACAGATCGGTATGGACCGTGTACAGGGCGACTACATGGGAATGCTTGCAACGATCATCAATGCGCTTGCGATTCAGGGTTCTCTTGAATCTGAGGGAGTTGATACACGTGTTCAGACATCGATCGATATGCCTAAGATCGCAGAACCGTTCATTCAGAGAAGAGCGATCAGACACCTGGAAAAGGGAAGGGTCGTTATCTTCGGCGGCGGTACCGGAAGCCCGTATTTCTCAACGGATACTACAGCTGCATTGAGAGCTTCGGAGATCAAGGCAGATGTCATTCTGATGGCTAAGAACGGAGTAGACGGCGTTTATTCCGCGGACCCGAAAAAAGATCCGACAGCTGTAAAATATGACAAACTGACATATATGGATCTCCTTAACCAGGGACTGCAGGTTATGGATTCAACGGCGACAAGCATGTGCATGGATAATCATATGCAGCTGATCGTATTCAACATGAATGAACATGGGAATATCGTCAAGGCAGTCAGCGGAGAGAATATCGGAACAGTGATCAAATAAGGAGGAAAGGATCATATGACATATCAGATAGTAGATACCAGCAATGAAAGAATGCAGAAAGCAATCAGCCACTTTAAAGAAGATCTGAATACGATCCGTACAGGCATGGCAAACGCAAATATGCTTGACAGAGTCAACGTAGATTATTATGGATCACCGACACCCCTGAAGCAGATCGCCAGTATTTCAGTACAGGAAGGCCGTACGCTTGTAATCAAGCCGTTTGATCCGTCCAGCCTGAAGAATATTGAAAAAGCATGCAATGTGGCTGACCTTGGCATCGCACCGCAGAATGATGGTTCGGTAATTCGTCTGACAGTACCGCAGCTGACAGGTGAAACACGTAAAGAAATGTCCAAGAAAGTCGGAAAAATGGCTGAAGAGGCTAAGGTTCAGGTCAGAAATATCAGACGTGATGCAAACCAGACGATCAAAGCTGATAAAACGATGGATGAGGATGTTCAGAAGGATGCTCAGAATGAGATCCAGAAACTGACAGACAAGTGCATCAAGCAGATCGATGAACTGGCTGACAAAAAAACAAAGGAAGTATTAAAAGTCTAGTTTTATTAAAATCACAGAGCGATCTGTGGTTTTTTTTACAGCTGACCATATTATGCCTGCATAACAAAACATGCCGTGTATATATGAGTGTTGTATAATATCGTTATGAAAATCAAAGAAATTCGCCCTGCACAGATCTTTCAGGCAGTAATTCTGTTTTGCTTTTTTGCATTTTTCATGATTCTCAGCAGGTGGGCACCGGTAGCCGGTGATGACTGGGGATATGCTTTGGGCGGCAGATGGAATAATCCTTTTATGAAGGCTGTCCAGTTCTATTTTATCTGGTCAGGACGTTTTTTCAGTGAACTGTGGGGCTTCCTGATCGCAGACAGGAAGTATCTTTGGAATCTGATCAACCCGCTGATTTTTACAGGTATCCTATATTATCTGATCAAGGCGGCAGGTACAAAACGTCATCCTTATCTGATACCGTTGCTGGGAGCCGCTTTGATCATCAGTGTCCCTAATAATCTTCGCAAGCAGACTTATACATGGATCATGGGAACGACATATGTGATTCCTTTACTGATGTTTCTGATCTGTTTTGTGCTGGTGTACAGACTGATTTTCAGAGATGGTCTGAAGCAGTATCAAAAGATCATTGTCGGAATCCTGTCCTTTATGATCCCGCTCTATATGGAAAATGCTGCTGCCATGCTGTGTGGTTTTTGGCTGCTTGTATGCCTGTATGCATACTTAACGAAAAATAACCATCTGAAATATATACTGCTGTGTACAATCATCAGTATTGCAGGAACAATGATCATCAAGTTCTCGCCCGGTGCAGCAATGCGTTCGGAAGGGGAACATGCATGGTTCCTTGCACTGTCGCTGTTTGAAAAGATCAGGTATAACTGGGGTTACTTTGTTTACTATACATTTATGAATCCTAACTGGCTAATCTTTATGCTCAGTGTGATCATGATCCTGTTCGTTCTGAAATCAGTATCCGGAAAAGAACGCATCATTCTGACAGCACTCTTTGCCTGGGGCATCATTCAATCCTGCTGTGCACTTGCTTTCAGATATCTGGATATGCTGGCTATGTCTGTATTCATTGATATCGAGACTGCCGGAAGTCTGCTTCTGAATACAGTGATGTATACGTTATATACCGCCGCACTGTTCTGGACGGTTTATCGTTTTGTTTCAGAAGAGGAGCGTAAATGGCCGATGATCTGCGTGCTTTTCTGTGCTGGCGGGGCAGACCTGATTATGCTGATAAGCCCGATCTTTGATGCACGAAGCAGTATTTATACGGTATTTATGTTTATTCTGTTTGCATTGATGATGCTTGAAGAGATTCAGACAGAGAAGCATACGGCATATGTACTTGGGGCGGCCGCAATATGTATCGGACTGTATTACAGTTATCATTATTTCTTCATCTACCGGATGGTCAATCTGATCAATCAGAAACGTATGGCACAGTTAACATACTATACGGAAAATCCGGAGGATAAAGATGCGTATATACTTGCGTATCCGGTGGACTGGGTTCATTCAGCTGATGTTGTGGAAGGCGATACATATCATGAAGAATACTTCAAGACATACTACGGACTGGAGCAGGATGTAAAACTGAATTTCTACTATCTTCCTGAGTATACCGAGGAGGCGATCCTGCATGGCTGAGATCGTGATGAAAAACATCGTCAGGAGCGTAGGTGGACGCGAGATTTTGAAAGATGTCAGCCTGACCGTGAATGATGGGGAATGTCTTGCAATCGTAGGACCTTCCGGAGCGGGCAAAACAACATTGCTCCGGGCCGTATCAGGCCTGGATCCGGTGGACAGCGGGACGGTCATGATCGGTGCGAAGGACTGCACGAAGCTTCCGGCATTTCAGCGCGGTGTATCAATGATCTTTCAGAATGCTGCTCTGTTTCCCCATACGAAGGTCAGGGATAATATCCTGTACGGGATACATGGAAAGTGCTCCGAAGAACAGCTGCAGGAGACAGCACGCCTGATGTCTGTTTCACAACTTCTGGAACGTTATCCGGAGGGCCTGTCTGCAGGAGAAAAACAGCGAGTCGGAATTGCACGCGCTTTGGTCCGCAAGCCGCTTGTTCTGCTTTTGGATGAACCGTTCAGCAGTCTCGATGCAAGGCTCAAGGAGCAGATGCGTGCCGAAATGATGTCGATCCACAAGCAGCTCGGTATGACTATGGTATCCGTTACACATGATCAGAGTGAAGCGATGGCTATGGGGGACAGGATCGCCGTCATGAAAGACGGAAGGATCATCGCCTGTGATGTACCGAAAAAGCTTTATGATGATCCTGATGATATTGAAACAGCTTCTTTCTTCGGTGTACCGCAGATCAATCTGTTTGACCGCGGAGAAGAGACCATCGGTATTCGTCCGGAATGTCTGAAAGAAGGCGGAGACGAGCAGGGATATGTAAAGAGCTGTACGGAAGACGGATATCGGTATTTTGTGACGTTGATGTGGAAAGCAGAAACACTCATGATGATCTCAGATCATGGATATGAGCCTGGACAGATCATTTCATTCGGATGGGACAAGGATAAAGAAATGATCTTTGATAAGAACAACGGAAAGAGGAAACGAATATGATCAAGACAGGATCTCCGCACAGGAGCAGGCATAGACTCAGCTTAAACCGCAGAAATGCATATTATAAGTGCCTTGCATGCGGTTATATCTATCATCAGCCGGATGAGCCGGTCCGTTTTCGTGATCTTCCGGCAGACTGGACATGTCCTTCCTGCGGCGACGCAAAAAAGGGATTCATCAGGCTTCACCGCTATACGGGTGAGGAGACGGCAGAGCACAATGTGCTCTGATCACGCAGTTATGCTATAATTTCTTGGATACAGGAGTGTATATGGAGCAGTGCAGACATGTAGCGATCATTATGGATGGAAACGGCAGATGGGCAAAAGCTCAGGGCAAACCCCGTTCAGCAGGGCATCTTGCCGGTTCTGAAAATGTACGTACGATCGCGATCGCAGCAAGTGAACTTGGAATTGAGTATTTAACGCTGTATGCTTTCTCGACGGAAAACTGGAAGCGTTCAAAGGATGAGGTGGGTTACCTGATGAAGCTGCCTGCTGTTTTCTTTGATAAATACATGAAAGAACTGATCGAGCGCGGATTCAGGATCCGTATCATCGGGGAGCTTGATGCGCTGCCTGCAGATACCAGGGCGGTCATGGAAAAAGCAGAACGTGACTCTGCAATGAACACGAAACTGAGCCTGAATATTGCAATGAATTACGGTTCTCAGAGAGAGATAGCACTTGCCGCAAGTGCTTTTGCAAAGGATGTTCTGGCAGGAAAAGCTGCACCTGATATTGAACCTGAAGATTTTGAAAAATATCTTATGACAAATGAATTCCCGCCGGTAGATCTGCTGATCCGTACGAGCGGTGAACAGCGCATATCAAATTATCTGCTTTGGCAGATCGCTTATGCTGAACTTGAATTTGTCCCTGAAGCATGGCCGGAATTTACGCCGGAAGTACTGAAGAGATGCCTGGATGAATACTATCATCGGGACCGCAGATTTGGAGGCGTAAAACCATGAACAAAAAAATGCTGATCAGAATTCTGACCGGACTCGTAATTATCGCTTGTGTGCTTCCTCCGATTCTGCTCGGTGGAATTCCAATGGAATGCCTGATTGCTTTTGTTGCGGCCTGCTCGGCATATGAGATCTCTTCAATGAGTGATCAGAAACCGCATTATATCAGAACAGTTTTGCTGTTTGCGATGATTGAACTGATTGGTCATATCAATGATTACCAGGTTCCGTTTGCGGCAGCTCTGTTCATGATTTTTCTGTTTCTGGCACATTTCTGTGATAAGGAATTCAGTGAAGACATGATCGCCTATACATTTATGACAGGTATGATCATGATATTTGCCATCCATGGAATTACCCGTATCTATGCTGTACAGAAGGGATGGGGAATGATGTTTGTCGCGTTCGCAACCTATCTGTGTGATACCGGTGCTTATTTCTTTGGTTCCTTTTTCGGAAAGCATAAAATGGCACCGTTGATTTCTCCGAACAAGACATGGGAGGGGGCTATTGGAGGTTATCTTGCCGGTGCTGTCGGGTCGTATCTCTGGGGAAGATATTTATGCCCGGAATTCCCGGCAGAACTTGTTCTCTGCGGTGCACTGATCCTGCCTGCTGTCGGTGAGATCGGAGACCTGGCATTCTCATCCATCAAGCGCAGATTTGAAATCAAAGATTTTGGATCCCTGCTGCCAGGACATGGTGGTGTACTGGATCGTGTTGATTCACTGCTGTTCTGCCTGATGGTCTTTAACGGACTAATCCTGTTATGGGGGTTTTAAATGAAACGTATTGTACTGCTGGGGGCCAGCGGTTCCATCGGTCTGCAGACTGTTGATGTGATCCGTCAGCACCCTGATCTATATGAATTGAGAGCTTACAGTGTCGGTAAAAATATCGGTGCACTGAGAAAACTGCTGGCTGAGTATCCGGTCGATACCGTTTGTGTGCAGGAAGAAGCTGATGCAGCAGCACTCAGAATTGATTATCCTTCTGTCAAAGTACTGAGCGGGGATGATGGTCTGCTCGAACTGTCGGAACGTGATGACTACGATGTGCTTGTGAATGCACTGGTCGGCTATGCTGGATTTGCACCGACCATGTCAGCAATTAAAACAAAGCATGATGTAGCTTTGGCAAATAAAGAAACACTTGTTGTCGGCGGAGAACTGGTAAAACGTGCATTGCGGAAATACGGTGTCAGCCTGTATCCGATCGACAGTGAACATTCTGCTGTATTCCAGTGCCTTCAGGGAAATAAAAAAGAACAGGTCAAGCGCCTGATCATTACTGCGAGCGGGGGAAGTTTCCGCAATCTGAAGCGTGAAGAACTGAAGAATGTAACAGTAGAACAGGCCCTTGCGCATCCTAACTGGTCAATGGGACCTAAGATCACGATCGACTCAGCTACGATGATGAATAAAGGTTTTGAAGTCATGGAAGCACATTGGCTTTTCGATATGCCGTATGAGCAGATCGATGTTCTGATGCATCAGGAAAGTGTCATCCATTCCATGGTTGAATATATTGACCATTCAGTGATAGCCCAGTTAGGCGCTCCTGATATGCGCCTGCCGATCCAGTATGCACTGAGCTGGCCGGAACGGCTGACGCTTGAAGAAGAGCATCCGCTTGACCTGGCAGAGATCGGTATGCTGCATTTTGCGAAAGCAGATACAGAACGCTTCCCACTTCTGGCGGCAGCATATGATGCGGGCAGAAAGGGAGGCAATCTTCCGGCGGTTATGAATGCAGCAAATGAAGCAGCAAATCTGGCGTTCCGGAATCATGAGATCGGATTCCTGGATATTGAGGATATTGTGATCGGCGCACTGAGAAATGCAGTGCATATGCCGGTCAGTACTCCCGAAGATCTTGAAGCTGCTGATGCCTGGGGCTGGGGATATGCACTGGAACGAATTGAGGAACTGAAATGACATTTATATATTTCATTATCCTGCTCTCTATCATCATATGCATTCACGAAGGAGGGCACCTGCTTGCAGCAAAGAAATTCGGAGTCTACTGTTTCGAATATTCATTCGGAATGGGACCTCTGATCTGGCAGAAGCAGGGAAAGGAAACCAAATACTGTATCCGTGCGATTCCGATCGGCGGCTATGTGTCTATGGCTGGGGAAACCGAAACGGATGAAGCATATCCTGATGTCGTTGTACCTGAAGGCAGGCGGCTGAATGATATAGCGAAATGGAAAAAGATCATCGTCCTTCTGGCCGGAGTTTTCATGAATTTCGTGCTTGCATGGCTGATCTTCTCTCTGACACTGCTTCATACTGGTGCTTATGCTGATTCACCAAAAGCCATGGTCGGCAGTGTTATGGAAAACAGCCCGGCTGAAGTGGCTGGATTTCAGGCAGGGGATGTGATCGTCAGGATCACAAAAGAAGACGGCAACTCGGTCGAACCGGAAACATATCTGGACATGCAGGTATTCCTGGCTGACAATGAAGGCGGACAGCTGCATTACAGCATTCAGCGTGACGGACAGATTCTGGAGTTTACAGTTACACCTGAATATATGCCGGAGTATGAATCATATCTGATCGGTATTACTGGACCCAGCGCAGAAGTACATTCGGTAAATCTGCTGAACTGCTGGCTTTATGGACTCAAAGAGATGCAGTATCTTGCCCGTATACTGATCACGACACTGCTCGCATTGTTCAGGGGATATGGTCTCGATCAGCTGAGCGGACCGGTTGGTATTTACAACGCTGCCGGACAGGCTGCTTCCATGGGAATTGCTACATATCTGCTGCTGATCGGTGAACTGTCACTGAATGTCGGCATATTCAATCTTCTTCCGCTTCCTGTACTGGATGGCGGCCAGGTCGTCATTACCGTTGCTGAAGGAATCGCCGGTAAAGAATTAAGTACTCGGATCAAAACAGGCATCATGATCGCTTGTTGGGTATTACTGATATCTATGATGTTGTTTGTGACATGGCAGGATATCATGAAATTATTCTAGGAAAGGAGAAAATAATTATGACAACAGTATTGGTTACAGGCGGAACAGGGTATATCGGTTCACATACATGCGTAGCATTGATCGAAGCCGGATATGATGTGGTAGTTCTGGACAATCTTTACAATTCAAATGAGGCAGTACTTGGAAGGATCGAACAGATCACCGGTACGCGTCCGAAATTCTACCGTACAGATATTCTTGATCGTCAGGGACTTGACCGTATTTTTGAAGAGAACAAGATTGATGCTGTAATCCACTTTGCCGGATATAAGGCAGTCGGTGAATCTGTACAGATTCCGCTGACATATTATGAAAACAATATCAGCGGTTCCGTTAATCTGTATCAGTGCATGAAGGATCATAACTGCAAGACTCTTGTATTCTCATCCAGTGCTACAGTTTACGGCGCACCGAAATCCGTACCGATCAGCGAAGATTTTGAGACACATACGACTAACCCTTACGGTGCCACCAAACTTATGAATGAGCAGATCCTGACAGATCTCTGTCATTCAGATGAAGAGTGGACTGTAATTCTTCTTAGATACTTCAATCCGATCGGTGCACATAAGAGCGGTCTGCTCGGTGAAGTCCCGAACGGCATTCCCAATAACCTTGTACCGTACATTGCCAGAGTTGCGAATGGCCAGCTTGAATTCCTGAGAGTTTGGGGAAATGATTATCCGACACCGGATGGAACAGGTGTTCGTGACTATATCCATGTAGTTGACCTGGCGGATGGTCACATTTGTGCGCTCAAGTATGCTGCAGAGCATAAGGGAGTTGAGATGATCAATCTTGGTACAGGTGTCGGCTATAGTGTTCTTGAAGTGCTTCATGCATATGAAAAGGCTTGTGGTAAAGAACTGCCGTACAAGATCATGGAAAGACGTCCCGGTGATATCGCTACATGTTATGCTGATACAACGAAAGCTAAGCGTCTGCTTGGCTGGGAAGCTAAATACGGAATCGACCAGATGTGTGAAGATTCCTGGAATTTCACGGTCAAAAATCCTGACGGAATCAAATGATCGAGGCAAAGGACATGCTCAGTGCATGTCTTTTTTTACTTGTTATACGGTATGTATTGAATGAAATGTAAATAAATGTATTTGTATTACTGTGAAAGATTAATTTTATGTATTAAAGTGCTACAAATGTAAACCAATATGGTATAATTCATCCAGTAAAGAGAGAGGTTAAGACTATGAGCGTTGGAAATGCAACTATGAAAACCAAGATATTAGCCGGCGTAGCAGGTGTTCTTCTTGTAGCATTGGGAGTTACCGGCGGTTATCTTTTACTGTCGAAGGATAAAACAGTTACTGTTCCTGATTTTACAGATCAGACTCGTACAGATGTCCTGAACTGGGCAGACGAAAACAAAGTCTCGGATGAGCAGCTCACATTTGACTATAAATATGATGAGGAAAAGGATAAGGATGCAGTCCTGTCCCAGAGCATCAATCCGGATACAAAATTACAGGAAGGCGATGTACTGAATATTACATTATCTGATGGTGCTGATCCTGAAACGATGTTCATTCTCCCTGATTTCAGCGGACAGACAAAGGAACAGGTTGAAGCCTGGTTCAAAGAACACAAATTTACCGGTGTCAACTATCAGGATAAAACAGATACAAGTGTTCCTGAAGGCACATTTATCTCCATCAATCCTCTTGAGGGAAAAACTGTAAGACGTAAGGATACGATCATTGTAACTCTGTCTACAGGTGGTAATAACGGAACAGCAAATGTGACTCCGAACCCTGATTCTTCTTCTGCAGACGGAAAGATCACGATTCCTGATTTCTCACAGTATACCTATGCACAGGCTTACCAGTGGGGCAGCACGACGAACGTCAAAATGAGCTTCCTTTGGGAAACAAGCAAGACACAGGAAGCAAATACATTCATCCGTCAGAGCCCTGCAGCGGGAACAAAGGTCAATCCTGGTGATGCTGTTACAGCAACATATGTTTCCGGTTATCCTGTTAACCTTGTTAATATGGTTGGCAAGACGAAGAAAGATGCAGAGTCCTGGTGTAATACAAATAAGCTGAATCCTCAATTTGTTGATGTATACGCTGCTGCAGATGCAGGAAAGATCGTCAGTATGAATCCTTCTGCAGGTATCGTTCCTGAAACAGCTACGATTACATTCGGTGTATCTGCTGGTTATGTTCCGATCAATGACTACACAGGAAAAACACAGGATGAAGCATTAGCATATATTGCAGAAATCAATTCAAATTACAGTGCATCAGCAGGAATCAAATATGTTCTGAATGGTGAAAAGAGCACTCAGCCTATCGGCACAATCCTCCATCAGTATACAAACGGTGTTGAGCAGAAAGGCAAAGTATACTGCGCACCCGGCAGCACGATCTCACTGACAGTTTCAGGCGGTGTTACAGTTCCTGATATGGCCGGACAGTCTGAAGAAGCATTCCTTTCAAAGATTGCTCAGCTGAACCTTAGTCCCGGTACAAGAAATGAAGAATACTCTGATACAGTTCCTGTAGGATTCCTGATCTGGAACGAAACAGGCTCCAAGAACCTCTATGAAAAGGTTGCATACACGATCTCGATCGGTGTTATGTGGGATGGAAGTGAGAATCAGGTTCAGCCGACACCTGAAGCTACTCCTGAGTCAACACCTGCTGCTACAGAAGAAACATCATCAACAGATACTTCAGATGAATCATCCGAAGGCTGAACGCTCAAAATGATATGAAAAAAAAGCCTGACCGTATACCGGAACATCACCGGAACGGTCAGGCTTTTTGCATGACTGATCAGAACTGCGGCTGGCCTTTGCAGTATGTCTGGATGACTTCATACCTGTCATCGAGAACTGCGAGATCAGCATCATATCCGGTTTTTATCATACCGATATGATCACTGACACCAAGTAATGCTGCAGGGTTGATCGTACATGAATTCACTGCTGCATCGAAAGGTACCATAGCGCGTTCAGCCAGATTTCGTAAACCCTCATTTGTTTTCATTGTGCTTCCGGCCAGATTCTTTTCCACAACCAGATGTGCACTTCCGTCAGGATAGATCTCCACTTCATGGTTGGCAAACATGAATCTGTCTCCGGGTTTGAATCCTTTGCACATCAGCGAATCGGAGATCATGATAGCCTTATCCTTTGGCTTGCAGCGGAAGAACAGATTCAGCGCTTCCGGTGTGCAGTGGTTGCAGTCACATATGATTTCAGCGTACATATCGTCCAGCCTCAGGGCCGCACCTACCATATTATTATTTCTGTGCGTGAAACCGGACATACCGTTATATGTATGCGTGAAACTCTTTGCTCCGTTTGCGGCCGCAAAACAAGCTGTGTCAAACGAAGCTCCGCTGTGACCAAGTGATACTACAACACCATTGGAAGCACAATATCTGGTCAGTTCGAAATCCTTATCATGTTCGGGAGCCAGAGTAATGATTTTGATCAATCCTTCTGCAGCTTCCTGATATTCTTTGAACTCTTCCACGGATGCTTTGGCGATTGCCTCAGGCGGCTGGGCACCTCTGAAAGTCATATCCAGATACGGTCCTTCAAAATGAACTCCAAGGATGTCAGCACCTTTGGTATTCAGCTTTTTGATCGCAGCAACATTTTTCAGCCCCATGATCAGCTGTGATTTACTGTCGGTGACAGTAGTCGGAAGGAATGATGTAACACCATCATGTGTGATATGTTCCTTCCAGTATTTCAAGCCATCAGGATCACCGGTATTTGTGTCAAACCCAAACGCTCCATGTGTATGGATATCAATAAATCCGGGCAGAACCATATGGCTGCCGTAATTGATATCAGCTTCTGTTTCAAAAGGCAGAATTGCTGAAATCTTGGCATCTGTGATCTGGACAACTGCTCTCAAAAAACGGTCACTGCACCAAACTTTTTCACTCTTAATTTTCATAAAAAATCTCTCCTGTTATTATATTACTACCAGAAAATGACTTTTATACAGAAAACCTCTGTCACAGGCTGTGATCGAACACATTTCCGTGAAATTAAGATTCCTGCTTCACAGACAGATAACTGCATTGCCAACTGCAATGCCCGCCAGAGCTGTCTCCGCAGGCTTGAGAATCAACGACTGACCGATTCCGATGGATCCTCACCGTATGGTCAGTCTGTTATCTGTTTACGTTATATTGAAAAACGTAAACGCTCTCTGTAGAGAACTGCTGCAGCACAATATATCATGCTGCAGGGTATATGTTGGTTTTACCAGATACAAAAATACTTTATACTTATCATTCAGCTCACAGTTTGGTTTTCTTCAGGGAACTGAAAGGGTATGAAACTTTTTTGTATTGGCAAAGATGCAGGAAATTATTGTACTTCCCGGTATAGCATGAACCGCTGAACCAGACATTATTATTTATTTTATGTATGCTCTGATTAATGCCTGTCTGTTTAAAATTCATCTCGAATTCTTTATGCCGGACTATTATCCGGAAAGATATATTTTTACAGTACTTTTATATTTCATGGCTCCTCCTTTTTTTATACCGCGGAAGCGATATCGTGCTGTTGTGCCCGACACTTATATATACGGCAGGTAATATCGCTGCTCCACACAATACATTAAAAATATATTAGAAAGAAATGGATAGGATTTGCGGAGTACATGATAGGGAAGGAGTTTTCCATTGAATGGCGTATAGTTCAATGGAGGTCACTATGCGAAAAATGAATGAAATGCCGAAAACTGAACAGCCGCGGGAAAAAGCGGTTATGTACGGGATAACGGCACTGTCTAATGTAGAACTGCTCGCCATAATGCTGAGGACGGGTACAAAGGACAAAAATGTATTGGATTGTGCTTCAGAACTTCTGGACAGATCGGGCGGACTATCAGGTCTGCCAAGACTGTCACTTGGTGATCTGTGTGCTGTCAGCGGAATCTCTAAAGTAAAAGCTGTTCAGCTGCAGGCATGCTTTGAACTTGTACAGCGTATCAGTGCTGAAGAACTTGCTGTAGAAAATATTACAGAACATCCGGAAAAACTCGAAGCATGGCTGAGGATCAGGCTTGGCGGAAAAATGCAGGAAGAACTGCTGGTGATCTACCTGAACAGGGCAAGGCAGATCCTGGGTATGGATACTGTATTCCGCGGTACACTGGATTCTGCAGCTGTATCTCCCCGAGAGGTATTCCGTAATGCGTTATCCAGACATGCGAGGTATCTGATCCTGGTTCATAATCATCCCAGCGGTTCACTGACACCAAGCTCTCAGGACATCAATTTTACTTCAAGAATGATCGAGGCAGGGAATACTATGGGAATCGATGTGATGGATCATCTGATCGTATCTCAGAACGGAATTTCAAGTATTTTAGCATGTCACCAATTCTGCAGTGTCTGATCAGTGTTAAAATAGGGATATCATATCAGCCGGCTTCTGAAGCGGCGCCGTGATGCACACAGGAAGATCACGGACAAGTATGGTATACTGTACTGCAGGTACGCAATATGAAAAGATTACTCAGATTGATTGTTTGTTCAATATTAATAAGTTTTGCATTGAGCGGATGCACGATGATACGTTCACAGGTGGCTTATACAGTCTATCCGGTCGGTTTCCTTCTGCAGAGACTGGCAGGGGATACGATCACTGCCAAGTCTGTTCAAAATGATGAGATCGTACAGAGAGCACAGCTTCGCGAAGATTACAAAGAGATCCTGAGTGACTCACAGGTCTTTATGCATATCGGACAGCTGGAACCCTATCTGACTGTATACAGCTCTGAGATTAACCAGCTGGCAAACGAACAGCTTGATCTGTCCACTTTGAATGCTGTTTATGACTTTCAACGCTATACACAGGTCATTGCAGACGGTGAGATCACATATGTAGAATCTCCGTACTACCGCGGAGAAGAATTCCAGATGATTGATACGGACATACAGGACCTTTATCTCTGGACTGACCCGATTGCTATGCTGAGTATGGCGAAAGATATCAGAGACTGGCTGATCGCTACATATCCGGATGAAAAATCGATCTACGAAGTAAACTTTACACGTCTGGAAACAGACCTGATCAATCTCGATGCACAATATCAGGCTCTTGCAACAGCAAATGAGAAAAATGATAAAGTGATTCGATTTGTATCCATGACTGCCAGCTTCGGTAACTGGCAGAAAACATACGGATTCCAGGTGTATCCCGTCGTTCTTTCAAAGTATGGTGTACTGCCCAACTCAAAGCAGCTTGAATTGATCGAGGAACGTATCCGGACGGACGGTGTGAAGTATATCGTTTATGAGCCGAATATGACAGATGATATGGTCTCATTATTCAACAGGATAGAAGATGACCTCGGACTGCGCAGAGTTGAGCTCAGCAATCTTTCTTCCCTGACCGGCTCGGAATCAGGTAAAGACTATCTGTCTATTATGTATGAAAACCTCAATGCATTGGAAACAATGACTGAGGACAGAACTGCTTCGGAAGAAACTACCGCAGTTGAAGCAGATGAAACTGAAGCATTAACAACCGAAGAAACAACGGAAGAAACAACCGACTAACATCGAAGAAGGCATATGCCTTCTTTCAGTCTTACAGGAAACGGAGTATTTATGAAAAAACTATTGCTGGTAGATGGAAATTCAATGCTGTTCAGAGCATATTATGCAACAGCCTACGGACAGAAGATGACAAGTCCGCAGGGAATGCCGACCAATGCTGTTTTCGGCTTTGCCAATATGATGCAGAAAGCACTGGATCTGACAGATCCTGATGCTGTACTTGTTGCGTTCGATGCCGGTAAGCATACATTCCGTCATGACCTGTACGCAGATTATAAGGGCGGCAGAAAACCGGCACCGGATGATCTGGTACCTCAGTTCCAGATGGTACGTGATTATCTGGATGGTTATCATATCCGCTGGGTAGAACGTCAGGATATTGAAGCAGACGACCTGATCGGCACGATGTCACGTCATTCTGAAGGATATGATACGGTCATTCTGACGAGTGACCATGACCTGCTGCAGCTGATCGCATCGGATACTGTAGTTATGCTGATGAAAAAAGGCCTGACTGAGATGGAGATCATGGATGAAGCGGCCTTAAAGGAACAGATGGGAATCGTACCGAAGCAGATCATTGATATGAAAGGGCTGATGGGAGATCACTCTGACAATATTCCCGGTATTCCCGGAGTAGGTGAGAAAACAGCGCTTAAACTTCTGAGTGAATACGGCAGTGTAGAAGAAGTGATCGCGCACGGTGATGAGATCAAGGGTGCGCTTGGAAAGAAGGTCCGTGAAGGTAAGGAAAGCGCTGAATTAAGTAAGATTCTGGCTACGATCAAGACAGATGTAGAGCTTGATTTCCAGGTTGAGGACTGCAAATTTGAACCCGATTACAATTCACTGGTCAGATTCTTTGAAAGTCTGAATATGCGTTCACTGATCAGAAAATATGAAACGCAGCTGAATGAAATGCAGGTCACTGAAGAACCGGAGCCGGAAAAAGTGATGGGTCAGGTCGTTCATAAACTTCCTGCAGAAATGATGCAGGATACTCTTTGCGTATGGCTGGACAGCCGTGATGAATCATTCCTGACAGCAGAAGCATCAGGAATGGGATTCTGTCTAAACGGCAATGCTGTATATATGAATATAGATGACATCCGCAATGATCAGGAATTGCTTGCCTGGCTTGGCGGAGCGCATAGATTGATCGGATATGATGTCAAGCGTATGCTCCATATTCTGAAGCGTGCTGGTATTGACGTACGCTTTTCAGATGATGCGATGATTAGCGGATTCCTTTCAGATTCCACATTGACATCAACCGATAAAATCATGAATGCATTCGGATGTACGACAAGTGAGTCATATGAGAATATTTACGGCACAGCTGCCAGACCGAAGCTTGCTTCAGAAGAAGACCGTGCGATGTACTGTACACAGATGGCTGCCAATATCGAAACGATATTCCGGCAGTCTCAGGAAAAACTGGAGACTTATCATATGATGTCTCTTTACAAAGATCTTGAGATGCCGCTGCTGTATGTACTGATGGATATGGAGGACATCGGTGTAAGATGTGAACTGCCTGTATTGAATGAGATCGCTGATGATCTGAAAACAAGGATCTCTTCCCTCAGCAATGAGATCTATGACCTGGCAGGCCATCTGTTCAATCTGAACAGCCCGAAGCAGCTGGCTGAAGTACTCTATGATGAGCTGGGACTTCCTGCGGGCAAAAAGAGAAGTACATCAGCGGATGTACTTGAACAGTTTGCCGGAATGCATCCGATCATCACGCTGATCCTCGACTACAGAAAACTTCAGAAGATCTACAGTACTTATGCTGAAGGGCTGCAGAAATACATCCAGAAGGATGGCAGGATCCATACACTCTATAATCAGTGTGTTACCCAGACTGGACGTCTGTCATCCAGTGAACCGAACCTGCAGAACATCAGTGTGCGTGATGAGGAGGGAAAAGTGATCCGCAGGGCGTTCATGCCGGATGAAGGATGTGTGCTGATCTCCAGTGACTATCATCAGATCGAACTAAGAATGCTGGCAGACATGGCTGATGAAACTAGTCTGATCGAAGCATTTAATGAAGGAATTGATATTCATACAAAGACAGCTATGGACGTATTTGGCGTCAGTCTGGATGAAGTAACTCCCGAGATGCGCAGAAGAGCCAAAACAGTTAACTTCGGCATCGTTTACGGAATCAGCGACTTTGGACTGTCGCAGCAGCTGAATATTACGCGAAGGGAAGCCGCTGAATTTATTGAACAGTATTATAGAAGTTATCCGAAGATCAGAACTTACATGAATTCCATCGTTGATTTCTGCGAAAAGAACGGGTATGTCGAAACATTGATGGGCAGACGCCGTGAGATACCTGAGATCAAGGATAAAAACAGACAGGTCCGTGAATTCGGCCGCAGGGCTGCTATGAATGCTCCGATCCAGGGATCTGCTGCTGACTTGATCAAACAGGCAATGATCGATATTGCCCGCAGTATGAAAGAGGCAGGTGTCCGTTCCAGGATGATCCTTCAGGTACACGATGAACTGATCTTCAATGTGCCTGAAGATGAGATCGATCAGATGACAAAACTGATCGAAGACGGTATGACGAAGGCAATGAAGCTGAAAGTCCCTCTGACTGTTGAATGCTCGGTCGGCAGGAACTGGTACGAGGCTAAATAATGCCGGAACTTCCTGAAGTTGAAACAGTGCTGCGTACACTTGAAAGCAGGATCGCAACACTGGAGATCACCGGGATCACGGTCAGATGGCCGGGTGTGATCACCGGTGACATTGAAGAGTTTTGTTCACGGCTCATGCATCAGCATTTCAATGGATTCATGAGAAGAGGAAAGTACCTGCTCTTTGTTATGGATGACTGCATTCTTGAGAGTCATCTGCGTATGGAAGGGAAATATTATATACAGCTGCCGGAAGAACCTCTTCAGAAACATACGCATATCTGCTTTGATCTCAGTGACGGAAATCAGCTGAGATATCACGATACGCGTAAGTTCGGCAGAATGCGGATCCTGCCGCTGGATACTGATCTATCGTCATTCCATGATCTGGGTCCGGAACCGTTTGATGAAGCGTTCAGTCCGGAATATATCCATACTTACAGAAAGAACAGGAATACACCGATGAAAAGCCTTCTGCTTGATCAGAACTTTGCGGCTGGTGTCGGAAATATCTATGCGGATGAGATCCTGTTCGCCTGTGGGATCAGACCCGGCAGAAACTGCCGCAGGATCACCGGAAAAGATGAAGAACACCTCGTTCAGGAAACACGCAGGATCCTGCAGGAAGCGATCGCAGCAGGAGGAACGACGATCCGTTCATATACTTCATCACTAGGTGTGACCGGGCTGTTTCAGCTGGACTGTATGGTGCATACCATGAAAACATGCAAAGTGTGCGGAAGTGAGATCAAAGTTAAACGGATCGGCGGGCGGAGCAGTTATTACTGCCCTGTATGCCAGAAATAGGAGTCTGATATGAAAAAAATCGGTATCACGGGAACGATTGGAAGCGGAAAAACGACTGTGTCCATTCTGCTCAGAAGAAGGCATCTGCCCGTATTTGATGCGGACGGCTATACAAGGATCTGCTATCACAGGACACATCCTGCTGCAGAACGTATGATCGAGGAATTCGGTGAAGGGATTCTGGATGAATACGGAGAGATCAGCAGGAAAACGCTGGCTGATATCATTTTCCATGATGAGGAGAAGCGGCTTCTGCTCAACAGCATCATCCATCCTTTTGTACTTGAAGGACTGAACCGGTTCTTTGAGAACCACAGTTCTGAAGATCTGGTATTCGCAGAGATCCCGCTGCTGTATGAGGTTGGGTGGGATAAGTATTTTGACATCTGCTGTGTCGTCTCCTGTGATGATGAGATAGCAGTACAGAGATTGATAGAAGACCGCGGCATGAGCGAAGAAGACGCACGGCTGCGGATCGCCTCACAGCTTGACCGGATTGAAAAGATCGAGCGGGCAGATGAAGTGATATATAATAATGGTACGATCAAAGATCTGGATCATTGTGTTGCGATCTGGGTCAGAGAATTGAAAAAAAGGTAGTTAGGTATGGAATTAAAGGGCAAAGACATTTACAGGGTCATCTGTGCTGATTCGGTCAGCGCCGATTTTCTCACGTCTCTGATGAGTCTGTATCAGCCCCTGACCGGATCGCTTGCGATATCACTTTATCTGACACTGTATACCGAAGGCAGAAGACAGCGTTCACAAGAGACGCACCACAGGCTCAGTGTACTGATGAATCAGAGTATCGATGAAATTGAACGGGCGCGGATCAAGCTGGAAGAACATCTGCTGTTAAGGACATATGTTCAGACAGCAGATGACAGAAATCAATACCTGTATCTGCTCAACCAGCCGATGAGTCCTGCAGTATTCCTTGACAGCCGTGAAATGAAATCCGAACTGACAAGGATCCTCGGCAGCAAGCAGACGGAACTGACCGTCAACAAATTCATGACAGGAAATGTTTCGACAGCCGGCTACAGAGATATCACCAGACCGGTCGTCAGATATACGGAAAAGGGAACATACAATTCCGAAGACAGCGGCAGCCGTATCCAGCCGAGATACCATTTCACAGATGATGTCAGCATCAATTTCGATTATGAGCGTTTCTTCTCCATTACATCAACGCTTGTTTTCCCGGTCGAACTGAGAACGGAAGAAAATCTCCGCCTGATCGGTAAACTGGCAACGATCTATGGCCTGACGCCGGAACGCATGCGTCAGCTGACAGGCAGCTGTGTCAATATCGGAAGAAATGAATTTGATGCGGCAAAACTGAAACTGATGGCAGAAAAGTCCAATCCGGAGATCGTTCAGACGGACGACCCGTATAAACTGCCGCCAGTATCATTCCTGCAGTCCAAGCAGAACGGAAGGGATGTGTCACTGGCTGACCGCAAGATCCTGGAATACCTGAGCGATAAGATGAATTTCAGCGTTGAAGTGGTCAATATCATGATTGAATATATTCTTTCCGTGTCTTCCAACAGACTGGTACCGAAGTTTGTTGAGATGGTTGCCGGTGAATGGGCAAGGGACAACGTCAAGACAAGGGAAGACGCGATCGCCGAAACGAAGAAAAAGAAGGGTTCCGATTACCGCAGAAAGCAGTCTGTTCCACAGTACATGCTGGAAGAAGAACAGAAAGAAGAGACAGCCGGTACAGATACGGATATCAATGAAGTCAGGGAAATGCTGAAAAGGATGGGTAAGGTCTGATGCTGAAACCGATATATATGCAGAATACAGCCGGTGATCTGGAAGGGGAACGGCAGAAGCTGATTCAGGATCTTTCTGCCAATCACACTGTTATTGACACACTGAACAGCCTGAATATTCCTTTGGAAGAGATCAGCAGGCATCCATATCAGATCAAACGCTATTTGGATGATATCGCCAGATGCAGCGGATGCACGTCACTCAGCATGTGCAGTCGTCAGCAGAGGGGTTATCGTCCAACACTCAGTTACGACGGGATCCTGACAAATGCTGTTACAGCATGTGAATTTGAGGTGCAGCGCAGCATTAATGAGGCACATCTGAAGAACTATCTGATCTGTGACATGAGCGATGAAATGAAGCAGGTAAGCTTTGAAACGATCAGTCTCGATGAGCAGGATAATGCTTATATCCGTTCCATGAACCATGCTATGCGTTGCTGCATGCAGTCAAAGGGGCTCTATCTGTACGGCAGTATGGGGACAGGAAAGACGTATCTTGCGGCATGTGCAGCTAACTATATGGCTAAGAACGGAAAGAAGACTGTGTTTGTTCATTATCCTTCCCTGTGCCAGAGGATCACTGCGTCGCTGCGGACTGGTGAATACAAAACAGAAACAGACCGGATGAGTTATGCGGATTTTGTTGTGATCGATGATATCGGTGCCGAAGAAGTGACGGACCGCACAAGAAACCTGCTGCTGTCGATCCTGGATGCGCGTATGCAGAACCGGAAGACGACCTGGTTTACTTCCAACAATGATTTCAGTACGCTTCTCGATCATTTTGTGACAACATCTAAGGGTGACGACCGTATGGAAGCGATGCGCATTCTGGAACGTATCAGAGCGCTTGCGGAAACAGAAAAGATGGTCGGCAAGGACAGAAGAACGCTTTCCCAGACAAACGGGTAATACTGATATGGACCTGACGGACTGCGGATATCTTAACGCCAGAACAGATCAGGATCATACTAAGACCGTGTAAAACAGATTCTCAGGGATCTGTTTTTTTAAACGAGGCCTGCATGTAAAAATCGGAAGAAAAAGAAACTTATTTTCATGAAATGTCTTTCATGACGTGGAAATAGTTACAGAAAAACGTTGACTTTTGATTGGTCAAAACATAAAGTTATTACATGCAAAGTCTCAGAATGTCTTTGCGATGACATTTATCATGATCTGGAAGGCTGAAACCTTCCATTATTGTTTAACAGGAGGAACTGCTGATGGAAAAAGTCGTGATGAGCGATATTACACTGATCCGCACTGCCAACGGATTGAAACTCAGTCCTGACGGTAAATATGCTGTGTATACAGTGATCGTGCCGGATGCTTCAAAAAATGAATATCAGAACGACTTCAGTCTGATCGACAGAAGTACAGGCTCTGCACGTAGACTGACTTACAACGGCAAAAATTCCGGTGCTTTATGGGATGATAATGAAACATTGCTGTTCAATTCCGTCCGCAAAGATGAAGACAAGCCGGAACCGATTGACGAGAAAACGGTATTCTATCGTCTTAACGTCAACGGCGGCGAAGCATATGAAGCATTCAGTATCAAAGCGAATGTACAGGATACCCGCAAGATCAAAGACGGACTGTATGCTATGAAGATCCTTGTTGACCGCAATCATCCGGATCCGGATGAGGTCGATCATGACCTTTGCAAAGAAGAGCAGGATTATCATATTTTTGAAGAAGTTCCGTTCTGGGGCAACGGCCGCGGATTTGTATCAGGAAAGAGAAGCGTTCTCTTCCTCTATGATGAAAAGAGCGGTGAACTGACACGTCTGACCGGTGAATATACATCAGTTTCAGGCATGGCAGTCAAGGATGGAAAGATCGCATATGTACACAGAACGTGGGAGGATACGATCTCTCTGACAGCCGGTATCAACATTTATGATACCGACAGCAAGGAAACGATCAATGTTCTGGACGACGGTCTTATGAAGGTGGAAAGCATTGCCTTCAATGATCTCGGACTGGTCTTCACGGCATGTGATATGAAAACATGGGGAACAGGCCAGCTGACAGATTTCTATCTGTTTGATGAAAAAGAAGGCACATACCGTCTGTTCCATCAGAACAGTGCGGAACTGGCATTCGGCGATACTCCGGTATGCGATTCAGTACGTCCCGGCGGAACCACTTTCAAGGGACTCGGAGACAGGATCCTGTTCACAGCTATGAAGCATTATCATACAGACCTGTATGAGCTTGATAAAGACGGAAATGTCAGTCAGGTATTGGACTTCGGAGGAGGCGCAGTGATCTGCTTCGATGCGGATGACACATCAGTGCTCTTCATCGGTACAGAACCTTCCAAGCTGAGCAGTGTCTATGAATACAAAGACGGACAAGTCAAGCTGCTTGATGACGTCAACGCAGGACTGCTTGACGGTAAATATGTTGCTGAACCGGAATATATTCCGTTTACCGACAGAGACGGTGTACAGATCGACGGATGGATCCTCAAACCGATGGACTTCGATCCGGAAAAGAAATATCCGGGCATCCTGGAGATCCATGGCGGGCCGAGAGGCGCGTATGGAACACTGTTCTTCCATGAGATGCAGATCTGGGCTTCTATGGGATACTTCGTATTCTTCTGCAATCCGAGAGGCGGTGAGGGATACGGTGAAGCATTCGCTGATCTCAGAGGAAAATACGGTACGATCGACTTCGATGATCTGATGGATTTCACAGATCATGTCCTGAAAACCTATCCGCAGATCGATGCAGAACACATCGGAGCAGCCGGCGGTTCATACGGCGGATTCATGTGCAACTGGATCGTAGGTCATACAGACAGATTTGCCGCGATCGCTTCACAGCGTTCGATCTCCAACTGGGTCGCAGATTTCGGAGCCAGTGAGATCGGTGTTACATTCGACAGCAATGAAATGGGTGCGACACCCTGGACAGATATGCTGAAGATGTGGGAACAGTCACCGCTGAAGTATGCCGATCAGGCAAAGACACCGATCCTGTTTATCCACTCACTGTGTGACTATAACTGCCCGATCGATCAGGGCGTTGAAATGTTTACAGCCATGAAATACTTCCATGTACCGTCAAGAATGGTCGTCTTCGAAGGAGAGAACCACGGCCTCAGCAGAACTGGAAAACCCAAGCACAGGGTCCGCAGGCTGAAGGAAATGACGGATTGGTTTGAGAAGTACCTGAAAGCATGAAAGGGGAGACGTTATGCTGAAATATCTCTTAAAGCGTCTGGGAATGGGCGTGCTCACGTTGTTTGCACTGACAACGATCACATTCTTCCTGATGCACATTATTCCGGGTTCACCGTTTGCCGGTGAAATGGACAAGCTTCCTGCGTCAGTTAAGGAAATCATGATGAAGAAGTATCTGCTCGACCAGCCGATCATTGTCCAGTTCGGAGCTTACCTGAAAAATATCCTGAGGGGTGACTTCGGTACATCTCTTGTCAGAAAAGGAACAAATGTTCTCGATATCATCACACTCGGTCTGCCTTACACCGCTAAAGTCGGCGCAAGCGCATTCTGCACTGCGATGGTATTCGGAATTCTGCTTGGTGTCGTTGCGGCATTCTCCAAGTCCGGTTTCGTACAGGGACTGGCTGCAATTATCGCAACAGTCGGTGTCTCCGTGCCTTCATTCCTGATGGCACTGGGTCTCATGTGGCTGTTCGGCGTCAAGCTGAAGGTCCTTCCGCTCATCGGTCTGACATCATGGAAGCACTTCATTATGCCGTCCGTTGCGCTGGCTCTGCATCCGATCGCAATGATCTCAAGACTTGTCAGATCTTCATTAACGGAAGAACTGAGACAGGACTACATGATCCTGGCAGTCTCAAAGGGTACATCCCGTGTTAAGGCGATCTTCAAACATGCTCTCAAGAATGCGATCATCCCTGTCATTACATATGCCGGACCGCTTCTTGCGTCACTGCTTACTGGTTCGTTCGTCATCGAAACGATGTTCTCAATCCCTGGTATGGGTTCGGAATTTGTCAAGAGCGTTACCAACCGTGACTATACACTGATCATGGCGCTGACGATCATGTACGGTTCTATGATCATTGTCGCGAACATCCTGACCGACCTTGTTACGGCGATGGTCGATCCGCGTATCCGTCTGAGTTAAGGAAAGGAGTCAGATCATGAGTGAAATCAATCTTGATATGAACGCACTGGCTTACGACGATCTGCCTGCCGACGCGTTTGAAAAACTCCCTGAGGATCAAAAGAACAACGAATTCATTGCGATGGAGTCCAAGACATACTTCCAGGATGTCTGGTACAACTTCAAGAAGAATAAACTGGCTCTGGTCAGTCTTGCATTCCTGCTCCTGATGATCTTGTTTGCGATCTTTGCGCCGATCCTGTCCAAGTATTCATATGAAATGCAGGATCTGACAAACAGAAACGCACTGCCGAGCGCGCAGCACTGGTTCGGTACCGATAAGTTCGGAAGAGATATCTTCGTACGTGTTATGTACGGCGCGAGAATCTCCCTGTCAGTCGGTTTCGCCGCTGCCGGCATCAACCTGGTGATCGGTGTCATTTTCGGCGGTATCTGCGGATATCTGGGCGGACGTCTGGATATGATCCTGATGCGTCTGGTTGATATTATCTATTCTGTTCCGACACTGCTGTATGTCATTCTGATCATGCTGGTGTTCGGCTCGAATATCTTCTCAGTGCTCCTTGCGATCTCAGTATCCAGCTGGGCAGGACTTGCCCGTCAGGTCCGTGCACAGGTCATGGCACTGAAACAGCAGGAATATGCGCTTGCCGCAAAAGTCATGGGTGCTTCCAACAAGCGTATTCTGTTCAAGCACCTTGTAACAAACTCGATCGGTCCGATCATCGTCAATACAACGCTGATGGTACCGAGTGCGATTTTTACTGAAGCATTCCTGTCATTCGTCGGTATCGGTATTTCCATCCCGCAGGCTTCCTGGGGAACAATGGCGAACGAAGCACGTTCATTGATCGCTTCCCAGCCGCTGCAGATGTTATGGCCGGTTCTGGCGATCTGCCTTACGATCCTGAGTCTGAACTTTATTGGTGATGGTCTGAATCAGGCGCTCGATCCGAAGAAGAGGTAAATTTAAATATGAATGAAAAGCACGCTCTGGAAGTGATGGATCTTTCAGTGGACTACATGGATACGGACAGAGGTCTGATCCATGCCGTAACGGATGTATCATTCAACCTGGAACCCGGTGAGGTTCTCGGGCTGATCGGTGAATCCGGTTCGGGTAAATCCACGGCAGTGAAAGCATGTATGGGCGTGCTTTCATATAACGCTGTTATGAGGAAAGGCAGAATCTTCCTCAACGGGAGATCCCTGACGGGTGAAGGATTCACTGACAGGAAAGCCCATCAGGAAATGCTGAGGGAAGTGCGTGGGAAGGAAATGGCAATGATCTTCCAGAATCCCGGGAACTATATGGATCCTACCTCGACCATAGCATCTTCACTTCGTGAAGCCATTCAGGCACACAGCAGGATGAACTACTTCGCGGCAAACCGGCTTGTATACAGTCTGCTGGAAGATGCGGGATTTCAGAAACCAAAGGAGATCATGCGCAGCATTCCGGAACAGTTATCCGGCGGACAGCTTCAGCTGATCGCTTATGAATCAGCAGTTGTACATCACCCGTCCGTACTGATCGCTGACGAACCCTTCAGTGCTTTGGACGGTGAAAACAGAAGTCTGATGCTGGATAAGTTCAGAAAGCTGAATGAAGAAGGAACATCAGTCCTGCTGGTCACCCACGACCTGCTCAGTGCGGAAAGCATCTGTGACAGGATCTGCGTAATGTTTGAAGGCAGGATCATCGAGAGCGGAACCGCGGAAGAGATCATGAAGAATCCGCGTGAAGCATACACACAGCAGCTTGTCGAAGCTTACAATTTGATGAAAGAGGATTGAAAAGATGAAGAAAGAGTACGAAGAGAAACTGGCAGCGGTAGCCAAAGGCGTCTGGGATCATCCGGAAGCAGGCTTCCTTGAGTTCGAAAGCAGCAGGATCCATCTGGATTTTCTGAGATCAGAAGGGTTTGAAATCGAAGAGAATGTTGCGGACACTGTTACGGGCTATGTCGCAAAATACGGCAGCGGGCATCCTGTGATCGCATTGCTCGGAGAATTTGATGCACTTTACGGTCTCGGCCAGAAAGCAGATGTTGCGGAATACGCTCCGGACGGATGCGAAATGGGACATGGATGCGGTCACCATCTGCTCGGTGCAGGTGTGATCGGCGCAGGTCTCCTGATCCGTGATTATCTGAAAGAACACCAGTGCTCAGGTACTGTTCTTGTATGCGGCTGTCCGGCTGAAGAGAGCGGTTCAGGAAAGGCATACATGGCAAGAGACGGCGTATTCAATGATACGGATATCGCTCTTGCATGGCATCCGGGTCTTCTGCATCAGGTGGGTACAGGAAGCTCCCAGAGCTGCATTCAGACTTATTTCCGTTTCCATGGTGTTGCCAGCCATGCGGCAGGTTCACCTCATGCAGGAAGAAGCGCGCTTGATGCTGTAGAGCTGATGGATGTCGGTGTAAACTATCTGCGTGAGCATATGGAGAGCACAGACCGTGTACATTATGCGATCACTAATTCAGGCGGAAAGTCACCGAACGTTGTTCAGGCAGAAGCTGAAGTCAAGTACCTGATCCGTTCCACGAGCAACCCGAAGTGCCTTGCACTGTATGAACGTGTATGCAATATCGCAAGAGGCGCTGCGCTGATGACAGGCACAACGATGGAGATCGTATTCGACGAAGGTCTTTCCAATACGATCGTAAACTTCACTCTGGAAAAGGTTATGCAGGAAGCGTTCAGGGAAGTCGGTGTACCTGAATATACAGAAGAAGAACTTGCTTACGCAAAGAAATTCCGTGATTCCTGGCCGCATGAATTCACAATGGATAATGTAGGGGAACACGTGAAGGATAAGCGCGCGCTTCTGAAGAATATGCAGAATTCCCCGATCTGCACGATGCTTGTGGAGAATGAATGTTCTGATGTCTGCCATATGGGCAGTACGGATGTCGGTGATGTCAGCTGGGTCGTTCCTACAGAAAGTCTCGGAACAGCCTGCTACAGCTATGGTGCAGGAGCTCACTCCTGGCAGTGGGTTGCACAGGGTAAGTCATCCATCGCCATGAAGGGTATGTTTACAGCTGCTGAGGTTCTTGCGAGAACCGCTGAAAAGCTCCTGGAAGATCCTGCGCTGATCGAAGAAGCGAAAGAAGAATTCAAAGACAGGACAGCCGGCATGAAGTACGAGTGCCTGATCCCGGCGGATGTAAAACCCCACGTCATCAGCTGAACCATTTGACGATAACTGCTCTGAAAAGGGCAGTTTTTTTGTGCTTTGCATATGATTGAAAACGATATTTAGCAAATAACATAAATATTTGCTAATCAAAAAAAGCGCATAAATATGCATAAAAATGATTATTATATGAAGTTTTAGATGAAATGCTTTTAAAATAATTAGCAATCATAGCTTGACAGTGCTAAAACAATGAATATACTAATAGGTGTAAGCAAAAGGAGTTAAGTATATGAACTATATGACTGATAGAAAAAGAAACCTTGTAGACGATATGTTTACCAGAATGAGCGGTGCCAGTGTTGAAGGCATGATGAGAACAGATATCCGCAGAAAGGATGACATGTTCTATCTGGACATTGAGCTTCCCGGATATACAAAGGAGGATGTACGCATCTCTCTCTTCAACGGAACACTGACTGTGACAGCTGCGCATACAGCAGAGAACGAAGAAAAGGACAGCAGGGGAAACCTGCTCAGAAAAGAACGCTTCACAGGAAGACTGGAACGTTCATGGAACGTAGGCACAGCGATCCGCGATACAGATATCAAGGCATCCATGCATGACGGTATCCTGACGATCAGCGTACCGAGTGAAGAAAGAAAAGAAAAAGAAGAAAAAAGGTTTATTGAAATACTTTAAGGAGGATAAGACGATGAGATTTGTACCTGCAAGAAATAATGATCTGTTTGACAGCTTCTTTGATGATATGTTCCCGACATTCAATACGGCTACCGTCATGAGAACGGATATCCGTGAGAAAGACGGCAATTATCTGCTTGATATCGATCTTCCCGGCTATAAGAAGGAAGATATCAAGATCTCTCTGTACAACGGAAATCTGACGATCCAGGCAGAACACAATGATACAAAAGAAGAAAAAGATGCGAAAGGTAATGTGATCCGCCAGGAACGCTACTGCGGCACATGTTCCAGAACGTTCTATGTCGGAGAAAGCATCCGTGAATCTGATATCCATGCTGCATATGAAAACGGCATCCTGACACTTCAGATCCCGACAGAACAGAAAAAAGAAGCAGAAGAAAAGAAGTACATCAATATTCTCTGATCTGCTCTACATCACCCGAAAGGGTGATTTTTTTATTGCATCAGATGTCAGTTCTCCATACAATAGTTCCATCGGAGTGATTCCGGGTGGAGGAAAACATGGTTTTAGTTAAAAACGGCATGATTCACGATATGGTGAACAAAGAACCCTACAAAGCCGATATTCTGATTGAAGACGGCAAAATCAAAGCAATCGGGGCAGATCTGACATCTGACGGCGAAGTTTATGACGCTGAAGGATATGATGTATATCCCGGTTTCATTGATGCGCATGCTCATCTTGGACTTGATGGCTACGGCATCGGTTTTGAAGGCGCTGACTATAATGAAATGAACGATGTATGCACACCGCAGCTCAGAGCGATCGACAGCTTCAATCCTCTGGATCCGACTGTTAAAATGGCTGCACAGGCAGGCGTGACTACGGTCGCTACAGGACAGGGCAGCTCAAATCCGATCGGCGGTACATGGATCGCAGTCAAAACGACCGGTGTATGCGTCGATGATATGATCATCAAGGATCCTGTCGCAATGAAATGCGCGCTCGGTGAAAATCCGAAGAGATGCTACAGAGAAAAGGGCAACGCTGCGCGTATGACGACTGCCGCAAACATCCGTCAAATGATGCTGAAGACACTTGACTACATGGCAAGACTTGAAGCAGCAGGGGATGATCCTGCAAAGAAGCCTGCATTTGACTACAAGTGCGAAGCAATGATCCCCGTCATGAAGCGTGAGATCCCTCTGAAGATCCATGCGCATCAGGCAAACGATATCCTGACAGCTGTCCGTCTGGCGCGTGAATTCAACGTCAAGATGACGCTTGAACACACAACAGAAGGCCATCTGATCGCTGACAAACTCGCTGAATGCAAAGAATACCCGATGGCTGTCGGTCCGACACTCGGACACGCTTCCAAGTTTGAACTGCAGAACAAGTCCTGGGAAACACCGAAAGTCCTGAGTGAGAAGGGATGCCTTGTTTCGATCATTACGGACTCTCCGGTCATCCCTCAGCAGTATCTGACACTCTGCGCAGGTCTCGCAGTCAAGGCAGGAATGGATTCTTATGAAGCGCTGAAGGCGATCACGATCAATCCTGCAAAACATATCGGCATTGAAGACAGAGTCGGTTCACTGGAACCCGGAAAAGACGGAGACCTGGTCGTTTACGAAGGTTCACCGTTTGATATCGATTCCAAAGTAAAACTCGTACTCATCAACGGAAACAAGATCGACTGATCTCACATAATGAAAAACAGCCCGCGGGCTGTTTTCATTATGCTTATTTACAGTTTGCGTGCGGCCTGTTTGGCCATGATCTGCGCGATCGCTGCTTTCTGGTTCAGGATGACCGGGATAACGATCGGGTTTCGGTTTGTTCTCTGGAACAGGAACGGTTCCAGAGAAGACCTGATACAGTTCTTGAGCTCGCCGAACGTCGTTCTCTGCTGCATTTTGTTTTTCAATGCATCATATACGACGAGTTCCGCTTCCTTCAGGAGTGTCTGGGATTCCTTGATGTAAACAAATCCGCGGCTGACGATACTCGGTCTGCACAGGATCTTGTTGTATCTGGAATCGATCGTAACGATAACAGCGACAAGGCCAGAGTTGGCAAGGATCTGTCTGTCTTTGATAACAGATGTGGACAGACCGGAAGCGTCATTTCCGTCGACATAGATCGCGTCTGTCTGGACACGTTCGTTAGCGATAAAGCATTCTTCATTCCTCATGACGACGATGTCACCATTGGAACAGATCAGGCAGTGATCTGCAGGTACGCCTGTTTCCTGGGCTGTAGCTGAGTGCTGGACAAGCATCTTGTATTCGCCGTGGTTGGGCATGAAATACTTCGGCTTGATCAGATTCAGCATCAGCTTCTGCTCTTCTCTCGGGGCATGTCCGGTCGTGTGGAAGGATGTCAGCGGTGAGTTGACAACAACATTCGCGCCGACCCTGGTCAGCTGGTTGACGACTGCCGATACGGATACGCCGTTTCCGGGGATCGGATTGGATGAGAATAATACTGTATCGCCCGGAATGATCTTCAAATATTTATGTGTACCGTTGGCGATCCTTGACAGAGCAGCCATCGGTTCACCCTGGCTTCCGGTACATACGATGCATATCTTTGAATTCGGCAGGGTATTCAGTTCGTTTCCGGTGATAAACGCGCTGTCCGGAATATTGATGACGCCGAGCTTTCTGCCGATCTCACAGACATTTTCCATGGATCTTCCGAACACGGCAACTTTCCTGTCGCAGGCAACTGCTGCTTCCAGGATCTGGTTCAGACGCAGGACGTTCGAAGCAAATGTCGATACGAGCAGACGTCCCGGTGTTTTACGGATCTGATCCATGATCGCACTGGCAACTGCTTTCTCACTGACTGAGAAACCGGGTACAGCGGAGTTTGTTGAGTCACTCATCAGAAGGGTAATGCCGACCTGTCCCATATACGCCATTTTCTGATAGTCAGCGTTGGGACCGATCGGGGTCAGGTCAAACTTGAAGTCGCCTGTTTCAAAAATACGGCCGTTTGGTGTATTGACGATAACTCCGTAGGAGTCGGGGATCGAATGGACTGTATTGACAAATCCGATATTGAAGTATTTGGTTTTGATCCTGCTGTCGCCGTCGATCTCTACGATCTTGCATGCTCTGCTGAGTCTGTGTTCTTCGAGTTTCTTCTCGATCAGCGCTTTGGCAAAGCGCGGTGCATAGATCTGCTTGAGATGTACTGACTGCAGGAAGAAGGGGATACCCCCGATATGATCTTCATGACCGTGCGTGATCACAAGCGCTTTGATGCGCGACTGGTTTTTGATCAGATAAGAATAGTCGGGAATAACATAATCAACACCCAGAAGGTCATCTTCCGGGAACAGCACACCGCAGTCAATGATGATGATCTCATCATCATGTTCCACGCAGTACATATTCTTACCGACTTCACCGAGACCGCCAAGTGCATAAACAAGGGTATCGGAATGTCGGTCAATTGCATTCAGAGAATAGTCCGGCTCAGTGATCTGAGAATAACGAACAGGACGCCCGCTTCTCTCGGAGGTCTGAAATTCGTTCATTGGCAGCTCCTTTCCTGTTGTGGGTAATATACATTAGATAATTATAAAATATTGATTATTTTGTGTCGGTTTCATTATAACACAAAAACGGAATGTTTTTGCTGTGAGGTCAGATAGAAAGACTAAATTACCAGGGCACCGGATATTTCCTTGTAGGGATCATCCTGATCGATCTTGTCATAGAACAGAATGCCGCTGAAATGGTCGATCTCATGCTGGAGAACGATCGCAAGATAACCTCTGGCACGGATCTCGATCTCCTGGTCTGTGATGGCATCATAGGCCCTGACTTTGATCCTGGCACTTCTGACAACATGTCCTTCGTGTTCACCTTCGACCGAGAGGCATCCTTCACCGGAATCAAGATACGCCGGCTGTACAGACTGTGATACGATCTTCGGATTGGCAAGCATGAATTCCGCAGTGATCTCGTTTCCGTCCTTATCAAGCGTCGGAACGATGACTGCTGTCAGCTGCTTGGGAATACCTACCTGAATGGCGGAAATACCGACAGCAGGTCTCAGATTAAGCTTCTCGGCTTTTTCCGGATCGGTGGAGTCTTTGACGTAGTTATATAGATCCTGCAGAAGCGCACGGTCTTCATCACTGAGCGGAAGTTCCACAGGCATTGATTTTTCACGGATAAAAGGATCGTTGTCCTTGATTATGGTATCGTTATTGATCAGCATAATATAACCTCTGTGAAATTTTACTAGTGATTAGGACCTATTTCAAGTGTTTTTATACTTTGTATAGCGTAAAAGCGCTTTCCCTGAAGTGAAAAGTTAAGTTCCACTCCCGAATATGTGAAGTGGAAATTTGTCTTTCCCAAAATTCCACTAGATGTTGGTCTTACAGATTTCATACATAATAAAAGTACACAGAACATGGCGGCCGCTGTAAAGGAGG
>JAFRJJ010000088.1 GCA_017432325.1 Solobacterium sp. | reverse complement strand
TTCCATTATCAGGAACACAAAAGAACATTCGAAATAATTTACGCAATATCGCCGCAAAACTAAAACACGGGAAATGTCGCATATTTATCGCACTTTCTCGTGTTTTCTATCTTATTCAACTGTCAAAGACAGGATTATAGCACAGCACAGGCTGTTGGATTTGTCCTCTCGTCAGAGGGTATTACTCTATCTAAGCTGTTTCAAAAATATTCTTTCTGATTCCTGTCCTCAGTAATTTCTTCGTCCACAACAATACAGCATTTTCCACTTACAACGATCTGTTCAAAGCATTTTCTGCCAATGCCGGTCCCTGATGCTGCTTGTATCCGGGAAGGCCGAACAGATGAATAATTCTGTCAAATATCTATAATAAAAATCAGAAAGAAAACATTTTATGAGCAAAGTATTAGTTGCATTTTTCTCACCTACAGGAAACACTGCCAAAGTCGCTGGTGAGATCGCCAAAGCCGAACAGGCTGACTGCTTCGAGATCGTACCCTGCCAGCCCTATACAAAGGAAGACCTTGATTATACTGTAAAAGACTGCCGCAGCAACCTTGAAATGGCAGACGAGTCCTGCCGTCCCGCGATCAGCGGATGCGTTGAGAATATGGAAGAATATGATACCGTATTCGTCGGTTTCCCTGTCTGGTGGGGCCGTGAGCCGAGTATCATCGACACTTTCCTTGAAGCATATGATTTCAGCGGCAAGACAATCGTTCCATTCTGCACATCCGGTATGAGCAACGCTGAGAAAGCAACCGAGCATATCAAAGGTATCGTCGGTGAAGGCACTACTGTCGCTGAAGGAAAAAGACTCGGCGCTGAAGGTTCTGAAGAAGAAGTCAGACTCTGGACAAAACTTCTCGGACTCTGAGAACAAACAGAAAATACACTTTCGCAGGCTGAAGGACCATTACATGGCCCTCAGCCTTTTAATCTTCACCGAAAACAGCAATGATGCTGAATACCTGTTCCGGATGCATATAAAAACTCCGTTCCGTATCATGAGGAGCGGAGTTTCATGAATAACCTTATTTGATTATCTGCGTGTATAGAAGAACTTGATCTCAGAATACGGTGCACCTGCACTGTCATCCTTGTATACACGGATCAGACTGTCGCTTTCCACGTCATATACGACTGACAGTTCTTCATCGCCGTCACGTGTAAAGGTATATACACCGGCATCAACTGTCCATGTACCTTCGAGTCCTTCTGTGTTATTGCCTTCAATGACATTCAGAGTGCCTGTACCGTCTTCATTGAAAACATAGTAAGCAGGATCGCCATACAGTGAAGCATTGGATTCAGGTTCCATAAATTTTGCTTCTTCACCAGGTGCAGCAGCTTCAACTTTTGTCAGTTCCCATTCACCGACGATCGGTTCACCTTCAATGCTCGGTGTCGTATAGTATCCGATATCGAACAGATCATTTGAAGTGATCTCGGATGTGCCGTCAACACTGCAGAACCATTTTGTGACATAAAGTGTATATTCATCTTCTCCGTCACGTCTTCCGCGGCAGAGTGCAGCATAGTTCGTTCCTGCAGCGATCTGTGTTCCAAGCAGAACAACAGGATTCAGCAGCAGACCTTCTTCCAGGGATTCGCATGCCTTGTCAAAGGACTCCTGTGCTTCCTGGCCCGGCAGCATACCCGGCTTGCCTGTGCCTGTAGCCTGCCAGCCGCCAAGCAGTGTTTCATTGCTGTCTGTTGTCTTGATATCCGTGAGATCGATCTTTTTGATGTTGAGCAGTGAGACTTCTCCGGACGGTGTTTCATTGACCGTCAGAATGTAGTAGTTGCTGATAGGATCAGCAGTAACAGTCTGTCCCATTGCAAGATATGCATAATTCGTTCCGTTGACGACCTGCGTTGCGATGATTTGTACAGGAGTGTAACCGGCACCGACAAATTCCTCAAGCGCAGTTTCCATACGGACGATATCATCATCTCCCATTTGTGTATTGAAATCAGTATTGACTGTCCATCCGCCCGGCATTTCAGCAAGTGCTGTTTCCTCAGGCTTTGCTGTTTCTTCAGGAACAGCTGTAGCAGTTGCTTCAGGTGCAGTTGTTTCAGCAGGTTCTGCAGGTTTCTGCTGTGCGCAGCCTGCCATCAACATAGCAGCGATCAACGCTGTAAACAGTTTCTTCATTTGATTCTTTCCTCCTGGAAACGTTTAACGTTCCGTTATGAATATACGTTATCATCGATAAAAAATCTATAATTGATAGAATATTTCCTTCGTTCTTAATATATAGCCATCATTTTTAAATCAGCTTTTGACAATTATCAATATATTTTTTTGTTTTCTTTGACCCAAACAAATTAGCACATAAAGAAATAATTTGAACACTGCTCATCAGTAGTAGCCTGCTGATGAGTTTTTTTTCATACGTTCTATCGAACACTATTTTTAAAAAATAAGTTGATAAGTCCTTAAATACCATAGTGACATTCACTGCAACAGCAATCATGAAAAGATAATTCAGTTAATACAATAAGATAACCTTTACAATAAAGAGGTCTGCTTTTTACATTTTTGACCGCAGAATATCCACAGAGTTCCCCAAAAAAGCATTAAAATGACAGTTTTTATAGTCGCTTGTGAACAATAGATATTTTATGCAACTGAAAAAAAACCGCATAAATATGCATGTTTTCGTCATTTCAACAATAATAAAAACCGCATCTCTGCGGTTCAATTCGTGACGCGTACGGGATTCGAACCCGTGAATGTCGCCTTGAGAGGGCGATGTGTTAAGCCGCTTCACCAACGCGCCAGGTTAAGGGAACTGATGTTCCCTTGATCTGTCTACTACTATGCTAACGCTTTTTTTGCAGTTTCGCAAATCTCTGTGAATGCTTTTTCATCATGAATTGCGATTTCGCTCAGCATCTTGCGGTTCATGTTGACACCTGCAAGCTTGAGACCGTGCATCAGCTGGGAATAGCTGATGTCATTCATTCTTGCTGCAGCATTGATACGAGCGATCCAGAGCTTGCGCATTTCACGCTTGAGCTTTCTGCGGTCGATGTAAGAATACTTCAGGGAATGCATTACCTGCTCGTGAGCTGTTCTGTACAGAAGATGTTTGCTTCCGAAGTAGCCCTTTGCAAGCTTTAAAACCTTCTTACGACGGTTTCTCGTCGGTGTTGATCCTTTAACTCTCATCTCTCATTACCTCCGATTATCCCTGCAGCAGCTGTCTGTCGCGCTTAACATCACTGTCGTTCATCAGTGTGCCCTTGGACAGATGTTTCTTCTGTTTGTGTGTCTTGTTTGCTGCGAAGTGTGATACGTAGTTGTGCTGAATTGCGATCGCACCTGTTCCGGTAATCTTTGATCTCTTGGCGAAAGTCTTCTTCGTCTTCATCTTGATCTTCTTAGGTTTCTTAGCCTTAGCTTTCATGACTTGTTCCTCCTGTTCTGCTTATTTCTTTCTGGGAGACAGTACGACAGACATCGTATTGCCTTCCATGCTGGGCTGTTTGTCAACCACAGCAATATCGGAGATCTGCTCTATAAACCGTTTCATGACCGTTTCACCAACTTCTTTTCTGGTGATCATACGGCCGCGGAATCTCATATCGACCTTGACTTTCTGTCCGTCTTCGATCCATGAACGCGCATGTTTCAATTTCGTATCGAAGTCGTGATCATCAATGACGGGAGACAGACGAAGCGGCTTGATTTCTGTTACATGCTGCTTTTTCTTGGACTCACGGGCTTTTTTCTGCTCATTAAAGCGGTGTTTGCCGTAGTCAAGAATCTTGCAGACAGGCGGCTTGGCATTCGGAGCGACGCAGTAAAGGTCAAGTCCGAGGTCATACGCCTTCTCAATAGCTTCTCTTCTCATCATTGTTCCGAGCTGCTGTCCATCGGGTCCGATGACAAGCACTTCACGGAAGTGAATGTTTTCATTTACCAGTTCTTCCGGTACATTCCGTTTCGGTTTAACGTATTGCAAGTATCCCTCCTGTAAAAGAAAGCAGGCACAGAAGCCGCACCTGCCAATGAATACAATATACTCATTTTCGGCATCGACCCAGATCCTGAGGACCTCGGGTGAGAAGCGGCGCTTCTGCTTTCCGTTTTCTGATTACTCGAAAATATTACCAAGTATGCAAATAGATGTCAACAGATATTTTACATTTCGAAGCCTGTCACATTGACAGATACTTCGCTTGTCTTGAATCCGGTCATGAACAGGATGTTTTCATAGATCTTATTCTGCACCTGCTCACATGTCGCATTGATATTAGCGCCGTATTTTACATGGATATCTGTTTCGATCATCAGACGGTTGTCAGTGATTCTGACGATAACAGCCTTGGAAAAAGATGATTTTTCCGCACGTTCCGCATGATCAATATCGTCGATCGTGATCTCAGCGATCGATTTGAATACCGATTTGTTGATTGCAATGATTCCGTTTTCGGAATTGTCTTTATTCAGGATTACATAATCTACAGCCATATTTCTTATCTCCTTCCACGATTATAGCAGGTTTCCTCAATTTCTGCTGAAGATACGCAGAACTTCATGAACCAGCTGCACTTCCAGTGCCGGCTCTGCTTTGAACAGACTTTCATAGTCCGGATAAGCATGTTCGATCCGTTCAATAAAGAATTTGAACGCGTTCATCACATCCAGCATCTTTTCTTCATAGATGATCTCAATGGTCCCTGCCCTGACAAGAGCGCCGGCAAGAACACCCAGGAAGAAGTATCTTGCCTGGTCTGCCTGGTCTTCATCATAATGCATAAACCGTTCGAGATACCAGCCGTTGCGGATGACCAGTTTTCTGATCACGCTGACAAAGTCACTGAAGTCCTCAATGTTGCTTCCGGGCTGGATCGCAAACAGCATAACAAAGAATACGTGCCATTCAAAGTCCTGGTTCATCATCATCGTCATATGATCGCCAAGAACACGGCAGAACGGATCATCACTTACATACGGATGTTCAAGTGCCAGTCCGGAACTGAAGTCGATATCCGAATCGGACAGATAATTCAGATGTTCCAGATAATCCAGCATCTTTTCCCTGCCCCTCTCGGTATTCAGGAAATCCCGGATATAGATGTACTGTGACAGGATCGATGAACACTTTTTGAAATCCGTACGGAATCCGACGGATTCCTTCATCTTCTTATTAACCAGCTCATTGATCGAACTTGCCAGCATCATTTTGAAGCTCTCCTGGTTCATGCCGATCGCCGCATGCCTGCTTTCATTTGAGATCTCGTTGTACATGATCTCAAGCTGGCGGTCGACGACATCGAGATTGTCGCGTACAGCGCCGAGCATATTCTTCATGAAACGGTCATAGACGACAAAATCAGGATTCTTGTATACGACTTCATGTTCGATCTCGCTCCAGAAACGGTGGACCAGTGATTTGATCTGCAGTTCAAAATTGATCCGTTCACTGTTGAACATGTAATAACCGTCGATCCTGTAGATGGTAAAGCCGTTTCTCTGTGTCTGAGGCTGCGGCATGTGCATATTCAGCTGAATGTTCGGATCTTCCAGTGCTTTGCTGAAGCCGCTCCCGTCGATCTTGAAATGATGAAAGAGGCTGTTGTAAATCTCAGCTTCATTCCTGATAAACTGGCACTCGATCGTAACGCCGACAAGATCGGACAGGTACATCAGTGCATCACGGGGATGATCAAAATGAAGGTAAAACTTGTTTCGTAAGAGTTTTTCTCTGAGGCTTTCCCTCGTTTTGATCCTTGTATGAACGGAAACGACCGAAGACCCCGGCACAGCGCAGATGCTCTCAAAATAGGCACGGACTGCGTTCTCCGCATATGCATAGGTTGCCTGGTGCAGGTCATATTCCTCCACGACAGATTCAATGAAAGAAAACATTTCGAGTTCCATAGGTCACCTTCTTCGCAAACGTTTCGGATATTTATTCTTAAGCATACGGCCGTCAGATCTGCCTCCGGCAAATACATGACCTTTATATGCGATGCCATACCATCCTTTATCCAGAGGTATGGTTAGTGTATCTCCATGTATATATTGTACCAGTTGTTCATCATTGAGATCATATACTTTTCTGAAAGTATGTGCAGAAGACGCATAGAACCCGTGATCCGGTTCAAATCTGCTGCCTTTGACTTCTCCCAGAAGTACGCCGAAACGCACCAGACGGCAGGGATTGACTGAAACAAACGGCAGATCGGAACCGTAGATACGTCCGTTTCTGCTGTACAGGTATCTGTACGGTTCATCAAGCTGATCTTTCAGGAACTGTGTGACCATGCTGTCGATCCTGTCTGACTTCATCTGTTTCAGCTCTGTATTTCTGCCTTCCCCGTCTTTGCGCATGCGGCATACAAAATGTCCTTCCCCGTATTCAGAAGGCAGTATACGCAGTACGCCGTCAAGCTTCCGGCTTTTGAATGTATGCGGATAAATATCGGGAATCGGTTCGATCTTCATGTCAGGATGTTCATCCAGAAAATCGATAACAGTGTTTTCGTTCTCAATTTCATTCAATGTGCATGTTGAATACACCAGGATCCCTCCCGGTTTCAGTGTCTGATAGGCATTATTCAGGATCATCAGCTGTCTTCTTGCACAGGCCATGACATTGTCCGGAGACCACTCATCGCATGCTTCAGGATTTTTACGGAACATTCCCTCTCCTGAACATGGCGCGTCACAGAGCACATAGTCAAAGTACTCTGGGAAGGCTGCAGCCACATCCCTTGTATCGCTGTTGATGATACACGTATTCGCAGCACCGTGCTTTTCCAGGTTCTCCGAAAGGATCATTGCCCTGGAAGATTCATATTCATTGCATACAAGGAAGCCCTTCTGTCCCATCCGTTCAGCGATCTGGGTGGATTTGGAACCGGGTGCCGCACAAAGGTCCAGAACCTTTGATCCGGGTCTGGGATCAAGGATCTCAACAGCAGATGATGCGGATGTCTCCTGTACATAAAACAGTCCGGCAGTATATGCCGGTGATTCATACAGCCTGACTTCATCCGGAAGGATCCAGGAATTGGACGCATAGGGATTTCTTACCCATTCAAAAGCCAGTTCATTCCGGATAAAGGCTTCATCTGTTTTTAAAGTATTCACACGAAAACCCCTGACAGGCTTCATTTCCATCGCCTTCAGGTATTCGTCCATTCTGTCTCCCAGCAGATCTTTCATCTGCGCAAGAAATTCATTTTTCAGCATTCAGTAACTTCCTGACAGTATTTCTGTCCAGTTCCAGCTGCATGATCAGGTTCGTCCTGTTTTTGAAGTTCTGTTCATCCCTGATGAACTTCACGAACTCAACAGCGAGCGTTTCCCCGTACAGGTCTCCTTCAAAGTCAAGGATATGAACCTCCAGCGAAAGCGCTGAAGTATAGTTGACTGTCTGATTATGTCCGAGATTTGCCATAGCAGGATAAGGGATCCCTTTGATATATGCACGGCAGGCATAGACACCGTGCTTCGGTTCCAGATATTCCAGGTCAACATCAATGTTCGCGGTCGGAAACCCAAGTGATGCGCCGACATGGCGGCCATGGATTACCTTTCCTTCGATCACATACGGATGACCCATCAGTCTGGCCGCTTCATCCACCTCGCCTGCTTCGATGAGATTGCTGATACGGGTAGAGGAGATCTTTTCCCCGCCATCCATAACAGCATCCACGACCGCGACATCAAAGAGACCTTCTTCCCTGAGCGTATCGCAGGTGCCCTGCCCTTTGAATCCGTAACGGAAATCAAAGCCGCATACAAGAGCCCTGATATTGCACGGCAGGATCACGCGTTCCACAAAATCATGCGGGCTCAGCCTGGACATCTCTTCCGTGAATTTCAGTATATAGATATTCTTGATGCCGGACTGCATTGCAAGATTGATGCGCTGCTTCATTGTGGTGATATGCTTGACGGTCATGTCCTTATGGATCGTTACCCACGGGTCCGGATCAAATGTGATCAGCGCGCTCTCGCACTGATGTTCATGTGCCAGTTCAATAGTTTTTTTGATGAGAGCCTGATGTCCAAGATGCAGACCGTCAAAATAACCGATGCATGCGGCAGCCGGCTTGTAAGTTCTGCTTGTCTCATTCAAATCTATATATTGTATCCGCATCAGAATAATCCTCTCTCACAATGATAATATCCGTTTTCACGCTTTCCGTATACAGCAATCAGTCTGCCTTCCGACAGAATGCCGACATATTCGCAGTCTGCGTCCAGCTGCAGGTCTCTGCCGTTTCTCACATATTCAGGCATATTCGTTTCGATCAGACGGATATCCGGATTCAGGACATCTTCCGGTTTCAGGAATACAGGGTCTGTTTCCAGCTGTTCAAAGGTCATTGCCTGCTCCAGGCTCAGGTTATCAATGCCGGTACGTTGCAGCGCGCTCATACAGCCAAGCTCATTCAGCTTCCGGGCATAATCCGTGATCAGCGTCCTGATATAGGTACCGGAAGACACGACTGCATCCATTGCATACGTATTTCCTTCAATATGGCGTACTTCCAGATGATCGACATAGATCTCCCTCGGTGTACGTTCAACGGTCTTGCCTTCCCTGGCGTATTCATAAAGTTTCTTTCCGTTTACTTTGATCGCCGAATACATCGGAGGCGTCTGCATGCTGAAACCTGTCAGCTGCCTGCTGACTTCATCGAGTTCTTCCTGTGTATGTTCAGAGGGAATATTCTCTTCGATGGTATTCCCCCAGATATCTTCCGTTTCCGTTGCTTTTCCAAGCAGGAACTGCGCCTGATAGTGTTTATGGTTGCATACACAGTACGGAAGCAGTTTTGTATAACGGCCTGTCAGAATGATCAAAAGACCCGATGCGTTCGGATCAAGTGTTCCCGTATGACCGATCTTGCGTTCATGCAGGATCCTGCGGCAGCGGGCAACCGCATCGAATGATGTGATCCCGGCCGGTTTGTACAAAAGTATGACAGCGTCCATCCGTGGGAAATTATAACAACTTAATGCTATAATGGCAAAACAGGAGGCACCATGTCGTTCAGAAAAATACTTTCCTCACTCAGAAAAGCAGATACTGATTATCAGATGATCAATGACGGAGACTGTATCTGTGTCGGTGTTTCCGGCGGCAAGGATTCCGTTCTGCTGCTGTACGCGCTTGAACAGTACAGACGTGTCAAACAGCATTACGATCATTGTGATTTCAACGTCATCGGGATCCATCTGAACATGGGTTTTGAAGGAGAAGATATTTCTCCTCTTTCCGCATATTTCAAAGAACACGGGATCGAACTGGTCACCGTAGATACAGACCTGTATGAAACGCTCCTCCATTATCCGAAGAACAACGGCAATCTCAGCTGTTCAAGATGTTCCGCCCTGCGAAAAGGCGCACTGACGAATGCAGCAGCGAAGTATCAGTGTAACAAGATCGCCCTGGGACATCATGGGGACGATGCCGTCGAGACATTGCTGATGAATATGATTCACGGAAGCCGGATCTCCGTTTTCGAGCCGGTCAGTCATCTTTCCTATTCCGGTATGGATATGATCCGTCCCATGATCTATGTGTATGAGGATGAGATCAGAAAGGCCGTTGAAGAAGAACTGCAGATCCCGATCGTCAAAAGCGGATGCCCTAACAACGAACGGACAGCTCGATCGGCCGCAGGCGAAATCCTGCAGAAAATATACGAACAGTATCCCAATGCCAGAAAAAACATGCTGTCTTCTCTTTCAAACACGGATAATGTCAGTCTTTGGAAGAAATTCAAAGGATAATATCCTTGACAAGCATGCATATCTGATTGATAATCGTACCTGTTAAAGTAAATCGGTAGAGGTAGCGGCGCAGATAAGTAACCTGTGGAGTCGGCAGACTTTGAACCAGGGGAAAGGCAATCGCCGCCGAACACAGATGACCGGCATGTCACTGTGTGGGGATGCGGACAAGATCCGTATCACTCCTTCATCCATAGATGAAGAGGCGCTATTACTTATGGACATCTCCCGTATGTGATAGCATACGGTTTATTTTTTCCCAAGGAGGAAGTTATGAAGAACTTTAGAAACACACTGATTCTCGCATCCTGTCTGCTGCTTGCCGGCTGCAGTTCATCCAGCACCCCTGCATCATCAGGCTCCAGCACACAGAGCGGAGACAAATCAGTCCTGCGTGTCGGTATGGAATGCAACTATGCACCGTTCAACTGGACAACAACTGAAGCAGGAGAAACTGCCAAGCAGATCTCTTCCGTTGACTTCTGCGACGGATATGATGTCGTGATCGCAACTCAGGTTGCTGAAGGACTCGGCATGGATGTTGAGATTGTTAAGACAGACTGGGATAACCTGATCCCTTCCCTGAACAACGGTGAGATCGATGCGATCATCGCCGGTATGACAGATACACCGACAAGACGTGAATCAGTCAACTTCACGACTCCGTACTATGTATCGGAAGAAGTCGTCATCGTCCGCAAAGATTCCGATGTATCCGCTATCACATCCATTCAGGAACTGTCCGGCAAAAAGGTCGTCGGCCAGATGGGAACACTGTATGATGAGATCATCGATCAGATCAGCGGCGTCATCCATGTAGAAGCAGCTACTGACTTCCCTGCAGCGATCAACGCACTGCAGCACGGCGATGTTGACGCAGTAACATCCGAGCTCCCTGTAGCGATCGGTGTCACATCCGCTAACTCTGACCTGACATTTATCCAGTTTGAAAAAGGCAAGGGCTTCGCAGGCGAAGAAGACGCTACAGTTTCCATTGCTGTATCAAAAGATAATTCCGAACTGCAGGCAAAGATCCAGACGATCCTCGACACGATCAGCGAAGAAGACAGAAACAATATCATGCAGGCAGCTGTTGAACGTCAGCCTGCTGTCAACGAATAAACATGAATTTCTGGCAGATCTGCCTGAATATACTGTCCACCTATGGCCAGAGCTTCCTGCTCGGCATCAGAATGACGCTTCTGATTTCCCTGTCAGGTACACTGATCGGTCTGCTGATCGGTCTGATGGTCGGAGGCTTCAGAGCAGTCACACTGGACTATACGGCTTCCACAGCCGCAAAGATCCTGAAAAAGATCTTTGATATCATCACGAAAATCTATATTGATATATTCAGAGGAACGCCGATGATGGTACAGGCAGTGTTTCTGTATTTTGCCCTTCTGAACGTCATTCACTGGGATAAGCTGACCGCTGCGATCTTTGTCATATCCATCAACACTGGTGCCTATATGGCGGAGATCATCCGCTCAGGTATTCAGGCTGTGGATAAAGGCCAGACAGAAGCCGCAAGAAGCCTTGGCATGTCAAATGCCCAGACCATGATGGAAGTCGTTCTTCCTCAGGCGATCATCAATGCCTTCCCTTCCATCGGCAATGAATTCATTGTCAATATCAAGGACTCATCGGTACTCATGATAATCTCGATCAGTGACCTGATGTTCCAGGCAAAATCCATTGCGGGAACGACATATCACTTCGAACAGACATATTTCGTCACAGCAATGATCTATTTCATTCTGACAAAGACTGCGTCGATCATCCTGAACTTCATTGAAAAGAAGATGAACAACAAGACAGTCAGCCTTCCTCAGTCAGTCACAGATCCGAAAAATATGACGCTTGCCAATAACGGGGAGGACTGACATGACAGATCAGAACATTGTAGAGATCCGCAATATTCATAAGCGGTTCGGAGATCTTGAAGTACTGAAAGGCGTTGACTTTGATGTCAGACAGCAGGAAGTTATCTGCCTGATCGGCAAATCCGGTTCCGGCAAATCAACGCTGCTGCGCTGCATCAATCTTCTTGAGAAACCGGATGACGGAGAGATCAGGGTATTCGGTGAAGATATCCTCCACATCAGGAATGTTGACGCATACAGAGCGAAAGTCGGTATGTGTTTCCAGCAGTTCAATCTGTTCAACAACATGAACGTTCTGAAGAACTGCATGATCTCACAGGAACGTGTACTGAAGCGTTCCGCTTCGGAAGCGCGTGAGAAAGCACTGTATTACCTGAATAAAGTCGGTATGTCGGAATTTATCCATGCGGACAGCAGAAACCTCTCAGGCGGCCAGAAACAGCGTGTTGCCATCGCCAGAGCGCTCTGCATGGATCCGAAGCTCATGTTGTTTGATGAACCCACCTCAGCACTTGACCCCGAAATGGTCGGTGAAGTCCTGAACGTCATGAAACAGCTTGCTGAAGAAGGTCTGACGATGATCATCGTTACTCATGAAATGAACTTTGCGCGGGAAGTCGCGGACAGAGTCGTATTCATGGATCAGGGAGTCATTGAAGAACAGGGATCTCCCGAACAGATCTTCCTGAACCCTCTTTCACCAAGAACGGCAGAATTCCTTGCCAGATCGATCCACTGATCAAAAGTTCCGGTACGCCCGGAACTTTTTTCAGTTACAATGGTTTCATGCTGAAGCGTGTTTACATCGAGATCACAAGTGCATGCAATCTCAGCTGTTCTTTCTGCACTGTTTCCTCCAGGGAACGGAAATATATGAAGAGCAGTTTTTTTGAAACTGTGATCAGACAGGTCAGGGAGATCACCCCCTATATCTGTCTTCATGTACAGGGAGAACCCCTTCTGCATCCGGAAATCGATGAGATCTTTGCACTATGTGACCAATACGGCATGCAGGTACAGCTCGTTACAAACGGTCTTCTGATCAGCCGCCTGAAGCCCCACACAAGTATCCGCAAAGTATCATTCTCCGTGCAGTCTGTTGAATTTATGAAGAATACTGCTAAAGAATATATGGACTCTGTCCTTCAGTATTGTGTACAGGCGTCACAGGCTGAACGTCCATATTGCGAACTGCGTTTCTGGCGGACAGATCAGATGGCACTCTCCAAAACAAAGGAATGCCTGGATACCCTTCATGAACGTTTTCCGTTTGAAGAAACATCCAAACCCGGCAGCTACCTTCTGATGAGACATGTTTATGCGGACTTTTCAAAACCGTTTGACTGGCCTGATCTGAAGGCAGATCTGATCAGTGAGCGCGGTACATGCCGCGGTGCACTGGATCAGATCGCCATACTCTGTGACGGCACGGTCGTCCCCTGCTGTCTGGATGCTGAGGGAGTGATCCGACTCGGTGACCTCAATGAAATGCCTCTTCAGGATATTCTGAACAGTGAGCGGTACAGATCGATCTGTGAAGGTTTCCGCAGACATGAGCTGCGGGAAGAACTGTGCCGGAAATGTTCTTTCCGTACCAGATTCAGTTAACAGACGATGATATATCTGCTCCGGGTGATCCCCAGCTTTGACAGCGGTATAGCCGGATCCAGATACCGGTTTGTTTCATGGTCAAGAAACAATGCCGGCAGAGGCGTCAGAGACTCGTGAAGCAGTTTATGCTGAAGCAGATCATAACACTCATTCAAGGTATAGCTTCGTGAAAAACGGCATTCATACCATACTGACCTGACAGTCACAAACATCAGCAGCGTGACTGTTTTTTCATGCCTCTCCGGCAAGCTGTATCACCTCACTTCTCATCCCGCTGATCCATATACCCTGTCCTTCACAGATCCGGTATTTCTGCCTGACGGAAATGACATACTGGTCATGGAAACCCTCACCGATATACAAAAGCGGAGAAGTATTCATTTGGGAAATGTACGATGTTTTGCGATATGAGTCGAGACTCATGAATATGATTTTCCCTTCTGTATCCGGTTCCGGATCCATGACAGTTTCATCCGGATAAGCAGCTTTGTAGATCTCATAGAGGTTTTCCAGTTCTTCAGGATAGGTTGCGATCACCAGCAATATCTCATGTGCCGGAATATCCTTCCAGGTGCATGTTTTCCTGCTGATGCCAAGCGGTATGCCATTGCCTGCGTAATCACCCAGAGATATCTTTTCCGGCATAACAGGCAGCTGTTCTGCTGCGGACTGCGGGTATTGCCTGCTGAACTCGCCGCACCGCAGGATAAGCTGTTTTTCAGTGATCAGCGGATAAACAAAACGCAGGATCTCTATATCATTGATCAGTCCAAAGCCGTTCTGGTTCTCCGTGATCCTCATATTGCGTTCAAAGAATGTGCTTAAGTCAGAGAGATTCGTATTTTTCAGACTGATCCTGGTCCTGAACAGCCCAAGATCCCTGTAGGGAAATGACGATGAGCCCGATGCCATAATGAGAAATCTCACGTTGTATTTTTCACAGTTATCCATGATTCTGTGCAGTCTGATATGAAGCGTATCATTCACTTCCTGAATACAAGCATAGTCTGTTATGATCACCCACAGCGTACGCTGACGTTCCTTCTCACAGATCACCGAGATCAGCCTTCCGGTAAACTCCTGATCTGTCAATGATCCGTGTCCGATCATAACCGGACATTCTTTGATCCATGTTTCCCGGATGCCGAGATCATCCAGCAGACAGTATTCGTATCGGTTCGTCATCATCGTCATGTACAGAAATGCCCTCAGGAATGAGATCCTGACTTCATGTTCCATGGCTGTCACTGCGATACCGGGAATGATGCCTTCAATCATCAGAAGAGGCTGCTTACCTATGTGATAGTCATCCATGATACCAAGACAGCCGTATGGGAGAGATGCTGTCTCATGATCATCCAGCTGATGCAGTTCGTCCCGCCAGATCCCTTCAGTCCGTATGTCCATTGATTCTCCGTATTGGATCAGATAACGAACGATGACTGCGCCTTCCGATACAGAGGACATCTCTCCTCCATAGCTGTCCGTGACCGCTCCTGTATGGCTGATCAGAGAAGCTGAGGCCTCCTGAACAGCGATCTTCTTTCCTGCATATCCGCCTTTTCCGTGAATGGAGATCCCGTCACAGCGCATGATGAATTCTCCTGGCGTTCTGAGTGAGCATGCTTCATCCGAATGAAGCACTTCCATTGAGTCCTGCCTGTTCTGTACTTTCAGACAGATCGTAAAGCGGCAGTTCGATGTGATCTGTTCATCCACGATCCCGGCCGGTTTCTGAGTTGCCAGAATCAGATGCATGCCCAGACTCCTGCCGACTCTTGCCAGGGAGATCAGTTCTTTCAGAAAATCCGGATACTCCTTCCGCAGTTCGGCAAATTCATCCACCAGAATGATCAGATGCGGCAGATAAGGAAGCTGTGGTTTCCATGATCTCTGATAATCATCGATGTTGGAAACAGCAGTTCCGTATATGGTTCCGGCCTGCTGAAACAGGCGTTCCCTGCGTCTGCATTCATTGGCAAACGATACAATTGCCCTGTCGATCCCGTTTTCATTGAGGTTTGTCAGCACACCTGCCAGATGCGGAATCACGGATTCTCCGTATGACAGTGACTGCAGTATTCCTCCGCCTTTGAAATCGGTCAGGATAAACTGGAGTTCCCTGGGAGAGTAGTTGACGGACAGTCCCAGCAGAATGCTCAGTATCAGCTCGGATTTGCCGCTGCCTGTCGTGCCTGCGATCAGCCCGTGCGGTCCCATACCTGTCTCATGCAGATTCAGACAGATCACATTACCGGAGCTGTCCAGTCCGACCGGTGTCTGCAGTGCTTCATATGCATGATGCTTCAGCCAGTTTTCTTTGACCGTAAGATCCTGCGGTTCCGGGCAATGAAACAGATCAAGGAAACCCGGGTCCAGGATTCTGTATGAAGTATCCGCATGGTATCTGCTGCTCAGTACAGATGTCATTGAATAGAAATCAGCTGATCCGATATCATCCGCTCTGATCGATATCCTCCGATCCAGCTCTGCCAGAACAAGCATACCGTCCAGGTATTTCACTGACAGCTCATGGTCATTCAGCACATCAGGACTGCCGGTCACCCAGATCATCCTCTTCCCAGAGGGGATATCCTGCATCAGTTCTTTGTTTGTAACGACATACAGAAGAGAACCTTCCGTCTCAGCCGTATCCTGCAGGATGATACGGCTGTTTTCGGTTATGATCATGCGCTGATCATGTTCATACAGATGTGGAATATTGCGGATCCATATATGCTTCTGTTCATATTCCGGCGTACACAGGATCCTGAGCTTCAGCGTCCCGGGAGCGCTTGTGTACAGGACACGGAACAGCATGATCCATAAATACCGCCCTGTTTCAGGGTCATTCTGGAAGTATATGATCTGATATTCAGATAGATTTCTCACAATAACGGTGTTATCAAGATGTTTGAACCGTTCCGGAAGCTCGATCATGCGTTGATACAGCCCATCTGTATGGCTGAGCTGAAATCGCTGACAAAGACGGATATCAAATGTTTCTGTCCCTGTCCCCAGTCTGACGGTAAAATGATCCGCCCGGTACCGGTTAAGTACGGGAAACAGAGGATACTGCACTTCTGCCTGTTTCCTGTATGTTTCTTCGTATCCTATGATCCTCACTGAAAGGTCTTCCAGGTATTCACTGTACGATCTGACTCTGTGCCTGATCTGGCGCTTCTGTGCATTCAGTTCATACATCCTTTGCATCGGCATCCAGAACAGTGAGCTTAACAGCATGCATACCGGCAGCATTACCAGCGGGATCATCTCACTCAGCTGTCTGCCGTTCATCAGTCCGTTGTAAACCGAATATGAACTTGTAACGAATGATGCCATGGCCATTGTGACAGCAGGACCGATCGTCAGGATCAGCGGCATTCTCCTCATAGGCATAATCTGCATCGGTTCTTCCAGTTCCTCCTGGAATGTCCTCGACAGGATCTCCGGCTTTACCGGATCCGGACTGCTGATGACATCCGGCGGGATACGGCTGATCATATCTGCTTCCTCAACCGTTTCCAGACTGACACTGATATTCCTGCAGCTGTTCACCAGCAGGAAATCTCCGGCAAGGATCATGACTACATTCAATACTTCGATCCTGTTTGCGGTCTGCAGGTCCTGATATACATTTACGATCTGCCGGTCTACTGAAAGCACTCCGCTTCTATATACATCACAGACCGTACGTTTACTGACATCCAGGCAGATATGATGTTCCCTGATCAGGGGATGGATGATCTGGATATCATCCGTTTCTGAACAGCCTGCTGTTATGACTTCCTTTCCGGGTCTGTACCTTTTGATGCGGTCCCATCCGGAATCATCCTCAAATCTGATCAGCGCGGCCTTTTCACCGGTCTCTGAATGCCGGCAGACAGTGATACCGGCGCGGCTGATTTCTTCCGATGTAAGCTTATCAGTCACCTCCAGTATCATCTTTCCGTCTGACTGCCTGATCCGGCATGGTTCATTCAGAATGCTGAGTAATGTGCTTCTTCCCTCTTCGATCCGGAATGTTTTAGTTCTTTTTTCCTGGATGAACTTAATGAACATTCCCTTCCTCGTATCTTACGTGAACGGTACAGCGGACCTGATATTTTCCGTCTGCCGAGGAGACTGTTATGATCGTACTGCCTGACTGTTTCAGCAGGATATGCCCATCCCCGTCAGCCTGCGCGATACTGCTGTCCTGTGAGATAAATTTCAGGCTGGAACGGGGACAGTCTGCCGGCAGGCTGATGATCTCAATACTGCGGCTTTCTCCTGCTTTGCCGATCAGAACATATTCCGCGATTTTGATCTGTTCCCCTTCCGGCGGCTGGCTGTATGCTGGCGGTTTCTGCCGTTCTGTTCGTGTGCACCTCTCTACGAAATGAAAGTTTTCCATATGGACCTGCCTGCCGGAAAACACATTTTCCTGCCCCTGTTTCAGCAGACTCATATTCTTTGAAAAACCGTATCTTCCGGCAAGCGTTCGCCGGGAATTCAGGACCATGTTCAGGATCCATACAGCATCGACATCACTGCATACCAGGATCCCTTCTGCTCCTGCTGCCCGGTCAGCCACCATATCCGCAGGCATGTTCGTCTGCAGTGCTGTATGGTTTCCCAGACGGTCATAACTGTGCACTGTGGAAGTGATATCCGCATTGATCCCTGCTTCGATCTCAGCGTCTGTCAGCGCCAATGAAGCAGCGTTCAGGCTGAAGGTCAGCGCTGTCAGGAAATCCGAGGAACCGTACAGCGCAGCCTTTGACGTGCTGTCCGTATGATGGATGGCTCTCATTTTGCCGGAGCGGATCTCCATTCCGATAGAATGCTGCTGGGAGAGGTTCAGTCTGGCTTTTCCTTCCGCATCCAGTCTGAGTGAAACCGTACATACGACATTCAATATCGGGACCTCCGGAACAGGGATCCTGAGCGTACATAGTGGTACATCCAGAGCTGCTGTATCCCTGCCTCTGGAAAATGCTTCTTTCAGTGATTCCAGCAATCTGGCCGCGTCAATATCCTTTACATTTGCCTGACCGTACGCAAACGCACTCCTTCCGGCGCTGAATGATTCATTTGTTGAGCAGTCGATCCGGAAGTATCCGTATTCCACACTGCCCCTGCTGCTGTTCCACTGATACACGGGATGCACACCGCTCAGAGAAGCCTCCGCAAAGACTGTCAGTCCGCCGGGAGCTGTCCGTGTGACTTCCACCCTGATACCCGATGCATTGACCGAATATGAGACTGTAAAGCCATTGATCACATGTGTCCTGCTGTACTGTCTGGCTGACATCAGGCGGATGTACGGATCTGAACAGGATGTTTCCTGATCTGTCTGGGTTCCATCCAGAAGATCAGTGATCTGGGCTTTTGAAAAATCAGCGTCAAAGGATCCCATCGCATCGATCCTGTCGATCAGTTCTTCCGGGTCAGTATTCCTGACAGAAACAACAGTCTCTTCCTCCTGTTCATCGATGGTTTCAGCGATCACATACGGATTATCCATGTCATCTGTGCTGATCACATCACCCTTGCTGACAAGGGTTCCTGCAGGAAAAATCACACTGGATGTTTCAGGATCATATGCAAGCGGTTCTTCTTCGATCAGATGAGAATCTTCATCGAAGATGACCTGCGCTTCCTGATGCTCAAATGTCCTCGTATTGATATACGTGATCATACGCTCCAGAAGATCAACGGCTTCCGGCCTGCCGATCGTTTCCCGCGGTCTGAACCTGCCGTGATCGTCTGTCTTCATCAGACCGAACGATACAGCAGATGATACATGTTCCGGGAAGCGAGATGCTGAGATATCACGGATCGTACGGTCCGCTGCTTTCTTTTCGATTCCTGAAAGATTGATCAGTGTGTATGCAGCCCACTCCCTGGTCAGAGGCTGCACCGGGTCAAACGGTTCTTCCGGATCAAGGATCTGCCATTCTGCAGCCGTTTGTACCGTCTCAAACCACACCGATCCGGACGGTATGTTCAGATAGTACGGGACAGTCTTCTGTGAAGGAAAGATCCCTGCCTGCTCAACGATCTCACTGATCCAGTCTCCCAGTAATACTTCGTCAACCGGATCCCGGCGGCATCCGCCGCTGGTCATAACTGCAGCGAATGCCGTCAATAAACAGATACTAGTACTGAATGCTCTCCGCATTCGACGTAATGGTCGTTTCCAGGGAGTCGTAGCTTGAAACGGTCATATCCAGGAATTTCGCGTAGGAATCTATCGTTTCCTTCTGGTTATCAAATCTTGCGGCGAACTGGTTAAAGCGTGCACGTATCGTTTCCCCGCCGTCCGAGATCCAGGATACGTTTGTTTCATTCATATCGTTCTTCATACGTATCAGCAGGTCAAACATCTGCTGGTTGAGCGTCCTGATCGAAGACGCGCATTCACTGACCTCTGCCAGCGATATTCTCAAATTACTCATCCTTCACCTCCTAACCGACTGCCAGAGTCCCTGCCTGTGCCGCAAGATCATCCTGCATTTCACGGTATGCCCTGGCTGAGTTTCTCAGGAATTCGCTGTACTGCGTGCATAGGACCGCCATCTGGCGGAAGTCCCCTTCAAATCTGCGGATCTGGTTGGTAAAGGCGGTATTGTCCTTTCCCTCCCATCCTGCTTTCATTCTGTCTACTGCGTCAAACAGCATCAGGAACGTTCTCTGGTATTCTTGTGTTTCATCGTCTATGCGGGCTGCACAGGCTTCCAGGCGTTCCGGCTCTACGGTAATCGTTCTCATAACTGATTTCTCCTTTCGTAAGTGTTATACGTGCTTCATTTTCCGTTCCCACACATTTTTAGAAAAAATCAGTTTTTCTGTTATGCCGCAAACAGAAAAAAGACCGCCGAGGCGGTCAATGGCGTAAACCCAAAAATGGGTAAGCGCCTTTTTTTAGTAGCACAAAAAATAAAAAAAGGGTGCTTCAACAAAGCGTAAAAGAAACTTGTACAGTTTAGAAACTGCACTGAATACGGATATTGATGATTGAACTTATCGGCTTATCGTTCTATTCTTAAATTGTTTGAGA
>JAFRJJ010000087.1 GCA_017432325.1 Solobacterium sp. | reverse complement strand
GATATCTGGAACTGGTATCCAATGGTTGTTTGAAGAGCCGTATGCGGGAAAATCGCACGTACGGTTCTGTGAGGGGCGGCAGGCAGGCCTTTCACTTACACAATGTTTATGAAAGGAGTGTCGAGCATGCCTACTCGACGATGTGAAATATGGCTAGTAAGAAAAAACAGAAAAAGGCGGCAGCGCCTATCCAGAATAAAGCACTGAAAAACGCGATCGCAGCACTGAAGACAGGTGCTGATGAAGAAAAGTTCAAGGCATTCCTCAAGGAAGCAATGAAATCAAAACTGTTGGTACCTGTGATCTTCAGTTCCGAATTCAAACCGGACGCTACAGGCAGGGTCAGGCTCGACAGCAATACCCGTGTCAGTTTTGTTATGGTCAATACGACCAACGGAAAGAGCTTCCTGCCGGCATTCACGGATTTTGAAGAAGCCAAGAAGCTCAAGGTTTCCCAGGAGGGCAACCTGCAGTATGTCGTACGCACACTGAAAGAATACGAGAATATGCTCGAAGATCCGAGGAACACCGCGGAAGGCATCGTCATCAACCCGATGAACGAAAATATGGTCCTGCCCAAACCGCTGGTCCTGGCACTGGTCAAAGGACAGGATATTGCGAATATCCAGGTCCGCACGCCGGAACAGAGGGCACAGGAACAGGCTCAGCCCCAGATCCAGCCCCAGCCGCAGACACCGGTACCCGGCGCGGTACCTCCCGGCATGCAGGCAGTATACAGCGAACCGAGGATCTATCCCACAGCGCTGGTCAACGCGGTATATGAATACTGTGTCGGCAAAGAAGGCCTCAGCCGTGTATGGATGAGACAGCAGCTTGCGGGCGGACAGGTCGCGTTTGCGTTTGTCGTGGAAACAGACAAACCGGATCCCGAACTGCTGCAGGGCATCCATGACGCGGCAGCGCCTCTGGCAAAAGAGGTACCTGTTGTCGTCATGAGCTATTCCGAAAAGATCGAAGAAGCTGTTGTACAGGGAACTGTTCCCCTGTATGACAGAGAGCTGGAGTTCTGATGATCATTCGTCAGCTGCACCAGGATGAAATACAGCAGGGCACCGCACTGATCAGGGAGGTCTTCGAAGCGGAAGACCATCTTGGCTATGACGGGGAAGGCGCCAGCGCTTTTCTCTCTCTTCTGGATCGTAAGGCAGAGGAATTGTCATGGCTGGGAGCTTTTGAAAAAGATCTGCAGGGCGTGCTTGCCTGGAATCCGGATACCATGCATATGGTCTATCTGTTTGTCCGGGAAGAAAAACGCCGGCGCAGGATCGGTACATTTCTTGTAGAAGAACTGTCAAAACGGGCATTTGATGAAGGCTTTGACAGACTGACCGTCAACGCCCGGACAGATGTCCTGGAATTCTATGAATTCAACGGCTTTGTCCCGCTGTCACACAGTGAAGAAAACGGTGTCAGCCGTGTATCCATGGAACTGCCTCTGGCAGACAGGTTCCTGGGAACACTGGTGACCGTTACGGTAGAACATACAGTCGGACAGCTTCATGAAGTCTATGCGGACGAACAGTATCCGTGCAACTACGGATATATCGAAGAGCTGGCTAAATACAGAGGGATCTTCCAGGATGCCTACGTTATCGGTGTACATGAACCGGTCGACAGCTTCCAGGGCTATGTAACAGCAGTCATCTACCGTTACGGTCATGGCAGTGTCTGGGTCGTAACACCCGGTACCGTCTACAGCAAGGACGAGATCATCAATACCGTAGCCTTCCAGGAACAGTATTACGACACCAGGATCGTCTGGTACCAGCCACAGTCTGAAAGCGTATCTGCGTGATACGCTTTTTGAAGATAAGGAGTCATTTATGGCAAAAGTTTTGCTCAACGGACATTTATATCAGGCGGAAGGGACCGCCCTGTACATGGATGAGGGAGTGATCATCCATACAGGAACCGATGAAGAAATACAGCAGTACATTCAGCCGGACGATGAGGTGACCGACCTGAACAGGGCATATGTATATCCCGGATTCAGCGTGCCTCACATCAGTCTGATCCAATGCGTGTCTCTGACTGATCACGAAGCGCTGAACAGCCTGCAGGATATCCGCGTGCTGCTGGAACGGGCTTCCGCATCCCGGGATCTCTGGGTACGCGGGGAAGGCCTGGATCGAAACCTGGTCAGCAGTGAGACAAAGACGCTGCTGGACGGTTTCAGCCGTCCTGTGCTCCTGTATGGAAACGACCATACCTGGTGCATGGTGAACGCGGCGGCACTCAAAAAAGCAGACATCGATCAGGATACGACGATCCCGGACGGTACTATCAATATGGAAACAGGTCTGCTGGAAGGACAGGCAGTCAGGGTGCTGGAAAGCTTCCTGCCCGCCGTCTCCCCGGAAGAGATCCGTGAGAAGATCCTTGCGGCAGTGCATGCACTGAACAGAAACGGGTTTACCGGCGCAGGCAGCCATGACTTTATACAGGGATATGACTGGAAAACAGTACTGGACGGATTCATGCGTCTGAGCTACCAGGGCGCGCTCACGCTCAGAGTCGACGAACAGTGTATGTTTGAGATCCCGGAAGAGCTTGCGCATTTCCTGGATGAAGGATACACGACAGACGTCGGGGACGACTTTTTCCGGATCGGACCGCTGTACATTGACCAAAAGGAAGAGGACTCCGATGTCATGATGGAACTGGCGAATTCCTATAACATGCCTGCACTGCTGGATACGGATCTTCTGATGAAAGAATTGAAGGATCTTGTACTGGAAGGCAATCCCCTGGGTTATGCAGTGAATGCGGACCGGTGCGGTCATACAGCCAAACATCAGGCTGTAACAAAGCAGATCCGTATGATCGGATCCCTGGAAGAGGATATCGATGATCTGACATCACTGCTCTGTGATCCTGCAGCACACAGTATTGCCAAGATCATCGCGGATTACGCCGCTAAAGGTATCCGGCCGGGACGTGTCATAGAACTGTTAAGCAAAGGCAGCGAGCTGTTCATGAGAAGGGAATATGAACTCGGGCAGATCAGGGAAGGATTCCTGGCGGATCTGTGCGTTACGGATCATGATCTGGAGACAGACTATGAACAGGCAAAGGTGATCATGACATTGATCGGCGGGGAGCAGGTATGAAGTTCAGAAAGATCAGAAGGGAAGACATCGAAACATGTCTGAACTGGTATAACTACTACATCGTAAACAGCACGGCGACTTTTGAAACAAAACCGCTGAGCCTGGAGGAATTCACCTCACGGATCGAACAGATCACTTCGAAATATCCGTGGATCGTTATGGAAACAGAAGAAGGAATCGTTGGATACGCGTATCTCAGTCCGTTCATGACACGCAGTGCCTATGACTGGACAGCGGAAGTATCCCTGTATCTGGATCAAAAACAGCGTTATCACGGCTACGGGAAGCTCTTGTTTGAAGAAATCATCCGTATTGCAAAGGAAGAAGGCTACCGCAATCTGATCTCGGTGATCACTTCCGAGAACACACCGTCCATTTCCATGCATGACGCGCTTGGCTTTGTGAAATCCGGAGAATATCCTGCATTTGGATATAAATCCGGCAGATGGCTCGGCGTTTCCTGTTATACAAAGGTGATCAATGAAACAGTTGATGTGTCGGGCAGTCCGTTCTCAGCGAAATGGAGCATTGACGCATGAGCAGAGCTGTTCTGGCAGCAGTATGGCTGACATCCGACACTTCTTTTGCGTCACGCTTTGAAGAATGCAGAAGACTGTGCGAGGCATGCGGTATTGAAGTCGTGGGAGAGATCGTCCAGAAGTCACGTTCCATGGATCCAAAGACGGCATTCCGTCAGGGAAAGATCGAGGAACTCGCAAGGATGACAGCAGAGCTGGAAGCGGACTGTGTCGTCTTCGGCTCCCCGCTGTCCGTGGCCGCATCGGCCCGGCTCAGCGCAGCCTGCGGTGTTCCCGTCAAGGACCGCACGGCTTTGATCCTGGATATCTTTTCACTGCGGGCAAGAAGCGCCCAGGCAAAGATGCAGGTGGAGCTGGCAAGACTGGAATACGCGATGCCCGCGCTGATCCGTGATGTGGATGAAGCGGAAACGCACCAGCGGGGCGGCTCGGCAGTCAACCGAGGTGCCGGTGAAACAAGGGCATCCGGACTGCGCAGAAAATACCAGAACCGGATCACGGAACTGAAAAAGCGCCTGGCTTCCATTGAAAAACGCGACCACCAGGCATCCAGTCATCGCAATAAGTCCGGCCTGAAGCGTGCCGCGCTTGCGGGGTATACGAATGCCGGTAAGAGCTCACTGCTCAACAGCATTATGAAACATACCGGTTCCCAGGCAGGCACAGCGGAAGAAAAAGATATGCTGTTTGCGACGCTTGATACAAGCATACGAAGGATCGACTATGACAGCCATGCCTTCTTCCTGTACGACACGGTCGGCTTTGTATCGGACCTGCCGCACGGGCTGGTCGAGGCATTCCGCAGCACGCTGTCAGCTGTTACGGACGCGGACCTGATCGTGGAAGTGATCGACGCTTCCGATCCCGAGTGGCAGACGCATGTGAGGGTCACAGAAGAAACGCTGCAGCAGATCGGCGCGGAGGACATTGAAGTGCTCAGGGTCTTCAACAAGATCGACCTGTGCGACAGGAGTGAGTTTGCCCAGGCACTGTGCGTCAGCTGCCGTACCGGAGAGGGTATTGAAGAACTGACGGAAGAGATCATCGCAAGGCTCTATCCGGAGGAGATCACGATCCACTGCCTGATCCCGTATGAGCGCATGGCAATGATCCGCAACAATCTGTCATTGCGCATCAGTATACTGGAAAGCTATGAAGATGGTATGATGACTGAGATCAGCGGCGAACGCGTCAGAGCGCTGCCGTTTATGAAATATCAGATGGAGGAAACTGATTATGAACACCGTATGGGACAAATTGAACAATGAAGAAAAACAACAGCTGACTGAATTCAATGAAAGCTACCGTCAGATCCTTTCCGCTGCCAAAACAGAGCGTGAGTTCGTTGTGGAATCGGTGAAGCTTGCGGAGGCTGCAGGCTACCGTGATCTTGCGGATATCCGTGAACCGCTGAAAACAGGAGACAAGGTATATGCGGTAAATCGCGGAAAGAACCTGTGCATGTTCCTGATCGGTGAAGAACCGCTCACCAGCGGCATGAACATCCTCGGCGCGCACATCGATTCACCGCGCCTGGACCTCAAGCAGCACCCGCTGTTTGAAATGGACGGCATCGCGCTGCTTGATACGCATTATTACGGCGGCATCAAGAAATACCAGTGGGTCGCAAGACCGATGGCACTGCATGGTGTCGTATGCAAAATGGACGGTACATGCGTACCTGTCGTAGTCGGTGAAGATCCGGCGGATCCTGTTGTCGGCATTTCCGACCTGCTGATCCACCTGTCCGCTGAACAGCTCAAGAAAACAGCTTCCGTCGTTGTGGAAGGTGAAAAGCTCGATGTAACGGTCGGAACGATCCCGGTACAGTCAGAAGAAAAGGATGCGGTCAAGAAGTACATCCTCGGTATCCTGAAAGAGAAATATGACATTGAAGAAGATGATTTCGTATCAGCAGAGATCGAAGTCGTTCCCGCAGGTGAAGCAAGGGATTACGGTCTTGACCGTTCCATGCTGATGGGATACGGACATGACGACAGGGTATGCGCTTATACGAGCCTGCGCGCAATGCTGGATACAGAACCCCAGAAGCGCACTTCCTGCTGCATCCTGGTAGACAAGGAAGAGATCGGCAGCGTCGGCGCGACCGGCATGCAGTCTTCCTTCTTCCGTGACACGGTCATCCGCATGCTGGCACTGAACGGAAAGACATCCATGCTGGATATCATCGATACGATGACAAACTCAAAGATGCTGTCAAGCGACGTATCCGCGGCATTCGATCCGCTGTATCCGGAAGTCATGGAAACAAAGAACAGCTGCTACTTCGGAAAGGGCATCGTCTTCAACAAGTACACAGGCAGAGGCGGCAAGTCCGGCTCCAACGACGCTGCACCGGAATTCATCGCGAAGGTCAGAGCAGCCATGGACGCTGATAATGTCATGTTCCAGACAGCCGAGATCGGCAAGGTTGACGCGGGCGGCGGCGGAACGATCGCCTATATCCTGGGCAACATGAATATGGACGTACTGGATGCAGGCATTCCCGTACAGAACATGCACGCACCGTGCGAAGTCGTCAGCAAAGCCGATGTCTGGGAAGGCTACCGGGCATACAAGGCGTTTATCAGGCATGTCTGCTGATCATACAGATTGACAAAACGATCACCGTGTCATACAGTTGACATATACAACGATTGTATCATGCGATTATCTTGGAGGTACCGATATGTTGGAACAGGATCAGCTGCGCATGCTCAGCAACAGGATCGATTCGCTGGCGCGCTTAAGAAGAAGATTTCTGAACAAAAGACTCAGCAGTACAGATCTCAAAGGTCACCAGTTTTTGATGCTGCTGACGATCTTGCATGATCCGGGCATCTCCCAGGAAGAGATCTCGGAAAAGATCGATATCGATAAGACCAGGATCGCGAGAAGCTCGATCTTCCTGGAAGAGAAGGGCTATATCGAACGACGCAGGGATACGGAAGACCGCAGGAAATACCATTTGTATCTCACGGAACAGGGGAATGCTCTCATTCCTACGATCCGCGGCATCATTTATGACTGGAGCATCACGATCACCGAAGGACTGAGTGAGGAAGAGATCAGGCTTCTTATGCCGATGATCGAAGTGCTGTACAACAACGCGCACAAGAACGATGATCCGGCCCTGATCTGAGATACACTCTGAATACCAACCGAAAAGGAGGCAGGTCTCTGCCTCTTTTTTGCTGTCCGGGATCCTACAAAAAAGATCCATACTGCGATGGAACTTTCAGTTATCAGAACAGTTCGGGATACAGGTATTCCATGAATACCGGTACGATTGTCTCCCATGAAGCTTCACAGTGCATTCCTTCCGGAACAACATGCGGATATGTGCTGCAGCCTTTCATGCTGTAGGCATGATTGAGCGTCAGCAGGTTGTCCACACAGCGGACCAACGAGCTCTTGCGCTTGACTTCATTGGAACCGAAGTCAAGGTAGATCCTGGTGCTTTTATTGAAGTCAGTATTGCTGATGAGATCCAGGAGCTGGTCACGGTTGAGATCCATGGAACTGGATACACAGGCTGCCTTGGAAAAGACATCATTGTATCTGGCGATCATGTAGAGGGACATCAGTCCTCCCATGCTTGAACCGCCGATCCCGACGTGCTTCCGGTCGCTCTTGATGCGGTAGCGCTGTTCACAGGCCGGCTTCAGGACATTGACGAACCAGTCCGCGGTCACATCACCATATGTTTTGATCGGCGGGAACCAGTCGCTTTCATAAACCGGATAGGGACAGTATTCACCCAGACGGTTATGTCCGGTATGGTTGCAGTCCTGTCCGATCACGACGAGCGGGATATCATTTTTATCAAGGTATTCCTTGATGCCCCATGACTTGCCGTATGTTGCTGTGGCGTCATCGAACAGATTATGGCCGTCGAACATATACAGTACCGGATAGGCTTTTCTGCTTTCATCATAGCCGTTCGGAAGATAGACGTAGATCTTGCGGGGACTCTCACCTAACGGTTCGATCCCAAGTGTAAATGTTTCGATTCTGGACATGTTATCCCATCCATTTGATCTTGCTTTCGGTACCGTTCATGATCCGCTGGATGTTTGCTTTATGACGGTAGGTCACAAATGCCCAGAGGATGAACAGGCATACCGATAACTGCATGCTGTGATTGACGAATACGCTGACGAGCGCTTCCGCAAACAGCGCGCTGATGCTGGAAGCTGAGACCATTTTGGTCAGATAAAGTACCGCGAAGAATACAATGATCGGGAACAGGAAGTTCCAGAACCATTGATGTGTGATCAGCACCGTGATGCCAAGGAAGAAACCATAGGATGTCGCAACAGCTTTGCCGCCGCGGAACTGCGCGAATACAGGGAAACAATGGCCGACACAGCAGGCAAGACCTGCATACAGCACGGCCTGCGGCGCGAGTCTTGACGCTATCAGCATGCTGATAAAGGCCTTGAGACCGTCCAGTATGGTGACGCTGACCGCCGCTTTTTTGCCGAGCACTCTGCCGGCATTGGTGGCACCGAGGTTTCCGCTGCCTTCCAGGCGGATGTCCTTGTGGTAGAAGACTTTCCCGATGACAAGCGCCCAGGGGATCGATCCGAACAGATAGCTGAGGATCATAACCAGTAATGTGTTCATAAGCTGCCTCCGCAAGTTATTCTAACACAGTTTGTATGTACATTGAAAATAGCGTAAAATACAAACCCGTATTTTTGATATAATAATACAGTTAATGAAACGGAGATACTATGGCAGCTAAAACGGTGAATTATGATGACTCCAGTATTCAGATCCTGAAAGGACTGGATGCGGTCAGAAAACGTCCTGGTATGTATATCGGCTCCACCGATTCGCACGGACTTCATCATCTGATCTGGGAAATTGTTGACAATGCCGTGGATGAGGCATTGAACGGATACGGTAAGAAAATCACGATCACGCTGGAAGCGGACGGCTCCTGCACAGTCGAAGACGAAGGCCGCGGCATGCCGATCGGCAAGCACGCAAGCGGCGTCAATACGCTTCAGGTCATCTTTACTGTGCTCCATGCGGGCGGGAAATTTACGTCCGAGGGCGGCTACCGCACAGCCGGCGGTCTGCACGGTGTCGGCGCTTCCGTCGTCAACGCGCTGAGCGAATGGCTGACGGTCGAAGTCGCGCATGAAGGAAAACTTGTCCGCATGCGTTTTGAGCATGGCGATAAGAAGATATACCCCCTGGAAGAACTGGGAAAAACGAACAGGACAGGCTCGAAGGTCACATTCAAGCCTGATAAAAAGATATTCACGACAACGGATTTCAAATACGACACGGTATGCGAACGTGCCAGGGAAGAGGCTTTCCTGCTTTCCGGTATTGCGATCACGGTCATTGATAAGCGCGGCAAGAAGGAAGTCAGGGAAACGTTCTGCTATGACGACGGACTGAAGAGCTTCCTGGAATACCTGCATGAAGACAGGAACGTGCTCATGGCGCCTGTCAAATTCAGCGGGGAATCACAGACGATCAAGGTGGATGTGGCATTCCAGTATACGGACGATTACCAGGAAAACACATTCAGTTTTGTCAACCTTGTCAGGACGCTGGACGGCGGCACGCATGAGGTCGGATATAAGACAGCCTTCACCAAGGCGGTCAACGACTATGCGAGAAAATACGGACTGCTTAAGGATAAGGATAAGAACCTGGAAGGAAGCGATGTCAGGGAAGGCCTGACTTCGATCATTTCCGTGTCCATCCCGGAAGAGCTGCTGCAGTTTGAAGGACAGACAAAGGGCAAGCTCGGCACGCCCCAGGCCAAGCCTGCGGTGGATGCGGTCGTTTCCGAGAAACTGGCATTCTGGCTGGAGGAAAACCGCGACCAGAGCGATATGCTCGTACGCAAGATGATGAAGGCTTCCATGGCCAGGGAAGCAGCCAGAAAAGCGCGTGAAGACGCCCGCAAGGGAAAGAAGACCAGCAAGGCGGAAAAGGTGCTTTCCGGCAAGCTCGCACCGGCTCAGTCAAAGGATGCCCGCATCAAGGAGCTGTTCCTGGTTGAGGGTGACTCAGCCGGAGGCAGCGCCAAGCAGGGAAGGGATTCCCATTACCAGGCGATCCTGCCGCTGCGAGGCAAGGTGCTGAACACGGAAAAGGCAAGTGTTTCCGAGATCGAAAAGAACGTCGAACTGAATACGCTGATCCATGCGCTCGGCGCAGGAGTCGGGGCTGACTTCGACTATACGGAATCCAACTACGGCAAAGTCATTATCATGACCGACGCCGATGACGACGGATCCCATATCCAGATCCTGCTGCTGACATTCTTCTACCGCTATATGAGACCGCTGCTGGAGCAGGGCATGGTATACATTGCGCTGCCGCCGCTTTACAGAGTAACGAAGGGCAAGGTCCTGGAATACTGCTATACGGACGACGAACTGGATGAACTGCGCAGAAAGCTCGGAAAGATCGAAGTACAGCGCTACAAGGGACTCGGTGAAATGAATGCTTCCCAGCTTTGGGAAACGACCATGGACCCGGCAAGCAGGACGCTGATCCAGGTCAGCATCGAAGATGGTATCCTTGCGGAACGGCGTGTATCGACCCTGATGGGCGATAAAGCGGATCTGCGCAGAAAATGGATCGAAGAAAACATCTCCTTTACACTGGAAGATGATTTCAGGGTGGAAAGCTGATGGCAAAGAAAAAACAACTGGAAGACAATACCAAATATATTCCCGCTCTGCTGGAAGATATTATGGGAGACCGCTTCGGGCGGTACGCGAAATACATTATTCAGGAACGCGCGCTTCCCGACGCGCGTGACGGACTGAAGCCCGTTCAGAGACGTATCCTTTACGCAATGTATCATGACGGAAACACGTGGGATCATGCTTACCGCAAGTCTGCCAAGACGGTTGGTCTTGTCATCGGTAATTATCATCCGCACGGTGATACATCTGTTTATGATGCAATGGTGCGTATGTCCCAGGACTGGAAGGTCAGACTGCCGATGATCGACATGCACGGCAACAACGGTTCCATCGATGATGACCCGGCTGCCGCAATGCGTTATACGGAAGTCAGGCTGGCAAAAGTCACGCAGGTCATGGAAGACGACCTGGACAAGGATACGGTGGAATTCGCGCCGAACTTTGATGATACGGAAACAGAACCGACAGTACTGCCGGTGCCTTTCCCTGTGATGCTGGTGAACGGAGCAAATGGTATCGCGGCAGGCTATGCCACGAATATGCCGCCGCACAACCTCAGGGAAGTCGTTGACGCGACGATCTTCCGCCTGAACAATCCGGAATGCTCACTGGAGAACGTCATGGAATTCATCCAGGGACCCGATTTTCCCACAGGCGGCATCGTTCAGGGTGCCCAGGGCATCCACGACGCGTTTGAGACCGGCAAGGGCAGGATCGTTGTGCGTGCCAAGGCAGAGATCGTTGACGCGAAAAGCATGCAGCAGATCGTGATCACCGAGATCCCTTATGAAGTGGTCAAGAGCGAGCTTGTGCGTAAGATGGATGAGATCCGCATCAACAAGGATATCGACGGCATCCTGGATGTGCGTGATGAGTCAGACAGAAACGGTCTGAGGATCACGGTGGACCTGCGCAAGGACGCAGATGCGCAGATGATCCTGAACTATTACTATAAGAACACGGATCTGCAGATCTACTACAGCTACAACAATGTCACGATCATCGACAAGCGTCCGGTACAGGTAGGCCTGCTCGGACTGATCGATGCGTTTATCGATTTCCGCAAGGAAGTCGTGATCAGAAGATCAAAATATGAACTGGCGAGAATGGAAGCCAGATGCCATGTGATCGAAGGCCTGATGAAGGCCGTATCGGTCCTGGATCAGGTCATCGCCATCATCCGCGCTTCCAAGGACAAGGCCGATTCGAAAAAGAACCTGATGAAGGAATTCGGCTTTGATGAACCTCAGGCAGAAGCGATCGTTTCACTGCGTCTGTACAGACTGTCCAATACGGATATCGTCATGCTGAGGAATGAGTTTGCCGAACTCGTCAACAAGATCGAAGAGATCCAGTCGATCCTCGACAATCCCAATGTGCTGCGTTCCGTCATTGTGAAGGAACTCCGTGCCGTCAAAGAGGAATACGGGGATGACAGGCGGACAAAGATCGAGGATGAAGTAGCGGATATCACGATCGACAAAACGTCCATGATCGCCAATGAGCATGTAGCCGTGACGATCAGCCGCGACGGCTATGTCAAGCGTGTTTCCATGCGTTCCTACATGGCCAGCGCAGGTACTGTCACCGGACTGAAGGAAGGCGACGAGCTGATCGGTGTGATCGAATGCGATACTGTCGACAAGCTCCTGCTGTTCACATCCAAAGGCAATTACGCATACCTGCCTGTCTGGCAGATGGATGACTGCAAGTGGAAGGATATCGGTTCACATCTGAACAAGCACACCCGTATCGAAGGTGATGACAAAGTCAGAAGTGCCGTACTTGTGCGCAGTTTTGATACATACGCATGGATCGTTACGGTAGCTTCCAACGGACAGATCAAGAAGAGCGAGGTCAGCCTGTTTGAAGTGCAGAGGAACAACCGTGTCATGCCGGCAATGCTGATCTCCAACGGCACGCTGCTGAAGGCGTTTATCGCTTATGAAAACCAGCAGGTCGTACTGGTCACACGCGACGGTCTTTCATGCCGCTACAACGTGAGTGAGATCCCGTCCATGGGTGTCAGGGCAAGAGGCGTCAAAGCCCAGAACCTGGCAAAGAACGACGAACTGGCTTCTGCCTGCGCGATCGATGCCGATACGCCGGCAGTGCTCTATATGTGCGCAAACGGTCAGATGAAGCGCGTCAGACTGGATGATATCCCGATGGTAGGAAGACCTGCCAAGGGCAACCAGATCTGCAAGAAGATCAAGTCCAACCCGGCTGTTCTGTGCTGGGCACAGGGGATCACGCCGTACGATGAGATCAACCTGATGGACGGCGGCCTGAAACAGCTGCACGGCAGCGATGTACCGTTCAAGACAACGGATACCGCATTCAGCACACCGGCTGACCTCAGCCCGCAGTGGTATCTGGTCAGAGGTGTGGAAGAGTGCCGTATCATGGACCGCCCGGAAGGCGCGGAGGAAGTCCATGATGAAGTGGAAAAGATCTCTCTGTTTGATGAAGGAGGCAGATCATGACGATATGCAAAGGCTGCGGCGCAGTGCTGCAGAATGAATATCCGGATCAGGCAGGATATACACCGAAACTGGACGCGGAATACTGCCGCAGATGTTTCCGTCTTATCCACTATGATGATCTGACGGTATCCATGCGCACGGGTATTGACCCGGACATGGTTCTGAACGAGATCGCTGCCAGGGATGCCCTGGTACTGTGGGTGGTCGACCTGTTTGACTTTGAAGCAGGCATGATCCCCGGACTGACAAGAAAGATCGGTGATAAAGACATCATCATGGTCTGTTCGAAGCGCGATATCCTGCCGGATACACTGAGCCATGAAAAGATCGCAAGATTCGTTTTTGCCAGGCTGAAGGAACTCGGCATCCGCATCAGGGGACTGATCATGACCAGCAAGGACAACGACGGGATCCGGGAAGTCAAGGATGCTGTGGATATGCTGAGAAACGGCCGTGACGTGATCGTCATGGGCAGGGCCAATGCCGGAAAGAGCACTCTGCTCAATCATCTGGCAGGGGAAGAGATCCTTGCCAGCAGCCGGTATCCCGGAACGACACTGGCGCTCAATCAGATCGAGATCGACGGCGTGACATATATCGATACACCCGGTATTGAGATCGAAAACAGTCTGCTGATGCAGGTACACGAGGAAGATCTGAAAACGATCCTTCCGTTCACGACGATCAAACCGCAGATCTTCCAGCTCAGAGGGGACCAGTCATTCGCAGTCGGCGGACTGTTCCGTCTCGATCTGAGAGGATGTGATCATGCGACATGTGTATGGTATATCGGCAGCCGTTTGAGCCTGCACCGCTCCAAAGCGTCTGCAGCGGATGATCTCTGGGACAGGCATTACGGGAAACTGTTCTCACCGGTCCCTGTAAACAATGCCTTCCGCACCATGACCATCCGGAAGAATCTTGATAAAATGGATGTAGTAGTGGATGGTCTGGGCTGGGCAAGCATCAGCGGACAGGTCGGAACGATCACCACAAAAGCACCAGAACATGTGAATGTAACATTCAGAAAGGCAATGCTGTAAATATATGCTGACAGGAAAACAGAAACGTTATCTGCGTTCTCTTGCCGAGACGCAGCCGGCAATCTTTCAGATCGGCAAGGAAGCGCTCAGCGATAACCTGATCGATACAGTCGACAAGGCGCTGGAAGCCAGGGAACTGATCAAGATCAGGATCCTTAAGACTGCGCCTGAAGATACGAAGGAACTGGCATTTGATCTGGCTATGCACACCCGCAGCGAGATCGTTCAGATCATCGGCAGAACACTGATCCTTTACCGCAGAAGCCGTGAACATAAGATCATTCTGCCATGAAGACATGTATCGTAAGCGCGCCGTTTGATCCGGTCACATATGCCGAGATCAGACGTCTTCTGAATGCCGCAAAGGTCAACGGATTCAGAAAAATATATCTGTATGTAACAGAAGAAGGGATCCTGCCACGTACGGAACGGATGCGCATGGTCAGGCTAGCCGTCAGATCATGGGGAAAATTGGAGCTGTACGAAGGAAAGGACCGTCCTGCCAATATGATCACGCTCAACAGCGCGTCGGAAGAAACAGTCCGGCAGGGAAGATATGATCTTGCCGCACCCGGAATCAAAAAGATCCTGATCGAAGAAGGACCTTATCTGAACGAAACACTGGATCATCTGTGCAATCCGCACCGTGCCGCACACAGCAGGTCGGTTGCCATGGTATGCAGGCAGCTGGCAGAAGCGCACGGACTGGATGGAGATCAGGCCTGGCGGGCAGGCATGATGCATGATATGACCAAAGCCTTCAGCGATGAAGCAAACGGAAAGATCATGAAAGTGTACGCGCCGGAAATGATGGAATACAGCCCGAAGGTATGGCACAGCTATACGGCCCCCGTATACCTGTATCATTATCTCGGACTGCGTGATCACAGGATCCTGGAAGCCATCAAGCATCATACTCTCGGTGACGGAACAGGCGATCTTGACCGCATCCTGTATATCGCCGATAAGATCGAACCGTCCAGGGGATATGATTCAACGAAGGAAATGGAATTAAGCAGGCAGGATCTGAAAAAAGGAGCAGAACTTGTACTTGCGGAGTCAAAGCAGTATATGCGTGAAAAGGAGGGACTGAATGTCTGATTTACTGCAGTTAGTCGAACACACCCTGAGTGAAAAACTCGCCGAACACATTTCCGTGATCGATATGAGAGGCATCAATCCGTTCACGGACTGGTTTGTTGTCGCAACAGCCAGAAATCTCCGCCATGCGGACAGTCTTGCGGATGAAGTTGCCAACGCTGCACAGAAAGCAGGCTTCCCGCTCCGTACCAGGGAAGGCGCAGAAGGAAGCTCATGGATCCTCGTGGATCTGAATGAAGTGATCGTGCACATCTTTACGGAAGAGGCCAGAGCACAGTATAAACTGGAAAATCTCTGGGGCGATCTGCCGATCGAAGAATACAGTGAATAACAGGACTCTGCGGAGTCCTTTTTCAATGCGCAGACAAAAAAAGGAAGTATGCCCTTACGGACCGTACTTCCTCAGTTTGCCGGTTTATCGATCGTGTCGGGTGTCGCACCCTGGTAGAGATTATTCTGCAGCAGCCACTTTGTCAGATCAGCTTCATTGATCGGTGACTGGGGATCCCATTCCAATGTGTTGAGCACTTCGATCTGATCCTGGTTGTTGCGGGTCGCGACAAAGGCGGGATAGCTTCCGATATTCCACTCTGACTTGAGCCTGTTTGTCTGCAGCTTTTCTTCCAGCGCGGTAATGTCGACGTATACGATCAGGGACGGCAGGTCAACGCCTGTATTTCTCGCCGTGCTCTTCATGATCGTGTTTTCCAGGTATCTGCAGTCATCATTCTGGAAACTGCAGAAGTAATAGTAATGGATCGCGGATGGACCGGAACTCAGCGTGTAATCAGACAACGCCTCGTAATTGACGGTCGTATTCAAAAAGTCATGCACCTCAGTCTGATCAGGTGCTTCCGGTTCAAATATAATATACCCAATGAATGCTGCGCTCCATATCACGAGCAGGGTATTGAAAATGTATAAGATTCGTTTCAGCATAACAGTGTGATTATTCTAGCATTAACCGCATAGTAAATGCAATTTGAATAATTTCCGTTATAATATTTTTTAAACGGGATTGAATATGACGAAATGGTATGAATACAAATATGTGAATCACAGAGACTGGATCCTTGACCATCTTGAGATGCTCGGACTGTCCGCGCAGGAGACCGTCCTGGTGCTCCTGATCGACTTTTTCAATCAGAATCATGTCGAGATCACGATGGAACTGCTGAGCCAGAAGACAGGCATGTCGGCTGATGAAACGGACAAGGCAGTGTCTGTACTGTGCGCGAAGCGTTATCTGGAAATACGCGCCTCCAGCCGGAAGGTGAACTTTTCGCTGAACGGACTGTTTGAAACGGATACAGCAAAATATCAGAGAGTGCTGGACTCCCCGCTGTTTGAAACATTCGAGTCGGAGTTCGGCAGACCGCTCAGCCAGCAGGAAATGCAGAAGATCTCCGACTGGAACAGGACGATCGACCGCAAACTGATCATCTATGCGCTGCGTCAGGCAAGCATCTATCAGAAACTCAGCCTTGCGTATATCGAAGGCATCCTGAAGGCATGGATCCAGAAGGGATATACGGCGGAAATGATCGAGGCAGGCAAATCATGAGAAGGGCGGACAGGGTACTGGCAGGACTTGACCAGCTGTTTCCCGACGCGAGATGCGAGCTGGACCACAAGGATAACTATGAGCTGGCTGTCGCAGTCGTGCTTTCGGCACAGACAACGGACGCATCCGTCAACAGGGTGACGCCTGCATTGTTTGAACGTTTCCCGGATCCGGCTTCACTGGCCTCCGGAGAGCTTCCCGAGATCGAACGTCTGATTGCATCGCTCGGACTGTACCGCAATAAAGCAAAGTCCATCAAAGGCATGGCAGAGGGCGTCCATGAACGCTTTGATGATCAGATACCGGACAACATGGAGGATCTGGTCAGCCTGCCCGGGGTCGGCAGGAAATGCGCAAACGTGATCCTGGCGGAATGCTACGGGGTGCCGGCACTGGCGGTGGATACCCATGTAGAACGCATCAGCAAACGTCTTGGCCTGGCTGACAAGACAGACAGCGTCCTGACAGTCGAAAAGAAGCTCTGCAAAAAGATTCCCAAGTACAGATGGATCAAAACACATCATCAGATGATATTCTTCGGCAGATATCTCTGCAAAGCCAGAAATCCGGAATGTGACCGCTGTCCGTTCACGGATATCTGCAAAGAAACCGAACGGCCGCGTCTGAAACTGGCAAAGGAGGACTGAACACATGGCATTGCTGCATCTGGATTTTGAAAGCTGCTATACCGGCTGCAACGAAGACGTTGACATTATCGTTCCCGACCGCAAACGGACGGAAACACCTGCGCAGTTCTACGGAAAAGATCAGAAATATCCGGTACTCTGGCTTCTGCACGGTACATTCGGCGGCCACAGCGATTGGATCAGGAAATCAAATATTGAAGTATATGCATGTGAGCACGATCTGATCGTCGTCATGCCTTCCGTCATGAATACAGACTATGAGGCATGGGACAACTTTACGCTCGGATATGATTCCTGCCGATACATCATCGAAGAACTGATGCCGCTGGTACATCACTGGCTGCCGGCATCCGATAAACGGGAAGACAACTTTATCGCCGGCCTGTCCATGGGCGGAGGCGGCGCGCTGAAGCTGGCGCTTGCATATCCGGAATTATTCGCTGCCTGTGCATCTCTTTCCAGCATTCCGCGCAATCTGGATGCTTCCCGGGAACGCCTGGAGAAGATCTATGCGATGAAGAGAAGCGAACTGCAGGAAGATTCTGTCATGAAGTCTGATCTCAGACTCTACAACAGCATGCACAGATTTGACAGTGTTGACGAATATCTCGCTTCACCGGCGAATATCTGGCGTACGGTCGAGCGGGCTGCCGGCAGAAAAGATCTGCCGAGATTCCTGTTTGCGACCGGTACGGAAGATCCCCTTATGTATACAAAAGGAAACTTCCGGGCATTTAAAAAACACTGCGAAGAGATCGGATTTGACGCGGAGTTTATCGAAGGGCCGGGTACCCATGAATGGCGTGTCTGGGAACGCGATATCCAGTATGCGCTGAAGTTCTTCGGCTTTGGCAATGAACAGCAGGGCAACGCATTCTGACACAAAAACATGATGAAGGAGACGCACAGCTGTCTCTTTCTTCTTTTTGAACGGACTGAGGGGGTTATATGCTTGATCAAAAAGGATTTGACCTGTGGGCGGACGGATATGACAAAACAGTCGGGATCTCCGATGAAGAAAACACATATCCCTTTGCCGGTTATAAAGAAGTACTCGGCACCATTTACCGGATCATCATGCAGAAACAGAACGCATCGGTACTGGATCTCGGTTTCGGCACCGGTACGCTCACAGCAAAACTGTATGAACACGGATGCACCGTCTGCGGACAGGACTTCTCTTCAAGGATGATCGAACTGGCATCCGCGAAAATGCCGCAGGCTCAGCTTGTTCAGGGTGATCTCACACAGGGGCTGGCAGAGCCTCTGACGCACAGGAGTTATGATTTTATTGTCGCCACATATTCCCTGCATCATCTGACGGATGAACAGAAGGTGAGATTTCTTCATGATCTGAGATCACGGCTCAATGAAAACGGAAAGATCCTGATCGGTGATGTCGCGTTTACTACGCGCAGGGAACTCGAACAGTGCAGGGGACAGGCAGGCGATGAATGGGATGAAGAAGAGATCTATTTTGTGGCGGAAGAGCTGAAACGCTCATTCCCGTATCTGGAATTTACACCGGTCTCATTCTGCGCAGGCATCCTGACATTGACAAAGCAGATCTGATAACTGACATCATGAAAAAAGGGGAGTGATCATCAAAGGTCACTCCCTTTTTCATCATCCGAAGTAATAGATGGTGACAATATTGTTTTTGTCGTATTGGCTGATATCCGTTCCCGGAGCGAGTACCTGTTCGCTGTCATCCGTGTCATAGACGACCTCGAATGTTCCCGCTCTGACAGTATCACGTACCTCCATATACATGACACCGTTGGCGATCGACCATGCTTTGGCTGTTTCATAGTTGTACATGATCGCTCCGTCCATATTTTCCGGCACCCGGGAATCATATCCTGTGCTCTGGTGGTCGGGTCCGCCCCGTGAGGATTCCTTTGCCCGGAAGGAGACACATATCTCGTTCGACTTCACATCGCTCTTCTCATATCCGTAATAGCCGCATGCCTGTGTTTCGATGCCCGGCAGCAGGTTGACATTCTCCGTTGTTGTTTCACTGTCACTGCTGATCTGGCCGACGACCTGACCGTTCTGGGTGAGTGTTGCTTTGTAGCGTACCGGACCATAGATCCAGCTGTAATCGAACAGTCTGTTGCCGTATGCCTCAACGAGCATGTTGCCGTATGCGTCATACAGGCTGATATCCATCGTACTGCCGGCATCTTCCAGCTTTTCCGGATCAGGATAAGCCGGCCATGACAGGGTCAGCGTATCCGCGGATTCCTGTATGACATTGAAGTTATAGATGGTTGCCAGCGAGCCTTCGTTCGGCTGGACAAGGTTGTAATACTCTGACTTGATCATACCGTAAGCGATCAGATTGGCCGGCATGCCCTGGGTGACTGCCGCATAGGGGAATGTACCCAGGATATGCTGGATGTCCGATATACCGTCAGGTCTCGGGATGGCTTCCGGATGGATGTCATCCGTGAGGGCACTCAGGATATGGTTGGAGATATAACCTGGGATATTGGCTTTCTGTTTCTCATCGCTGAAGTATGTATTGGCGTCTTTTTCACCTTTTTCATAACCGACCCATACAGCGGTCGTATACTTCGATGTTTCCGAGACCATCCACTTATCTTTCGCAACACCGGAAGGGATATTGTATTCCAGGCCTTCATCACCCCAGTCGGTCGTACCTGTCTTTGCGTAGACCGGATAATCTCTCTGCAGCAGCTGCATGTAGTTGTAATACGGTCCATAGACGCATCTGTACATCAGGTGCGCCGCAAGATATGCGGCCTGTTCCGTAAGCACCTGGGAAGGTTCGTAATACGGTTCGATCGGTTCATACAGTCCGCTGCGGAATTCGATCCGCCGGATCGTATGAGGCTCGATGTAGTAACCGCCGTTCATCAGGATCGCGTGCGCCGCCATCAGCTCCTCACAGGAAACGACCAGGTTGGAACCGCCGATCGCGAAGCCGATATCGAAGCTGTCCTCGGTGATCTGTGAGAATCCCAGCGCCATGATGTAATTGACGACTGTCTGCCATCCGGCTTTGTTGATGACTTCCTGCAGCGTCTGGATCGCAGGGGTGTTCAGCGAGTTTCCTACCGCGTAGTCCAGTGTCATCTGGCCGCCGTATGAACCGCTCGCGTTCTTTACGATGATATTGGTTCCCTCGTACATCAGCGGCCTGTCAGTTACAACATGGCTCGTTGCCCATCCGAGGTATTCGAATGCCAGGGCATAGTCCAGGATCGGTTTGACGCTGGAGCCCGGCTGCTTGTACTGGCTTGTGGCATGGTTCAGCAGCATACTTCCGCCGCGCCCGTAGTTACGGCCGCCGCCGATCGCTACGATCGCACCGGTATGGTTGTCTTCCGAGATCATGCCGACTTCCATCAGGTCATCCGGGAACCAGACATCCTCATAGTATCCTGCCTGGATATTATCCATGACTGTCTGTACATCCGGATCCATATAGGTATAGATCTCCATGGCCACGGAATAGGGGTCCTGTCCCGTGATCTTTTCCGCTTCCCGGATCGCCGTATCGATATAGGACTGATATGCATATCCGCCCGTACCGCCCGAACGTCTGGATGAAGGATCGACAAGCGTATCCTCGACCTTGATGTTCACAGCGAGGTTGTATTCAGGCTTCGTGATATATCCGTGCCTCAGCATCAGTGACAGAACGGTGTTTCTGCGCGCTGTCGCATAGTCCAGGAAGTTATGCGGGTCGTAATAGTAAGGGGAGTTGATGACTCCGGCAAGCATCGCTGCTTCCGCCAGGTTCAGTTCTCCTGCCGACTTGCCGTAATAGTACTGGCTCGCCATCTCGATCCCTCGGATATTGCCTGTACCGCCGAAGTTCAGCTTGTTCAGGTAAAGCTCGAGGATCGATTTTTTGTCTGTTTCCTTTTCCAGTTCCCTGGCAAGTGCGATCTGCTGGATCTTGTATTCAATATCCTTTGATCTCGCAATGCCTGCTTCTTCATTCTGCCAGTAGGTCAGCTTGACCAGCTGCATCGTGAATGTGGAACCGCCCTGACGGGCACTGCTGCCCAGCAGGATGTTCTTGACAGTCGTAAATGCCGACTTGGTAAAACGTGATATATCGAAGCCGTCATGGTCGAAGTAGCGGGAATCCTCGGTTGCCAGGAAGGCATCGATGACCGCTTCGGACAGCTCGTTGTAAGACACGTTCTCACGCAGCTGGGTGCCGACATCCGCGATCAGCGTGCCGTTCATGTCATAGACATGCGAAGATTCCGGTGAGAAGAAATCATCAACGATCAGGGTCGGCTTTTCTTCCAGCATCCTGCTGATGAGCGCACCGCCGGCAGCACCGGCAATGACCTCGAGGATCAGGAAGAAGATGACGATCATCGTCAGGAGGTTGTATACCTTCAGCTTCTTCTTTCTCTTTCTTGTACCGGGACGTGAAGTACCGGTCGTTTTCTTCGGGGCAGTCTTTGAGGCTGTATCAGCTGCAGTTTTCGCTGCAGTCTTTTCCGTTGTTTTCGGTGCGGCTTTTTCTGCTGCTTTCGCCGCCGTCTTTTCTGTTGTTTTCGCCGCGGTCTTCTTCGGCTCGGCTTTTGCGGCGGTCTTGCTGTCAGGCTTTACCTCCGCTTTGCCGGCAGCTTTGGAAGCGCTGCGGGCTGCTGCTTTCTTCTTCATTCGTCTGATCGTTTTCCTGATTCTGATGACACCGTTTTTCAGCGATGCCTTCTGTTCTTTCTCTTTGGCAGGCGGAAGGGCAGGCTGTTCTGTCTCTGCTTTCTCCTCAGCAGGCGCACCGGTGTCCGTATCTGTTCTGGCAGTTTCTGACTCTGCCGGTACTGCCGGGGGCTGAACAGTCTCTTCAGCATGACCGGCAGTCTCTGCCGGAACAGCAGGGGGCTGCACGGTTCCTTCCGCATTCTCTTTTATATCTTCCGGGATAATATTCATTTCATCCGGTCTTGGAGTTTCACTCATTGACAGTCTCCTTAAAATAAAGCTCATCCACGATCTTCAGATAATCGACGGGCTTGATATAGTTGTACGGGATGAGGATACCGTGTTCCCGGAACCATTCATAAGGAATGGAACTGCGGTCGGTATTCCGCACATACCCGGTCATATCGCCTGCATTGACATAATATGTTTCATCCAGATTGGTAAAACGTACGATGACAAATGCGATCGCGCCGTGTCTGGCTACCGCATCCAGATGGACCATCTGGTGCTGGTGGATGGATTTGATCGGAAAAGATGTTTTCGAAGCACATTCCTTAGCCTCGAAATCAATGTATTTTCCTTTGTAGATCCCGTTATAGTCCGTCGTACTGGGCAGTTTGAAATACGCTTCGGTGATCTTGGCCGCAGAGCGCATCGGATAATCTACCTTAACGATCGTAACTGGGGTAGGCTTTTTGTGAATCACAGCAGTATCATCAGCCAGATATCTGCTGTTGGTCATGTTGATCTCTTTTTCCAGTTCCATGCCGCGGTGAGCCGCAGAAGTCTTTTCATGGACAAATGTATTCTTCTTTCCGTTTGGATAGTTCACGACCTCATAACCTCACCACGTTATTATAACTGTCTTCACTTAAATAAGGAAGTGCAGTTGATTTTGATCTCCAATCCTGCTTTAATTAATATATTAGGGGGAAGCAGTGAATATGGCAGTGAAAGCAAATCTTGATATTCAGGCGATTCTTGATAAAGAGTTCAATGTTGATTTCAAAGGATACAACGCAACAGAAGTAGATGCATTTCTTGATCTTGTGATCCAGGATTACCAGATGTTCCAGCAGACATGCGCGGATCTGATGGAAAAAAACGGAGAGCTTGAAAGAACGAATGCTACCCTAAGAGCAAAGCTGATCGAACTGGAAGGGCGTACGAAGGTACAGGCTGAAAACAGCCCGAGTATGCAGGGCCAGGCGAATATTGATATTCTGAAAAGATTATCACGGCTGGAAGAACAGGTGTTCGAACAGAAGAAATAACAGGCCATCTTGAGGCAGCCGCTGGGAAACCAGAGGAAAGTCCATGCTCGCACCGCCTGCGACGGCGGTAGTGATTGTGCTGGTCCAATCAATAAGGCCAGGCAGCGTAAGCTGACGGCGGAACGGAAACCTAAAGACATTGTCCATGGTCTACGTCCATAATGTGTCACAGTGACGGAGCCGGCAGGGAAACCCGCCGGGTGGAACGCGATAAACCCCTCAAGCGAGAAATCCAAATTTGGTAGGAGAATCTCCCAAAGCGAAATGAAGCCGAGGGAGGGGGCGGAAGCTCAGATAAATGGCTGCCATGTCCGTTTACGGACAGACAGAACATGGCTTACCGAGTGTGCCTGTTCAGGAGAAGGCTTGCAAAAGTCTTCTCTTTCTTTTTTGCTTTGACACGAAAAAGGGTGTCAGCGAAACAGATCACCGTACCTGTATCGTCTGAAGTTGCATAAACTTGCAATCACCGCAACAACATGCTATATTATTCACAGCTGTTTGAGGCTGAAACAATTGAATCTTCAGATGTATGGAACGGCATCGGATGTGTTATACTAGCGATTGAATAAAAAAAGGAGTGTTTATATGAATCTTCCGAATCGATTGACAGTATTAAGGATCATACTGGTGCCGGTAGTCGTACTGGTCTACATATTCCCGTACGCACAGGCCGGAATTGAACCCCGTATTTTTACCTTCGATTCCGTAAATATATCCATCATCAATTTCATCGTGCTGGCCATTTACCTGATCGCGGCATTTACGGACTTCCTGGACGGACACATTGCCCGCAGCAGGAACCTGCAGACGACGTTCGGCAAATTCGCCGATCCGATCGCTGACAAGATGCTGACGACAACGATGTTCCTGCTGTTTATTTCCAGAGGGATCATTCCTGTCGTTCCGGTCATCATCATGGTCTGCCGTGACATCGTCGTGGACGGATGCCGTATGCTGGCGGCAAGCAACGGAAAAGTCGTTTCAGCCCAGATGCTCGGAAAACTGAAGACGGTCCTGCAGATGTGCACCATCGCGCTGATCCTGCTGAACAATCTTCCGTTTGAACTGTGGGGACTCCCGGTCAGCGAACTGCTGCTCTGGTTCTCCGCATTCGTATCACTTGCAAGCGGCATCTCATATTTCTCACAGCTGAAAGACGATATTCTGGAAAGCAAATAAGGGAACTGACCGTTGGCAGCGAATATTATATCGAAGGAGAATGACTGTATATGGCAAAAGAAAAGACAGTCCTGAGTGAACAGGATAAAAAAGATCAGCTGCTTCAGGATGCACTGAAAGCAATAGAGAAGGAATACGGAAAAGGAAGCATCATGCGCCTGGGAGACAGGGCGGATGTATCCGTTGACGCTATTTCCTCCGGATCGCTGTCACTGGACGCGGCGCTGGGTATTGGCGGATATCCCAAAGGCAGGATCATTGAGATCTACGGACCGGAATCCTCCGGTAAGACAACGCTCGCTTTGCATGCCATTGCGGAATGTCAGAAACAGGGCGGCAGATGCGCATTCATCGACGCTGAGAATGCGATCGATCCGCTGTATGCGAAAAACCTCGGTGTCGATATCGATGAACTGATCCTTTCCCAGCCTGATTCGGGTGAACAGGCACTGGAGATCACGGAAGTCCTGATCAGGTCAGGCGCGATCGATCTGGTCGTCATCGACTCCGTCGCAGCGCTTGTACCGCAGGCGGAACTGGACGGTGAAATGGGTGACTCATCGATCGGTCTGCAGGCCAGACTGATGTCCAAGGCTATGCGTAAGCTTGCTGGCGTCATGAACCGTTCCAACTGCACGGCGATCTTTATCAACCAGCTCCGTGAAAAGGTAGGTGTTATGTTCGGCAACCCCGAGACAACACCAGGCGGACGTGCCCTGAAGTTCTACGCTTCCGTAAGACTGGATGTCCGCAGGGCTGAAACGCTGAAAAACGGCAGTGAGCCGATCGGCAATATCGTGAAGATCAAGGTCGTCAAGAACAAGGTAGCTCCTCCATTCAAGACAGCCCAGGTCAATATGATCTACGGTGAGGGCATCGCACATATCGATGAAGTGATCAACCTCGCAGTTGAAAACGAGATCATCGATAAGTCCGGCGCATGGTTCTCCTATAAAGGAGAGAAGATCGGACAAGGCTTCATGAATGTCCGTGAATATGTGAAGAATCATCCGGAAATGGATGCAGAGCTTACAGCGGCAGTCAAAGAAAAACTGTTCCCGCAGAAACCGGAAGTACCGGCAGAAGAGCAGGCATAGATCTGATATACTGCACAGTACACGTTAAAATGCGTGTACTGTTTTTTTAACAATAAAGATAACAGTGTGATCGATCTGTTTTTCCTGTATTTTCAGACTGAAAGTCACTAAATATGTGAAAAATTCGGTTTTTCTTGTGAAAAAATGTGTTTAAGATATAATTATGAGGAGAGTTTATCTCTTCACAACAATTGAATGGAGGAAAAATAAGTATGAGTCCTATACTTGCCGCCATTCTTGCCGGTGTTGTTGGCATCGTGATCGGCATCGTCATCATGAAGATGGCAAGCAGTGCCGGTCTGGACCGCGCAAAGCTGCAGGCCCAGACGATTCTGGAAGAATCTAACGCCAAAGCAGAGAACATTGTACGTCAGGCAGAACTTGACGGTAAACAACAAGTCTATGAGATGAAAGAAAGAGCTGAACGGGAACTGAAGGGTCAGAGAAACAAGATCCAGCAGACCGAGAACAAGCTTTTGCGTCGCGAAGACAGTTTGAATTTCAGAGAAGAAAACCTCAACTCGAAAGAGAAAAAACTGGAACAGAAGACAAAGACTGTTGAAGATGAGCTTGCCAACATCGACAAGATGCAGGCTGAATTGCAGAGTAAGATCAATGAACAGATGACAGTTCTGGAAAATGTAGCCAAACTGAGTCAGGAAGACGCTAAAAAACAGCTGATGGATGCTGTCGCAAAGAAATGCGAAAAGGATATCGGTGAATATCTGCACGAGCAGGATGAGATTGCTCAGGAAAAAGCAGCTCAGAATGCCAGAAACATTATCGCAACAGCGATCCAGCGCTATTCCCAGGACGAAACGATCGAACGCACAGTATCCGTCGTCACACTGCCCAGTGAAGACATGAAGGGCAGGATCATCGGACGTGAAGGCAGAAACATTAAGGCGATCGAACAGGCGACAGGTGTTGACCTGATCATTGATGATACACCGGATGTGATCACTGTTTCCTGCTTTGACCCGATCCGCCGTGAGATCGCAAGGCAGTCACTGGAGACATTGATGAAAGACGGCAGGATCCAGCCGGGAAGGATCGAAGATGTCGTTGCGAAAGTAACGAAGGAAATGGACGAGACCGTTCAGAGGATCGGTGAAGAGGCGATCTTCAAGCTCAGCATCGGACGTATGAACAAAGAACTGGTCAAACTCCTCGGAAGACTGCGCTTCCGTTACAGCTACGGTCAGAACGTACTGGAACACTCCATGGAAGTGGCAGTGTTCACAGGCATCATGGCTGCAGAGCTCGGACTGAACCAGAGCCTGGCGAAGCGTGCAGGACTGCTGCATGACATCGGCAAAGCGATCGACTTTGAACAGGAAGGCTCGCACGTTGACCTTGGCGCGAAGGTTGCCAAAAAATACGGTGAGAACTCGATCGTCGTCAACTCGATCGAATCACACCATGGTGATGTAATGGCTTCGGATATCATTGCTGAGCTGGTCGCTGCTGCAGATACACTGTCTGCCGCAAGACCCGGCGCAAGATATGAATCCATGGAAAACTATATTGAACGTCTGGAACAGCTTGAAACGATCGCTCAGAGTTATGACGGCATCGACAAGGCATACGCGATCCAGGCAGGCCGTGAGATCAGAGTCCTGGTACAGCCGGACAAGATCGATGACATGTCCATGGTAAAGGTCGCTCATGACATCAAGGAGCGTATCCAGAACGAACTGACATATCCGGGACAGATCAAGGTTACTCTGATCCGTGAAGTCAGGGTCCAGGAACTCGCACAGTAACTTCGGACAAAGCACACAAAAATGCAGATCAGCTGATCTGCATTTTTAATAGACTGATTTGGAATTCAGATCGCGAGGATACCGTTCCAGAGGCGCCAGTAGGTGCCTTTTTTGCTGAGGAGTTCTTCGTGGGTTCCCTCTTCTTCGATACCGTCTTTGCCAAGCACCAGGATCCTGTCAGCGTCCTTGACGGTAGTCAGCCTGTGCGCGATCGTCAGTGTCGTTCTGCCTTCAGAGAGTTTTTCCAGGCTCTGTTCGATCATTACTTCACTTTCATTGTCAAGGGCGCTGGTCGCTTCATCCAGCAGCAGTATAGGCGGGTTCTTCAAGAAGACACGGGCTATGGAGATACGCTGTTTCTGACCGCCCGATAATTTGATTCCGCGTTCACCGACATAGGAATCATAGCCGTCCGGCAGCTGGCGGATGAACGTGTCCGCACCTGCAAGCTTTGCGGCTTCCATGATCTCTTCGCGTGTCGCGTCGCTTTTGCCGTATGCGATGTTTTCCGCGACCGTACCGGAGAACAGGTAGACATCCTGCTGTACGATACCGATGTTTTCACGCAGGCTCTTCAATGTGACATCCCGGACATCCTGACCGTCGATCCGGAGCGAACCGGACGTGATGTCATAGAAGCGGGGGATCAGGGAACATAATGTCGTCTTTCCGCCGCCGCTCTCACCGACCAGTGCAAGATTCTCTCCCGGTCTGATAATGAGGTCGATATGATGGAGCACACGGTTATGGTCATCGGGATATTCGAATGAAACGTCATCGAATTCGATCGATCCGCCTTTGACGATCAGTTCAGAGGCATCCGGCTTGTCCTGAATCTGGATCGGCGTATCCATGATCTCAAGGAAACGCTCAATGCCTGTCAGTCCGAGCTGGAACTGTTCGGTGAATTCCACGATCCTCCTGATCGTGGCGATCAGTGTAGAGACATACAGTACATAGGCGACGAGCTCTCCGGCATTGATCTTTCCGTACACAAGGAACAGTCCGCCGGCAATGATGACGCACAGGTACATCAGACCGTCAAACAGACGGGTGGACATGTGGAAGGCTGCCATTGCGTAATAGCGCTTCGTTTTGATCTGCTTGAAGCGGATATTGTCCTCGCCGAACTTTTTGATCTCGGAATCTTCCGCCGTGAACGCTTTGACGACACGTTCACCGAGCAGACTGTCTTCAACGCGGGCATTCAGTTCACCGATCTGTACACGCTGTGCCTTGGATGCTTTTTTCAGACGCATGTTCATATGGACCGATACGATAAACATGAACGGAACACAGGCGAACACGATCACTGTCAGCAGGATGCTTGCCTGACACAGGATCACGAACGATACGATGATCTTGATCGCCGCAATGAAGAATTCCTCCGGACAGTGATGAGCGAATTCCGTCACATCAAACAGGTCGCTGGTGATCCTGCCCATGATCTGGCCGATCTTGGTGTTGGAATAATAGGTACCGCCAAGCCGTTCCAGATGGGCAAAGGCATCGGTACGCATATCCGTTTCAATATAGACGCCCATGATATGACCGTGTGAACTCATATAGAAATAGGCAGCCGCGTCGATGATGCGCAGGACAAGGTACAGCAGTGCCATGTTTCTGACCATTGTGACGGTAAGGGCTGCCGGGTCGAGCATGGCAGTATTGGTCAGTCTGCTCATGATCCTCGGCAGGGTAATATCACACAGTGTCGTCAGTGACGCACACAGCAGGTCCAGAAACAGCATGCCTTTATATCTCAGCAGATACGGCGCGAATCTGGAAAACAGTTCTTTCATCGGATAATTCCGGCTGATCGTTTCGCTCATGGGTCGTTCCTCCGTAATATTAAGGATTATATAGTATTTTCCTCAAAAGTACGAATAAGTTGACAGCTGTTTCCCATAAGAAAAACATGTCCGGGGAGGGACATGCTGTTTGGATTCAGTGGACGTGGCTCAGTTCGGCCTGTGATTCACCGGTCTGATAGTTGATGATGACGCCCGGCTGCACGTTATAGCAGAAGACACAGAAGCGTAAGCCGTCGTCTTCCGTTGACTGTGCTTCCAGCAGGACGCCTCTGGCGACGAGTTCGGTCCCGATGAATACCGGAGTAACGCGGTACAGCACCGGATTGCCGGTCCGGTAGATATAGGAAGCGATCATTCCTTCAAAGTTCCGCATTCCGGTATAGTTGAGATATCTTGTACCGGTGATCAGGTTCTTCGGATTCGCGTTTTCCCCGGTCAGGGCATATGCGATCAGATGGCAGCGGTTGTACAGATATTCATACTGAATGAAATCATATTTATCCCAGTGCCATCCGCTGGGTATGACATCCCTGATCTCACCGCGTTCTTCCTTCGGCATGGTTTCCCTGGACACCAGGGCAAAGGCGTATCCGCAGCGGTTCAGGCTGTCCAGCTCGCTGTAAAACTCAAATGGTTCACTGTCCAGTTCCTCATCCGTGAAAAAGGGAACTCCGCCATTGATCACCACATACGGATCATTGCTGTATTCAGGTACTTCCTCATATGCAAATGTGCCGGGATATTCAGGATGGTACAAATCCAGCTTCTTTGCCAGATACAGACCAAGTGCGATGATCAGGCACAATGCAGTCAGCCGAAGAAGGATTCGGTATGTTTTCTTCATAAAGTCATTATAAATCAGCAGATATGCTTACTGACAGACTGATTTTCCGGGGAACGGGTGTACTGTGAGAGGTATCAAGTAAGCAGAACAATGAAAATCAATAATCGGTTTTTACAAAACCATTCATATGTTTCTTAAAAAACGTAAGCATTGACAGGATTGAATGTCGTTCAGCACAATGCTAGAATAATAGCGGGAAGGAGTGTAATTACATGCCAGTAACAATTGATAAGGATCTTTGCATCGGATGTGGTGCTTGCACAGGTGTTTGCCCGGTTGAAGCTCTCTCTCTCGATGATGAGGGAAAGTCACAGTGTGACGCTGACCTCTGCATCAGCTGCGGTACTTGTGTTGGTACATGCCCTGTTGAAGCTATTTCACTGGACTAACACGATCTGCAACAAAAAAACCGGGCGTCCGGTTTTTTTAATTTCTTTTCAAGTGCTGTTATGGCATAATATTTGTCTATGAAGAAGAGTATAGTGAATCTGCCCGACCAGAAAAGCGCCGGCAGAAGAAATCTGAAGGCAATAGCAGAACATCTGGATTTTGAAATGCCCCGGCATCTCTCAGATCTCGGTGAAGGACGCTCCTACTATGTCCGTACATACGGCTGCCAGGCAAATGTACGTGACGGAGAGACGATCAGCGGACTGCTGGAGGAGATGCATTTCCATCCCGCCCAAAGCGAGGAAGATGCTGACCTGCTGATCTTCAATACATGCGCGATCCGCAAAGCTGCGGAAGACCATGTGCTTGGGGAGATCGGCAATCTCAAGCCTTTGAAAACAAAACATCCGGAAAAGATCTTCGCTGTATGCGGCTGTATGGCCCAGGAAGAAGGGATCGTCCGTGATCTGATCGATAAATACCCCCAGGTTGACCTGGTATTCGGTACACACAACCTGCATGAACTGCCTGAACTGCTGGAAGCAGTCATGAAAGGCGAACGCAGGATCGCAGTCTATTCCGAAGAGGGAAAGATCATCGAAGGACTTCCCTCAAGGCGCATCAAGCCCTACAAAGCATTTGTCAACATCATGTACGGATGCGATAAGTTCTGCACATACTGCATCGTACCGTATACGAGAGGCAAACAGCGTTCACGCCGCATGGAGGATATCCTGCAGGAGATCCGCGCGTTCAAGGAACAGGGCGGCAGGGAAGTTCAGCTGCTTGGTCAGAACGTCAACGCATACGGAAAAGATCTCGGTATGGAAGACGGCTTTACAAAACTACTGGAAGCCTGTGCCCGGACGGGTATCGACCGTATCCGCTTCTATACAAGCCATCCCCGTGATTACAGCATTACAACGATCGAAGCGATGCAGAAGTATCCTTCGGTCATGAAGTCGCTCCATCTGCCTGTGCAAAGCGGAAGCGATGAGGTGCTGCGGAGGATGAACCGCGGCTATACAAGCGCCGATTACAAACACCTGGTAGATGAGATGAAGGCAAGGATCCCTGATATCACGTTTACAACAGACCTGATCGTCGGATTCCCGGGAGAAACAGACGAACAGTTCCGGGAGACGCTTGATCTTGTGGACTACTGCCAGTTCGATTCCGCGTTTACCTTTGTCTTCAGCGCCAGGGAAGGAACACCGGCAGCGAAATTCGAAGATCATCTGAGCCAGGATGTCAAAAAAGAGCGTCTGCAGATGCTGAATGACAGGATCGGCCTGTACGCGAAAAAGAACAATGACGCATATGTCGGAAGGACACTGAAGGTGCTTTGTGAAGGACCTTCCCGCAAACGTGATGATGTATTCTCCGGATACAGTGAAGAAAACAAGCTGGTGAATTTCACCGGTCATGATCTGAAAGAAGGAGAAATCTACGAGGTCCTCATTACCGGGGCAAAAAGTTACACACTGGATGGTGAAGCAGTATCCGGCCATTTGGAGAATAAGGAGATTTAACGTATAATATAGGAAACGAATCAGCCGAAGACTGGAGGATAATCACATGAGTAAAGTAAGGATTTTTGCGCTTGGCGGTCTTGATGAAGACGGCAAGAATATGTTCATTGTTGAAAATGACGACGATATCTATGCGATTGAATGCGGCCTGCGGTATCCTGAAGCAGACCAGCTCGGTATCCAGAAAATAGTCCCTGATTTCCAGTATCTGTCGGAACACGCGGATCAGGTCAAAGGCGTCTTTATCACACACGGTCATGAAGATGTGATCGGCGCGTTGTGCAACCTGCTGAAGGAAATCAATCTTTCTGTATATATGACGCCGCTGACAGCCAGGATGTTTGAGCGCAAAGCTAAGGAAGCAGGTCTGAAAGATCTGAATATACACAGGATCAGAAGGAACTCCACGTTCAAGATCGGCAAGACCGAGATCCGAACATTCGGGACCACGCAGTCCATCGCCGATGGATTCGGTGTTGCGATCCGTACGGACGATGGTTATGTCGTCTATACCAGTGAGTTCATCGTTGACTATGATATCAAGAGCGAAGCATTCAGGTTCGACCTGCTGGATGTCACGGATCTTGGATCCAAGGGCGTCCTTGCCCTGATGACCGAATCGGTCGGCTCGACCCGTGAGGGACACAGCGCTCCCAACCACCGGATCACCCGCCTGATCGAACCGTATTTCGAAGAGACAAAGAACAGGATCATTGTCAGCTGCTATAACAGCAACCTCTACCGTGTCATCGAACTGGTAGAACTGGCAAATAAATACAACCGCAAGGTCATGATCTATGATGAGGAACTGCGCAATCTGATGAAGGATATGGCTGCCCTGGGATATTACAGGATCCCGGCAGGACTGGATATCGTTCCGCAGAACTTTTCAAATGATGCGGAAAACATCCTGCTGATCATTGCGGGAGACGGATCCAGTATCTTCCGCAAGGTACATAAGATCGTTACCAAGGAAGATGACATCGTCCAGCTGAGGCCGACGGATACCGTCATCATCGCTTCACCTGCAGTACCCGGTACCGAACGCGGCGCGGCAGGCATGGAAGATGAAATGTACAAGGAAACATCCCGGGTACACGGAATCGATTCCAAACGTACATTCTCAATGCACGCGTCCATTGAAGACCTGAAGATGATGATCTATCTGCTCAATCCGCAGTACTATATTCCTGTCAAAGGTGAATACAGACAGCTGATCTCCAACGCGAATATCGCGCTGGATATGGGCTATCCGGCAAACAACATCATCGTGCTTGACAACGGTCAGGTCGCGACGATCGAAGACGGCCAGCTGAAACGCGGATATGATTCTGTGCCTGTCGGAGATATACTGGTAGACGGCAACGATTCCCTTGACGCTTCAGGTATGGTCCTGAAAGACCGTGAACTGCTTTCGACAGACGGCGCGATCGTTGTCGGCGTCGTGATCAACCATATGACAAAGGAGATCATCGGCGGACCTGACGTACAGTCACGCGGCGTCATCTATCTGAAAGATGCCGATTACATCATCAAGGAGATCGGCAATATCATGGAACGTACGATCGATGAAGCTGTAGAAGCTGATCGTTATGACAATTTGCAGTGCCGTGCTGAAGCAAGAGAAAAGATCAGCAGGTATGTTCTGAAAGAGACCGGCAAGCGTCCGATGATCCTGCCGGCAATCGTGGAAATCAATACAACAGATTAGAATGTGAGGAACTGTGGCAGCTAAAAAAACAACCAGATCAAATTCACGCAGTAAGTCGGCTCAGCAGAGAAGGCTGGCAGCTCAGAAAAAAGCCCAGGAAGCGGAACTGAGGAGATATATTCTGATCGTTCTGATCAGCGCCGTCACCCTTGTCGCATATATGCGCATGGGTGTGGTCGGCGTTGTTCTGAACAATGCGCAGAGATTTCTCTTCGGCCGTTTCTATTTCATCGTCATGGGCGTCATTCTGATTCAGATCGCTGTACTGATCATCAACGGAAGGAACGGCATTATCAACAGCCGTAATCCGTGGGCGGTCGTACTGATCCTGGCAGCGTTTATGCTGATATGTTCCATGGTGGACACGCCGCCGGAACTGCGCGGATGGGATATCTGGAAATCATATACAGAAGATCTGAGGCAGTATTTTACAGAAGCGCCTGAAAACACCGGTGGCGGTGTGATCGGTGCACTTTTGCTGTCGCTGACAACAATGCTGCTGGGAAGGGCAGGAACGGTCGTCGTGATCATTGTGCTCTTCATTATAGCCGCATTGCTGCTGGTCAGTCTTGAGACCTATAAACAGGCATTCGCAACGATCCGGGAATACTTCACCAGACCGCTGGAGGATGACGATGACGATGATGAAGCGTATGAAGAAACAACTGAATCTTCATCAGAACCGGAACAGAAACAGCCGAATATCTTCATGAGATTTATCAACTGGTTCTTCATGGAAGACGCTGATGATGACGATGAAGAAGAGGAGGAAGAAGAACCTGCACCAAAGCAGTATCTGATCCCTGAAAAAACAAAGCCAGAACCGGAGCCTGTGCGTCAGCTCGGATTCCGTATCGATGATTATGAACCATCTGTCGAAGATATGGTTCCTGTACAAAGCAAACCGATCGAAGAAACGAAATCGATCTTCCTCAGTATCGATGACCTGGTAGACAGGAACGACAGGCCGCAGGTACCCAGACAGGAGATCAGTCTGGAAGATGAGCCGGTCATCACACCGCCTCCGGTAGTCATGCCCGAACCCGAACCGCTGCCTGCAACGGTACAGCAGCCCGCTGTGCCGCAGCCTGCAGCAGCTCCTGCTGCGCAGCCGCCTGTCCAGCAGACACCGGCAAAGAGATCCAATAAGCCGTATCAGCTTCCGAAGCTGAACCTGCTGGATCCGATCCCTGTCAAGCCGAAAGACGATCCCAACGTTGAGGCGGCAAAGGAGAAGGGCGAACTGCTGATCCAGGTGCTGAGAAACTTCGATATTGAAGCAAGACTGCTTGAAACACATATTGGACCGGCGGTAACGAAGTTTGAGATCCGTCCGGAATCCAATGTCAAGGTCAGCAAGATCCTGAATCTGACAGATGATGTCAAGATGCAGCTGGCTGTCCGCGATATCCGTATCGAAGCACCGATTCCCGGTCATAATGCCGTGGGCGTTGAAGTGCCGAATGTCCAGCCGATCCCTGTCAAGATGAAGGAACTCATCCAGATGATTCCGGAAAAGGACAAGAATCAGCCGCTGCTGTTCATCCTCGGCAAAGACCTGCTGGGTAATTGCGTGACATGCCGTCTCGATAAGATGCCGCATCTGCTGATCGCTGGTGCTACCGGCTCCGGAAAGAGCGTATGTATGAACTCCATCATCACATCACTCCTCATGCGGACAAAACCGGATGAAGTGAAGATGCTGCTGATCGACCCGAAAAAGGTCGAGTTCACACCGTACCACAGGATCCCGCATCTGATCGGTCCGGTCATCAATGATCCGTCCAAGGCAAACAATGCCCTGAAGGTCATTGTCCGTATCATGGAAGAACGTTATGACGTCTTCAGCAAATGCGGCGTCAGAAACATCCAGGTATACAACGAGAAGGTGAAGGATGGTTCCATCAACAATGGAAACACACCTGCCCAGCCTGATTATCAGTTCATGCCTTATATCGTCGTCATCATCGACGAGCTTGCCGACCTGATGGCAGTTGCCGGAAAAGAAGTTGAAGGCAGTATCCAGAGGATCACCCAGCTGGCAAGAGCTGCCGGTATCCATCTGATCGTCGCTACCCAGAGACCTTCCACGGATGTCATTACCGGTATTATCAAAGCTAACATTCCGAGCCGTATCGCATTCTCTGTATCAAGCGGCATCGACTCCAGAACGATCCTGGATCATGTCGGCGCTGAACGTCTGCTTGGAAACGGCGATATGCTGTATATGCCGATCGGACAGTCTGCCGCTACCCGTGTACAGGGTGTATTTGTAACGGATGATGAAGTCCACAGGATCACAGACTTCGTTTCAAATCAGACGGTGCCGATGTATGATGACGCATTCGTTCTCCTGGAAGGCGTGGAAGGCGGCGAAGACATCGCTGTTGTCGGCGCGGACGCTGACCCGCTCTATGAAGAGATCAAGGCATATGTCATCGATGCACAGAAAGCATCCACTTCACTCCTGCAGAGAAGATTCGGTATCGGATACAACCGTGCCGCAAGAATGATCGATCTGCTGGAACAGAAAGGTGTGATCGGTCCTGCCCAGGGCTCCAAACCCAGAGAAGTCTTTATCAAGAAAGACAGCTCGCAGGAATGATCTATCAGAACGATACACTATGAGAGAACTGCTGAACGCGGTTCTCTTTTAGTTTTTCCGGAATCACTGAATTTGCCGAAGTGTCTCATTTATGCAGAATACGGCCCGGGCATATTTGCCGTACAGTCCCAAAAACAGCAAATTCGGCCGTTTGTAAGAGCGGATGATATCCGTCATAATCCTCTTACAGCAAAGGAGAGATACACTATGATCAATACACTTGTTCTTGTAGGCAAGGTGCTGGAAGCACCAGAGATCCGTACGACCGCAAAAGGAAATACAGTTGCGCATCTGCTGATCGAAGCAGACAAAATGTTCCGCAATGAAGACGGCTCGCTGTCATCGGATATCTTTGACGTAACACTCTGGAAAGGGATCGCCGAAGAGTGCGCATCGGTCTGCAGACCCGGGAGTATCGTAGGCATCAAGGGCAGACTGCAGTCCACGACAAATGAGCATAACGGCAGGCAGTTCCACAACGTGGATATCATCGCTGAAAAGGTGACTTTCCTCAGCGAACGCATGCAGGCAATTGACAGACTCTGACAGGCAGAACCTCCTTGTTATCCTGACTGGCTGTCAGCTACGGTACGGGAGACCGCTGCAGAAGCGGTTTCCTGTTTCCCGGCCGGGAAAACCGATTCATAATCCGGAGAAGCTGAAAACCACCCCTAAAAAAGAACAAACTGGGATAAAATAGTTCTGTACAAATTAAACAAAGGAGTGTTCGGTTATGAAGAAAGTATTATCTGCGGCGATCGCATCGCTGATGCTGTTATCACTGACAGCCTGCGGTTCTTCCGGTCAGGCAAATGACGGGGGAAACAGTCCCGCACAGACCGCAGCTGCAGAAGAAGCTGAGAAAGAAACTGCTGTACCGGAAGCGGTTGAGACAGCTGATAGTGAACAGGATTACGAACCTGTCGCAGTAAATGAAGTGATCTATGATGACAACGGGATCAGGATCACGTTCACAGATTACCGGAAGATTCCGGAAGATGATCTGAATGATGGCGACAAAGCTCTCAGAGTTAACCTGAAAGTCGAAAAAACAGCTGATCATGTTGATTTCAGTCCCCTGAAAACGAGTGTCAACGGATGGCTTACGTCCGATACCATCGATCTGATGCTGCACCCGGTAGAGATCCCTGATGAAGGCAAAGAGCTCAGTATCGGTATCAGACGCTCTGTCCTGGAAAACTATGAGATCACAGATGTTTCGGAAGTAGGCTACGTATTTGCAGTCAAAACGGACGATCATTACGTCTGTGATCACATCAATATTCCCGTATTCTCCGGAAAACACGACAATCCCGTCAAATCATCCGTGGAAGGATTCTATCAGCCCGGTGTACTTGTAAAGACGAGCAACAGCGCCGCTGAAAACATGGTTGCCTGCTATCTGGTCAAATGCAAAGACGGACAGGGAAACCAGCTTGTGCAGCAGAATATGATGTCGATGGGAGAATTGGTCGATGGCAGCTTTGCCTATGTGAAGATCAAGGCAGGTGCCTCCGATGTACCTGCGGCAATTAAAGCTGCGTCATCTTCTGAATGGGAATATGCGGGGAACTATTGCCATGATTATGAAATGTCAGACGCTACAGCAGATCTGATCTTCGTTTATCCCGATTACATGCAGGGGGACGTCAGTGACCAGGTTACTGCCACAGAAGTGATCCGGAAGGATTCACATCTGTACGGTTATATCGAATGGCCGGATGATCTCGGAAAACTCGATGTATACGGAACTGTCATGCGTTACCAGAATGGTGAACTGAAGAGCGTCACTTCCGCTTCCAGCAACGCGATGGATCCCGCAAATGATGAGAATTTCCTGTATTTGGAAAACTATGACCATAACTATGACAACGAAACATTTGAAATGGTCATCAATGCAGCATTCCAGCTGAAGGACTGACTTGCCAGCCGGCAGGATCAATGCCGGGGCTTCCGATCAGGGAGCCCCGGTTTTTTGAGCAATGACAAAAACGGCATCATCGTATATGATAATAAGGATTTAACAAGGAGATATTTATGGCTTTTGATTCTTTGAGTGATCGTCTGAATAAAGCATTGCGCGATGTTGTCGGAAAAGGCACTCTGACCGATAAAAACATGGAAGATATGCTGAAGGAAGTGCGTCTTGCGCTTTTGGAAGCTGATGTAAACTACCGTATCGTACGCCAGTTCCTGGATGAAGTCAGAAACAAGGCACGCGGTGAAGATGTACTGAACAGCGTTGAACCGGGAGAAATGCTCGTCAAGATCGTACATGACGAGATCATTTCACTGCTTGGTGACAATAACGAAGAACTGCATTTCAAGGAAGGCGGCATAACCGTCATCATGCTGGCAGGTCTTCAGGGTACAGGTAAAACGACCAGTGTTGCGAAGATCGCAAGACTGTGCAAAAACAAATGGAACCGCAAACCGCTGCTGATCGCAGCTGACGTCATCAGACCTGCCGCTATTGAACAGCTGCAGACACTAGGCAACGAGGTAGGCTGTGAAGTATTTACACTGGGTACAGGAGTCAACGCTGTTGAAACTGTACGCCAGGGAATGATCTATGCGGCGGAAAACGGCTATGACACTGTATTCATTGATACTGCAGGCCGTCTGCATATCGATGAAGAACTGATGCAGGAACTGAAGGATATCAATGAATTGGTGCATCCTGATGAGATCCTCCTGACAGTCGATGCCATGACCGGTCAGGATATCGTCAACGTAGCGCAGGCCTTCAGTGATGCGCTTCCTCTGACAGGTCTTGTTGTCACAAAGTTTGACGGTGACTCCAGAGGTGGCGGCGTACTGTCGGTCAGAAAGATCACGGGTGTTCCGGTCAAGTTCGTCGGTGAAGGTGAAAAGATCGATGACATGAGTCCGTTCTATCCCGACCGTATGGCAGACAGGATCCTCGGTATGGGCGACATCGTTTCCCTGGTTGAAAGAGCCCAGGAAAAGATGGACATGGAAGAGGCTGAACGTACAGCTGAACGCATGATGAACGGTGAGTTCACGATGGATGATATGCTGTCACAGTTTGAACAGGTCCAGAGGCTCGGTCCGCTGAGCGGCATCCTGAAGATGTTCCCGGGATTCTCCCAGTATTCCGATATGATCGATGAGGTCAAGGCAACAGATGCCATGAAGCATACCAAAGCGATCATCCAGTCAATGACCAAGAAAGAGCGCCGCAATCCTTCCGCGATGAGAGGATCGATGAAGCGCAGGGTCGCTATGGGTTCCGGAACGACCGTACATGATGTCAACCGTCTGATCAATCAGTATGAGAAGATGAAGACAGCTATGGAGGCTGTCGGCAAGATGCAGAAAAACGGCTCGCTGAATGAAGAGACCCTGAACAGGATGATGAACAATCTTGAGTCAGGAGGAGGACAAGGACAGCAGCCGGTACGCCGTGTCAAGAGAAAGCGTTATAAATTCTAATGCAATGAGCGGGATCATGTTATCCCGCTTTTTGTTTGAATAAGGTACAATGAAAGCAGAGTTGAGGTAAATATCATGAATGCTAAAGAACGTTATGAAGAATGGCTTTTAAAGCTGAACGCAGACGATCCTTTAAGAAAACAGCTGGAAGCGATCGCTGATGACGAACGTGAGATCGAAGAGCGTTTTTACCAGAATATCACATTCGGCACAGCCGGCCTGAGAGGCAAAGTCGGTGCCGGAACAAACAACATGAATGTTTATACGGTCGGCAAGGCGACCCAGGGTATTGCAGAATATATCAAGAAACACGGTGAAGTTTCAAAGGGTGTGGTGATCGCTCATGACTGCCGTCACTTCTCAAAAGAGTTCTCACAGCTGACAGCAGGTATTCTGGCTGCTAACGGGATCCATGCATATGTATTCCCGGACCTGAGACCTACACCTGAGCTTTCTTTCATGATCCGCAGGCTTGGGACTGTTTCCGGCATCAACATCACAGCATCACATAATCCGAAGGAATACAACGGCTATAAAGTTTACTGGGAGGACGGTGCCCAGGTATCTTCGGGCATCGCTGACGGTATGCTGGAGGAGATCGAAAAAGTCGATATGTTCTCAGGTGTAAAGCATATGGACTTTGAGGAATGTGTGGAAAAGGGACTGATCACAGTGCTCGGACCTGAAATGGACCGCGCATATCTTGATCTCGTCATCTCACAGTCGATCTATTCTGCAGATGAGATCGATGCGGATATTCCGGTCGTCTATACACCGCTGAACGGCGCCGGATCTATCCCTGTCATGACAGTGCTGAAGGAACGCGGATTTACAAATGTCCATATCGTTGAAGAACAGAAGGATCCGGACCCTGATTTCACAACTGTCGGATATCCCAATCCGGAGGATACCAGGGCATTTGCACTGTCCGAGAAACTTGGCAGATCCATCGGAGCTGAGCTGCTGATCGCGACTGATCCCGACAGCGACAGGCTTGCGATCGAAGTGATCGATGAAAACGGAAACTACAAACCGCTCAACGGAAACCAGACCGGTGTACTGCTTGTCAATTATCTGCTGGAAGGAAAGAAAAAAGCAGGCGTTCTTCCGGAAAGAGGAGCAATCGTCAAGTCTATCGTTACAGCCGATATGAGCAGAGCGATCGCAGAATCATATGGCGTCACGGTGTTTGAAACACTGACCGGCTTCAAGAATATCTGCGGCAAGATCCCATGGCTGCAGAAACACGGATACACTTATATCCTCGGCTATGAGGAAAGTGTCGGCTATTCTCCCGCAGAACCTGTCAGGGATAAGGACGGAGTTGCAACGGCAATGCTGATGACGGAAGCCGCAGCTTTCTACAGAAAACAGGGCAAGACACTGCTCATGGTGCTGGAAGACCTGTTCAAACAATACGGATATTATGCTGAAGAACAGGTATCCCTCATCCTGGAAGGTCTGGAAGGGCAAAGAAGGATCGCCCGGATGATGGCACATGTCAGAGCAGATCTCCCGCAGGAATTTGCCGGTCTTAAAGTAGAAAAAGTGATCGACTACAAAGATGGATATGAAGATATCCCGGCAAGCAATGTTCTGAAGTTCATGCTGGAAAAGAACACATGGTTCGCCATGAGACCTTCCGGAACAGAGCCTAAACTGAAGTTCTATTTCTATACATGCGGCACAAGTCATGAAGACGCTGATTCGACACTGAAGGCGCTGAAGGAAGAAGTGCTCGGCATCGTCAACAGCGTTGCATAAAACAGACGGAGGTAGTAAATATGTCTGAAGTATTGAACAACCTGAAAACAAGACGCTCGATCCGCAAATATACGGATGAGCCTGTCACAGACGAACAGATCAGTCAGATCATCGAAGCGGGTTTGTATGCAGCCAGCGGTATGGGCAAACAGGCTCCGATCATCTTGGCAGTCACAGACCGTAAGATACGCGATGAACTGGCGGAAATGAACGCGGCAGTGATGCACAGGGAAGGAACAGACCCGTTCTACGGAGCACCGTATGTCCTGGTCGTACTCGCTGACAAAACGATTCCGACAGGGATCTATGACGGAAGTCTGGCACTTGGCAATATGATGCTGGCAGCACATGAGCTGGGTCTTGGTACATGCTGGATCCATCGTGCGAAAGAAGTATTCAGCAGCGAGCGGGGAAAAGAGATCCTGAAGCAGGCAGGTGTTGAAGGTGAGTATGAAGGGGTAGGAAACCTGATACTCGGACACCCGGATGAATCCGTTCAGCCTAAAGCTGCTCCGCGCAGAGAGAACAGGGTATTCTATATCAAATAATGAACAGACAGACGGCTTTGGCAAAACCGTCTGTCTTTTTCCAGCATGGTTCTTTCGGCCCTAAAAAAAGTCTATTTAGCAATTTTCCATGCGTAGAAAGCTGTTTCTTAATTTATAATGAATGTAACAGGAAAGGATAGGAAATAATAACTATGTATTTGGAAGAGTATAATCGTTGGCTGAATGCTGACCTGGTCGATGTTGATCTGAAAACAGAACTTCAGAGCATCGCCGGTGATGATGAAGCTATCAAAGAGCGTTTTGCTGTGGCGCTTCAGTTTGGTACAGCAGGTCTGCGCGGAACGCTGGGAGCAGGCACAAACCGCATGAATATCTGGGTCGTCATGCAGGCAACACAGGGTGTCGCTGACTGGGTCAAGACACAGGGCGGAACACAGACTGTAGCGATCAGTTATGACAGCCGTCTGAAGGGCTGGAATTTCGCAAGAGATGCTGCAGGCGTTCTTGCTGCAAACGGAATCAATGTTCGTATCTATGACGAACTGATGCCTGTACCGGCGCTGAGCTTTGCTACAAGATACTACAACTGCAATGCAGGTATCATGATCACTGCATCACATAACCCTGCTAAGTACAACGGCTTCAAGGCTTACGGACCTGACGGCTGCCAGATGACAGATGATGCTGCAGCTATCGTTTACGATTCCATTCAGAAGACTGACGTACTGACAGGCGCTAAGCAGATGTCATTTGCTGAAGGCGTTGAAAAGGGACTGATCAAATTCGTCGGAGACGACTGCAAGAACGCATTCTATGCTGCAGTTGAAGCTAGACAGGTCAGACCGGGCCTCTGCAAGACAGCTGGACTGAAACTTGTTTATTCACCGCTGAACGGAACAGGTCTCGTTCCCGTTACAACAGTACTGGGTCATATGGGAATCACGGACATCACGATCGTTCCGGAACAGGAATATCCGAACGGCTACTTCACAACATGCCCGTATCCGAACCCTGAAATTTTCGAAGCACTTGAAAAAGGACTGCTGCTAGCAAAAGAAGTCGGCGCTGACCTGATGCTTGCTACTGACCCCGATGCTGACAGAGTCGGTATCGCTATGAAGTGTCCGGATGGATTTTATGAACTCGTTTCCGGTAACGAAATGGGTGTACTGCTGCTCGACTACATCTGCGCAGGCAGAATCGAGAAGGGCACAATGCCGGAAAAACCGGTAGCAGTTATGTCCATCGTATCCACACCGCTGGCTGACAAGGTTGCTGAACACTATGGTGTTGAACTCCGTCATACACTGACTGGCTTCAAGTGGATCGGCGATCAGATTGCACAGCTGGAAGCAGCTGGTGAAGTAGACCGCTTCATCTTCGGCTTCGAAGAGAGCTATGGCTACCTGGCAGGACCGTATGTACGTGATAAGGATGCTGTTATCGGCTCCATGCTGATCTGTGAAATGGCTGCTTACTACCGCAGCATCGGTTCTTCCATCAAACAGCGTCTGGAAGAGATCTATGCACAGTATGGCCGTTACCTGAACAAAGTCGACAGCTTCGAATTCCCTGGTCTGTCCGGTATGGACAAGATGGCTGGAATCATGAGCAGTCTGAGAGAAACTCCTCCGACAGATTTCGCAGGCAGGAAAGTCGTCAAAGTTACTGACTACACAAAACCTGAAGAAACAGGTCTGCCGAAGGCAAACGTCCTGATCTATGATCTGGAAGACGGTGCTACAGTCGTTGTACGTCCTTCCGGAACAGAACCGAAGATCAAGACATACTTCACAACACTGGGTAAGGATCTTGCAGAAGCAGAAGCTGAAAAAGCAGCTCTTGCTGAAGCCTGCAAACCGATCCTCTCCTGATCACAGGAAAATCCTAGAAACAGGCGTCCGGGACATCGATCCCGGACGTTTTTTCTTCCTGGATATGTGCAGCTGTGTACCAGAAAAGTTCAAATCCTGTGAAACATGGTAAAATGAACCTGAATTGGAGTGATGATATGTTTACACCGAAAGCACATAAAATTGATGACAATACATACCGTATTACGGAGTATGACAGAGGACATGCGATCAATATGTACCTTCTGATCGGCTCTGAACATGCGCTGCTGATCGACACCGGACTGAATCTGACAAATGTACCCAAAGCGATCAGACGCATTACAGATCTTCCGCTGTGGGTATGCAATACACATGGACACAGCGATCAGATCCTCGGAAACCACTGGTATCCCGAGGTATTCTTCCCGGAAGAGGATGAAGATGTATTCCGGAAATACATGAAGGAGACACCATCCGAAAGGAACAGTCCGACCGGAAGGTTCGGAAACCTGATCGGGGCGGTATACAATCCGCTTCAGGATCTGATCCGCTACAACCGTCCGTCCGAGCATGAAGATCTTCCCGAAGACGGATTCTTTGATCTAGGCGGAAGGATCGTCGGCATTCTGAAAACACCCGGCCATACACATGGTTCCGTCAGTTATCTGGATGAAGCATCCGGTATGCTGTTCTGCGGTGATCTTGTTGGTGAAAAAGAGATCCTTGTTGACTTTGATGAGTCTTCACCGCTGGATGTATATGAAACGACTGTTTCACTTCTGCTGGGACTGGTAGATAACGACAAGATCAGCCGGCTGTATCCGTCACACGGAAACAGTCCGCTGCCAGCTGACATTCTCAGAACAGCACAGGAAGTCAGTTCCATGGTCCTGAAAGGTGACTACAAGGATTCAATGAAGATCAGCTATCAGGGGATCGAATTCCGTTTCCGTCTCACGGGGAATCGCTGATGAACCGATACAGGATCGGTGTCCTGCTGAATATCCTGATCATGATCAGTTCACTTGCCGGACTGTTTATGGTGCGGCATTTCGGACTGTCCATGCTGTTTTACTATACGCAGGACAGCAATATCCTGGCTGTGATCGCTTCAGCACTGTACCTGATGAAGCACAGAAATGCTCATCTCTGGAGGTACGCTGCTTTTGTATGTCTGAATGTGACATTTCTTGTCGTGCTGTTTGTACTGATCCCCATCATGGGAAATCCCCGGTTCATGCTGTTTGGCGGCGGAATGCTGTTTCATCATACGCTCTCACCGATCCTTTCATGCATCAGCTTCCTGTTCTTTGAAGAGGGGGAACCGCTCTTTTCCAAAGATCTGAAATACGGGATCATTCCCACGATCATATACGGAGCGATCGTACTGATGCTGAATATCCTCAGGATCAAAAGCGGTCCGTACCCGTTCTTCTACGTATACAGACAGCCTGTATATATGACGATCCTCTGGCTTGCCGGAATCATTGCCGGAACGGCACTGATCGCGGAAGCAGGCAGAAGATTCAGAAATCAAATATCGGAGGCAGTTCATGGATGACATTCTGGAAGGACTGAATCCCGAACAGCTTGATGCAGTAACATCTACGGAAGGATACATCCGTGTCATTGCATCAGCAGGCTCGGGAAAGACACGTGCCCTGACAAGAAGATTCGCATATCTGGTACTGGAGCTGGGAATCCGTCCCGGCAATATTTTATGTGTCACATTTACAAATAAAGCTGCTAATGAAATGCGTCAGAGGATCCGCCAGCTGACAGGAGACAGCGATACAGGCTTTGTGGTGACGTTCCATGGCTTCTGTGTCAGAGTCCTGCAGGAAGAAAGCTACGCTGTCCAGTATCCGAAGTCCTTCCTGGTACTCGATAACGCTGATATCGATGCGATGCTGGAGATCATTTATGAAGAACGCGGTCTTTCACTGCGTGATAAGACATATTCTGATGCCAGGGATATGTTTGAAATGCGCAAAGGCAAGTATGAACCACGCTATTTCCTGAATATGATCCAGATGTCCCTGGATGAACTTCATCAGAAATACATGGAAGCGGAATCGATCGATGATATCCTGTTCTACGGGTACCTGTATCAGGAAAAGAAATGTTTCGGTCTGGATTACAATGACCTGATCCGTTTCACACTGTATATCTTTGAGACACATGAAGACATCAAGATCAAATGGCAGAAACGCCTGGAATACATCATGATCGATGAGTTCCAGGATATCGATCCGCTTCAGTATGAACTGATGGACGCGATCTGCCGTTATCATAACAATCTGTTTATTGTCGGTGATCCTGACCAGACGATCTATACATGGCGCGGTGCCAATGTCCGTTTCCTTGTGGAATTCGACAAGCATTATCCGGATGTCCGCACCATCATGATGAACAGGAATTACCGTTCCCAGGCAGGGATCCTGGAAAGCGCTGATACACTGATTGCAAGAAATAAACTGAGGATCGAAAAACGCATGATCCCAGTGATCACCGAATCGGAAAAACCTGTTTATTTCCACGCGAAAACATCAAAAGACGAAGCAGAATGGATCGAGTCAACGATCCGCTCGCTTCATGATCAGGGTGTATCATTCCGTGATATCGCGATCCTGTACCGCGCGCATTATGTATCAAGAAACTTGGAAGAAGTCTTTATCCGGAAACAGCTTCCGTACAGGATCTACAGCGGCGTACAGTTTTATGAACGCATGGAGATCCGTGATGCTGTTGCATACCTGCGCATGATCGCATATAAGGACGATCTTTCCTTCCTGAGGATCGTCAACAAACCGAGAAGAAACATCGGCAAGAGAAGGATCGCTTATCTGAAGGAATACAGTGAAGCACACGGATGCACATTGTATGAAGCACTGCAGTTATGCGCTGAAGAGGACCTTTTCCGCTCCACCCAGACACATTCATTTATCAATCTGATCGAATCATTCAACACGTCCTATTCAGGCCGGCCTGTATCCCAGGTGCTTGCAGAGATCCTGGATGAGAGCGGATATGAAAAGATGCTCAGGACTCAGGGTGCACAGGAACGACTGGACGAACTGGCTGAACTGAAACAGTCCGTATTTGAATTCGAAGCCTCCTGTGGGGAGGAAACTGATCTGATCACATGGCTGAACCAGATCGCGCTGTTCACACGGCAGGATATGCCTGAAGGTTCCGAGGAAGTCCGCTTAATGACGATCCATACAGCAAAAGGCCTGGAATTTCCTTATGTATTCCTGTGCGGTATGAGTGAAGGGATCTTCCCGTCCAGAAGGGCAGACAGTCTGACTGCCATGGAAGAAGAAAGAAGACTGGCCTATGTAGCGGTTACAAGAAGTGAGCGCATGCTTTATGTCTCAGACGGGGAAGGCAGAAACTTTGATATGACAGACAGGTATCCGTCCAGATTTATCCTGGAGATGAAAGATACCCTGGACTTTGTGAATGAGCTTCCGGAAAGCCTGCTGAAAAACGCATCTGCTTATATATCCGATCAGGAAGCCGGACTGGCCGAAGCTGCTGACTTCCCGTTTACGATCGGCGACAGGGTAGCTCATCCGGTATTCGGAGAAGGAACGATCGAATCGATCGATCCCAAAGAAGTGGTCATCATGGTGAAATTCGACCGCCTGAATACTTCCAGGGGAATCGCCTGGAAAGCTGCCAGGAAGCTGAAAGTACTTTAAGCAATAATGATATATAACCCAGAAACACAGTTTTAGTTTTAATAGCTATTGATACATACAACTAAAAACTAATTTTTTGTCAGCAAATCCAGTAGCATTGGATTATTCATGCTTGTATATAACTACATTTTTCAAAATAGGATATTGGCAAATAATAAACAGAAGATATGGAGAAAACAAAAGAAGAATTACTGGCTATTATCGAACAAAAAAACCAACGGATTAATGATTTGGAAAGATTGTTGAAACAGCACGGTGTTTTTGTTATGGATCCGGATAAAAAACTCTCTGCAGATGAAAAAATCGAAGTGTTCAAAGATTATTTTAGATGTCGAACTGATATATATGCTGAACGATATTTCAGCAAAAAGAATAATCGATATGGCTGGGCACCCGCCTGTAAAAATAGTTTCAAAGAGAACTGTCCCAAGAAACATGGCAGATTTAATTGTTTTCAATGCGCGTACAGATCTTTTCATCCGTTGACTTCTGATATTTTACGTGCTCATTTTCAGGGAAAAAACCAAGGAATTGGATTGTATCCTATGTTTGATGACAATACATCCTGTTTTCTTGCGATTGATTTTGATGATGACAACTGGATGGAGAATATGCTCAGTGTTTACCAAGAAGCAATCAAATATAATTTCTATCCTGTGATGGAAAGATCACAATCTGGAAACGGCGGACATTTATGGTTTTTCTTTGCAGAACCTGTGAAAGCTATATCTGCAAGAAAATTCGGTGAATTTTTCCTCAGTGAAGCGATGAAAAATAATAAAAGCCTATCATTTACTTCTTTCGATAGAATGTTTCCCAATCAGGATTATATTCCGGATGAAGGAAAAGGAAATCTGATTGCAGCTCCGTTACGTTATGATGCATTCCTGAAAGGGAACTCAGCCTTTATCAATGTTAATCAGCAGGTAATTGCAAATCAAATTGAATACTTGGCATCCAGGCCAAAGATCTCATTGAAAGAAATGAGTTCAATATTTTCTCGCAGCAGTATTGAAGATTACTTTTTTGATAATGATCAATTGTCTTTATCGCTGACAACAGATGTTAAATATGTCAGAAAAATACATGGAAGTGAATCTTCTTCATTGCGGTTTGAAAAAGAAGGGATGAATGCTGTTACTAGAAATATTCTCATTCGATGTGCATCTATGTATAATCCGAAATATTATGAACTGCAGAGACTCCATAAACCAATTTTTATAAATTCTGAGTTTAGTCGGATTCTTTCATATTATGAAGAGGATGATAAGTATTTATATTTGCCACGAGGATTACTTCCAGTCATTCAGCACGCAATGCCTGAAGCACATATTCAAATTGAAGATCAGACATTTCCGGGTATGCCGATCGATGTTGAATTTCTTGGCACGCTGAGAGAAGATCAGCAGGATGCAGCTAAAACCATGCTCAGGTATGATATGGGAATATTACAGGCTGTACCCGGTTTTGGAAAAACTGTAATAGGACTTTATATAATTGCCAGTCTGAAAGTGAATACATTGATTCTTGTGGACAGTAAAGAGATTCAGGATCAGTGGGAGCAGCGTATCGAGCAATTCTTGGAATATCCGGCTTCTCTAAGAAAAAAGGACAGATTCGTATGCAAATATAACGGTTCTTCCAAACGGTTGAACGGTCATATTGATATCGCAATGGTCAGGTCACTGAAAAATCATGAAGATCTTTCTTCGCTGCTGAAGGATTATGGATTAACTATTATTGATGAATGTCATCATGTAGCATGTGATAGTTTTCTTCATGTAATGAGGCATATACGCAGTAAACATATATATGGCTTGTCCGCAACGCCTAAACGTGAGGATGGTTTATTTAAAGTGATAACAATGTACTGCGGACAGATCAGAAAACAAGTTTCTGAACGGGCTGTAAAGAGAGAATATTCATTTCGCCAGTATCTGATCCCACGTTATACGAACTGTCGTACATTAAAAGATCGGTATTCATATACGGACATGTGCACTGAACTGATGAATGATCAGGTAAGAAATTACATGATTGTCAAGGATGTACTTCATGAGTATCATGAGCACAGCAATATTATCTTATTGACAGAAAGAATAGAGCATTTGACCATATTGTTCAAAATGCTCGAGACAGCATGCAACGATGTATATATGTTAAGCGGAGCTGCAGGAAGATATGAACGGAAAGCAACACTTGAAGAAATAAAAATCAGTACACATCAGTATATTCTTCTTGCAACAAGTAAACTTTTAGGTGAAGGATTTGATCTGCCATCCTTGAATTGTCTTTTTCTCGTACTTCCGATTTCTTCAAAAACGAGAATAACTCAATATACTGGAAGAATTCACAGAACTTCAGAAGAGAAAGATCTTGTAAAAGTCTATGATTATGTAGATACGCAGATTCCAATGGCACAATCAATGTACTATAAACGTCTGAAACAATATCAAATGGAAGGTTACTACGTATACACTGAACATGAAGAAGCAATCGTTGATCAAATTCTGTATAACAAAGATAATTATGAAGATGTACTGATTCAGGATATAAAAAATGCCCGGACTGAGATAACGATTTTTGCGGTTAAAGTTCAATTGTCAAAAGCAAAAAAATATCAAAGCTTACTTTTGAAAGCAGCACAAAATGGTGTGTCAGTGCATTTTATACTGAACACAGAAAAACAGATTGATGAACAGGCAAAAGCATATTTGGAAGGAACAGGTGCAAATATCATTTTTGCTCAGCATGGTAAACATTTTATTGTGATAGATAGGGCGATTGTCTGGAATTGTAGTTTTGATCTGTTCAATAATGTGCCTTCTGAAGGCTTTGCAACAAGAGATACAAACAATCGCACTGCATCAGAGGTGATTTCTTCAATAACAATATCCTCAGATGAGGGAAAATCAGGTTTGTTCAAGCTGTCAAGTAAAAATACTTGACAGATCAATTTCACGTCATATAATAGGTGATGTTCGTAATAAGGAGGAACAAAACTATGGCAGTAAGAATCAGACTGACTCGTATGGGCTCCAAGAAGGCTCCGAGATATCGTATCGTTGTAGCAGATTCCAGAACACGCCGTGACGGCCGTGCTATTGAAACTCTGGGTTATATCAATCCTACAACTGAACCGGCTACAGTTAATGTAGATGAAGAACTCGCACTGAAGTGGCTGAGAACAGGTGCACAGCCTTCTGACACAGTTCGCAACATTTTCTCTTCCCAGGGCATCATGAAGAAATTCGACGAAGAGAAAAAAGCAGCTAAAAAAGAGAAGAAGTAATTTCCTATGGCAGAACTGGATCAGGTACTGAAGGATCTGGTTGCGCCGATGGTAAATGATCGCGAAAGTCTGGATATCAGGGTCACATCGGGTCAGAAAGACAGGGATGTTGTTCTGCATGTCTATGCGAAAAGTGATGACATTGCCCGGCTCATCGGAAGAAAAGGTATGATGGCGTCAGCACTGCGTCAGGTTATGTCTATCGCATCCCATTCAGAGGATAAGCGAGTCAGCATCAAGTTTGAAGAAATCTGAAAAAGGATGTACTACGCATCCTTTTTTGTGAGGTAGTAATGGAATATATACAAATCGGCAGAATTATCAATACACATGGTTTGAAAGGCGAACTGAAGATCGAAAGCTGGTCGGATTTTGATGCCGTCCGCTATCGGAAGGGAAAGATGGTATACATCCGGATGAATGATGAATACCTTCCTTTCAAAGTGCGCTCATTTCGTCTGCATAAAGGATTTCCGCTCGTAATGCTTGAGGGAATTCCGGATATCAATCTTGCCGAAAAATTCAAGAACTGTGTGATCTGCATGAACGCGGATGACCGTCACGCGCTTCCGGAAGGGGAATTCTACGCGGATGAACTGATCGGAATGACAGCGAAGGATGAAACAGACAGGATGATCGGAGAAGTGACCGCAGTTGAAGAAACACGCGGCGCACAGAAGAACCTGCGCATCCGCATGGCAGACGGGAAGGAATTCCTGCTGCCTGACATTCCGTATTTTGTACTGCATATCGATCCGCAGAAAAGGATCATCAGGATCCATATGGATGAGGGACTGTTATGAAGATCACTGTACTGACAATATTTCCCGACATGTTCCATGATTTCCTGAATACATCGATCATCAGCAGATCGATCCAGAAAGGTCTTGTTGAATTCGAGATCGTTGATATCAGGGAATATGCGCCTGGAAGCTACCGGCATGTGGATGATTCACCATTCGGAGGCGGAGCAGGCATGGTCATGAAATGCCAGCCTGTCCTGGACGCGCTTGATGCCGTCAGAACAGAAAACAGCTGGAGTGTTCTGATGAGTCCTGCCGGACAGGTGTATACACAGGCCAAAGCACATGAGTTTTCGGAAAAAGACCATCTGATCCTGCTGTGCGGTCATTACGAAGGCCTGGATGAACGGATCAATCATCATATGGATGAACTGATCTCGATCGGTGATTACGTACTGACCGGCGGTGAACTGGCATCCATGGTCATCTCCGATTCCGTTGTAAGGCTGCTCAAAGGTGCGATCAGGGACGAGAGCACTGATGAAGAATCGCATGAAAACGGACTGCTGGAATACCCGCAGTATACAAAACCGGCAGATTATAAAGGTGAAAAAGTCCCGGAGATCCTTCTCTCGGGACATCACGAGAATATCCGGAAATGGCGTCTGAAGCAGTCGCTCAAACTGACGCGTGAACGCCGTCCCGATCTGTTCGCAAAACACGTACTGACAAAAGAAGAAGAAAAGCTTCTGAAAGAACTTGATGAAGAAGAAAACAATGACTCTGAATGCTGACGGCATCCAGAGTCATTTTAATCGTTTCTGCTCATGTATTTCAGAGTGTCCTGTCAGAAGATCTTGAAGATCTTCTTCCGGCAGCGTGCATGTATCAAGGTCTACGGCATATCTAGTATAGTCATAGGGATCCACAAATACCGTAACCGTTCCGCCGATCAGCCGGGGAGAGGGATGAAAGCCTTCCGTGTGCGTGATAAATTCATAAACACGGTTTGTCTGAGGATCATCATAGCTGCACCTGAGCATCCAGGGATGCCTGCCGTTGATCGTGATACTGTAATCGGGACAGATCTCCGTGATCACAGCATCTACTGTGCAGCCCATCTCAATGACATCATTTTCCATATTCCGCTTTTTCTGAACATGTGTCAGGAACCCTATGCCCACACCGAGAAACGGAATTGCCGTCAGAAGCATAATGAGCAGAGGTGCAAAAGAGAAAAGTGAAAAACCAGCAACCAATGCAGCTGAAATAATCGCTACAGCCACACCTGTAAAAATAACTCCCAATAGTTTATAAACGCGCTCTGCCTCATTGTCCATGAGACTATTTTAATCAGAAGACTTCGGAATGTCGAGACTGGCGATAATACCGGTAGGCAGAATAAAGAGAACCGTACATTCTGCTTCAAAGTCAAACATACGGTAGAGATAGCCGGCTGAATGGGTCCCTCTGGCGACCGTGCTGACAGAATTGGCAACATAACCGTATTTGACATCCGTATCGGAATAGATACCGATTGCTTCATCATCATATCCGTTTCTGAGATCCTTCATGAGCTTTAGTTTCTGCCCTGGACGGAATACCTCCATACCGAGGAAATAATTAGTACCTGTAATCGTAAAATATGTTTTCTGATCCATATTGATAACTCCTTCTGTCTGAGTACATCTTAAACAGCGCAATGTGCAGAAAAATGTACACCGTGTTATACTCACATTAAGGCAGGTGAGGAACATGGCAGATAAGAAAACGAGCATCATTGCCGTGATGGATATTCTGAGGAAATACTCCGATGAAGAACATATTCTGAGCATCCGTGACATTCTGCAGAAACTGGAAACGATATACGGTCTGAAGCTGGAACGGAGAACGATCTACAACAATATTGACATGCTGGAAGATATGGGAATGGAGATATCCAGATACGAACAGAACGGAAAGGGGTACTACCTGATGACCAGGCAGTTTGAACCTGCCGAAGTACTGTATCTCTGCAATGCGATCCATGCTTCGAACTTCATTCCTTACCGCCAGAGCAAGGATCTCATCAGCAAACTTCTTGATACGCAGAGCAGTTATCAGGCAAAAGAGTTCAACGATACAGTCTATATGCCGAATCCTCGCAAGACACAGAATCAGGAACTGTTCCTGAATATTGAAATGATCTCCGAAGCGATCAAGGAGAGGAAAGCGATCCGGTTCGACTATATGAAATACACAGCGGAAAAGAACCTGGTCAAACGCAGGGCGAATCCATATATCGTGGAACCAAGATACATCGTATATGCCGATACCAGGGCATATATGATCGCTACCAGCGATCACCATCAGGGATACGGTCATTACAGGATCGAACGCATGAAGAATGTGCATGTCACTGAACAGAGTGTCCGCAGTCTTCCGAAAACATCCGATCCGTATGAATATGCCCGCAGCAAACTCTTTATGTTTGCAGGACAGAATGTCTCTGCTGTGCTGAGATGCGATCTGTCCATACTGGATCAGATGATCGATCTGTTCGGTCTTGATATCAGTATGTCACCCCAGGATGATGATCATGTAGTCATCCGGATCCAGGCAAACAGGGAAGGCATCCTGTTCCTGGGACAGCAGTACATGGATGCGATGGAGATCCTGGAACCGCTGGATCTCAGAGAAGAAATGATCAGACGTATGGAAGACAGGCTGAAAGCCTATCAGTCATTGGAGAAGTAATTATGCAGGAAACGATTGTTGAAAAAGACTGCCGGGTCAGCGCAAAGGATTTCTATGATACGCTGCTGATCTCCTCTGCTCAGGAAGCAGAAGCAGCTGTAGGATATGAAATCAACGTTAATGATATCAAAGAGGGCTACCACTACAGACGTGAAACAGCAAAGTACGGGGAGGAGATCGTCACATATAAACGTCTTCTGCCCGGAAGAGAGTATGCCATCAAAGTATCGCGCGGTACGAAAAATATCCAGATGCGCTTCAAACTGGTAAAGAAGGACGAAAACTCATGCCATGTTGTTCTTACACAGACGATCATGACGAATAAGAAACCTGACTGGTTTTCGACCATGGTCATGAAGAAACGTCTGAAGGAACGCCTGAAGCAGGTTGAAAAAGGTACTGAAGACCGTCTGGCCAAGGAGCGCGGATCCTGATATGGCATTATATGCGATCGGTGATCTGCATCTGTCTTTCACCTCGGACAAAAGTATGGATGTCTGGGGCGGAAACTGGGTAGGTCACGAACAGAAGGTCATGGATGTTTTTCCTTCTATGATCGGACCAGATGATACGCTTGTGCTGGTCGGTGATCATTCCTGGGGAAGAAACCTGAAGGAATGTGAAACCGATCTCCAGTTCATCATTGATCTGCCAGGCAGAAAGATCCTGACCAGAGGCAACCATGATCTGTTCTGGGATTCCAGACATACATCAAAACTGAACAAGCTTTACAAAGGAAAACTGGAATTCCTGCAGGGCGGCTATGCTGTATATGAGACGACTGCACTTGTTGCGACAAAAGGGTACGCAGATGAAGGAAATGATCCGCCCGAACGCGTTTTCCAGCTGAAGGACAGAGAACTGATGCGCTTACAGGACGGCATCAGAAAAGCGAAAACTGCAGGATTCGATGATATCATCGTATTTCTGCATTACCCGCCGACAGATCCGGGACAGGAAGACAGCCTGTTTACGGACTGCCTGGAAAAAGAGGGTATACGACGTGTCATCTATGCGCATTGTCATGGAGAAGAACACTTTCATGACAGCTTGATGGGAAATGTACGCGGCATTGAATATGACCTGGTATCCGGTGACTACCGGAACTGGGTCCCGCTGAGGGTATTATGACCTGGAATATGATCAACACATGCAACCTGATCGCTTCATTGGTCGTCTTGGCCAGTCTGGCAGCAGTCCATCATCTGAGGAAAGAAGAAGTTCCTGCCTTCAGCAAGGCTGAGATGATCCTGCTGGGTCTGTCACTGATCCTTATGTTTGTACCGCTGACGATCACACATCTGGAGTTCGGGTTTGCTTCAGCAAATATGTTCGTATACTGGATGGCAGGGACACTGCTCTGCCTGATCGGACTGGATGCCGCATGCATCTTCATGATATTGAGGGGAACTGGCAGGGTCAGTCTGATGGCAGCCTGTATCTTCAGCAGTATACTGTTCCTGATGAACGGAGCATTGCTGAGACATGTATTGCTGCTGGCATGCGGGGCAGGATACTTCATACTGCGTCTGAATACCGTCCTGACAGAGACGGAAGAGGAAGAACTATGAAACTAAGCAGAGTCATATGTACTGCACTTCTGACGATCTGTATGTCAGGGTGCCAGGCACAGCCGGATAACGCTGTGCAGACTGCACAGCCGACAGAAACACCGGATGCAGCAGTACAGCCGGCTGTACCGGCTGACGGAATGGCCGAAGGTGTTATCGGTCAGACGATGCGTACGGCATTCTTTGACTTTCAAGTCAATTCCGCTGAACTGACAGATACCTGTCAAGGATATGTACCCCCGGAAGGATATGCCATACTTGCCGTGAATATCACTGTGCATAATACCCTGGACCAGGAACTGAATATGTATGATACAGACTTTCAGATCACATGGGGTGAAGGTGAAGATGACTGGGATATCCCGCTGACTTACGCAGTGAGCACCCTGAGCGGGGATGATCTGCTGAAAACAGCATATATATTACAGAGAAACGAAAGCATAACAGGTGATATTGTTTATCAGGTACCGGCAGACAGTGATTTTTATATCTTTTCTTATCTGGAGCAGTTCAGTGATGATACGAAAGGCGATCTGTTTGCGGTATATTTCGGACTGGAGGAATAAAAGAATGATCAAACATATTATTACGGATGCAGGCGGCGTGACCATCAATGTGAAGGTGATGGAACTGCTGAAAAAGTATAAGCCGAATCCATTCGAGATCAAAGCGATCGTAACCGTAATGGCCGGATCCGAGGAATGGGACAAATACAATAAGGGACAGTATAAAGATGTTCATGAGTTTGTAGATGTCCTGAAGCAGTTATATCCTAAATACGCAAGGATGATGGAAAGGGCGTTCCTGGATGACTGGAGCAGCTATATGAAGCCGGATGTCAAAATGTGGCAGGGACTTGCACAGCTGAAAAACCAGGGCTATGACATTTATATGCTCGCTGATATACCGGATGAACTGCATCAGATCGTAAAGAAATATGAGGGATATCAGATCCTGAGCGGCGGTGTATTCTCACACGAAGAACATATGCGCAAACCCGATATCCGGATGTACCAGACATTGTTGGATCGTTATGGCCTGAAAGCAGAGGAATGCGTCATGATCGATGATGAATCCGCATACCTGAAACCTGCGGAAAGGCTCGGCATGAAGACGATCCGCTTCACAAATGCAGACGATACAATGAAAAAACTGCATGAACTTTTGAAATAACACTGATATCAATCGAGTTGATGTACCTGTCAAAAGAAAGTCTTATATAATAATCATGTAGGACTTAGGAGGAATCATTTATGGCGAATGAAAATAAAAATGCAAATCTCTCATTATTCGAACCTTCAACATTTGAAGAAGGCGTAGCGATCGGCAACCAGCTGAAATCAGGTCATGCTGTAATCGTGAATCTTCACAAACTTCAGCGTGATGATGCACAGAGAATGATCGATTTTCTGACCGGTGTTGTTTATTCGCTTGACGGTTTGATTGAAAAAGTCGCACATCAGGTGATTCTCTGCACTCCGAAAAGCGTACCGGTATCCGGCTCGATTACTATGGGCGCTGACGCATAAATCATATCGACAGTCTGAAAGGGCAGACCTGACCGGTCTGCTTTTTTTCTGTCCGGGCAAAAAGAAAAACCGCACGCGGCGGTTTCTCTATCCGATTATTTCAGAAGTTCGTTGACCTTTGCCTGAACAGCATTGTAGTCATATCCGGCTTTTTCAAGAGCAGCCTTGCGGTCAGCACCATTGCCCCATTTACCCTGGATAACTTCCTTTGCCAGTTCTTCAACAGTCTTTCCTGCAGGAGCTGTGCCGCTCAGCAGTTCATTGACTTTTGCCTGAACAGCGTCATAGCTGAATCCTGCTTTTTCAAGAGCAGCTTTACGGTCAGCACCATTGCCCCATTTGCCCTGGATAACTTCTTTAGCCAGTTCTTCAACGGACTTGGATGCAGGAGCTGTTCCGCTCAGCAGTTCATTGACCTTTGTCTGAACAGCATCATAGCTGAATCCTGCTGCTTCAAGAGCAGTTTTACGGTCAGCACCGTTGCCCCATTTGCCCTGGATAACTTCTTTAGCCAGTTCTTCAACAGACTTTGTCGGTTTAATGGAACCGGAAGCCTTGACTGTGATCGTCGGTTTTGCGGCAGGTTTTGCTGCAGGTGCAGGTGCCGGAGCCGGAGCAGCAGCTGTTCCATCAATGGACAGTCCCGGTTTCACTGTTGTTGCTGCAGGTTTAACTGTTGCTGCAGGTTTAACTGTGACTGCAGGTTTAACAGTTGTTGCAGGCTTGACAGTTGTTGTCGTTGCAGGTTTAACAGTTGTTGTCGTTGCAGGCTTAACAGTGGTTGTAGCCGCCGGTTTCTTTGCTGTTATAGTTGATGCAGGTTTAACTGTTGTAGTGGTGTTGGAAGTGGTTTCTTTCTTTTCTTCCTCTTTTTTCTTGTTTTGGAATAAATTGATGTTCATTATTGCCTCCTGTAATTGCTAACATAAATGTAGCACAGTTTGGTTTCCATGAATCAATTTTTGATTAACGTTTAATTTTTTGTACAATAAATTTAATAAATATAAAGGAGGGTTTATGAGAGTTGGTATTGCAGGAAACGGTACGATCATTCCGGTATTTATAGAAGGAGCCAGAGAAACTGGAATGCAGATCGCATGTATCTGCGGAAGACCGGCTAGTATTGAAAAACTGAATGCACTTTCAGAACAGTTTTCAATTCCGAAAGTATACACAGACTATGAAGAAATGCTGTCATCGGATATTGATGCGGTCTATGTAGGCGTCTCAAATTATATGCATTATGAATATACAAAGAAAGCACTGATGCACGGAAAACACGTGATCTGCGAAAAACCGTTCACATCAAACTATGCGCAGGCCGAAGTACTGTACAGTATTTGCAAAGAAAAGCATCTTTATCTGTTCGAAGCAATCATGAACCAGTACAATCCGTCACTGGAAGAATTGAAAAAGGCAGTTACCGAGATCGGAGAGATCAGAATCGCGGAGCTGAGTTTCTCACAGTATTCCAGACGCTATCAGGCATTCAAAAACGGAGAGATCCTTCCTGTATTTGATCCGCTGAAAGCCGGTGGGGCACTTATGGATATCAACCTGTACAATGTTTATCTGATGGTCGGTATCTTCGGTGCACCCCTTAAGGTGACCTATCATGCCAATATCGTAAGAGATATTGATACATCAGGTGTACTTATTATGGAATATCCCGGATTTAAGGCATCCCTGGTCGGCGCAAAGGACTGCAGTGCACCTATGCGCATCAGCATCCATGGCGATCTGGGATACATTGAATCAGATCAGAGAGCCAGTTCTGTAAACCGGTTTAAAGTACAGATGAATGACGGCACAAGCAGGGAATACGAAGCAAAAGAAAAACATCAGAACATGTATTATGAAATGTCAGCGTTCAAACGGATGCTGGAAACAGATGCTTTTGATGAAATGATGGCACATCTGGATGATTCCTTGACTGTCATGAAGATCATGGACGAAGCCAGAAATCAGAATGGAATTCTGACGGACTTTGCGGTATAGGAGAACAAAATGAAATATCTGAATCAGTTAGATTATGAATCCATGCCGTATCCGACAAATGTCAAAGAACCGGAAAGCACTTTGGCATCAGAAGGGAACATTGCCCAGGCAGGCTGCGGCATATGCTCGGCAGCCATGATGCTGGAACAGCTTCTTTTGGGGGAGTTTTCCCTGGAAGAGATCAGGGACCTTGCTGTATCCTGCAAAGCAAATCTGGATCCCGGTACAGACATGAAAGTACTAGGACAGGAATTGTGCAGCAGGTACGGACTGGTGCTTCATATGAGTGACAGGACAGAAGATCTTCTGGAATGTCTGCAGACAGGCGGACGGGTGATCATAAACGTCGGAGGAGACAGGGAAGGGCACATAGGTGTCTTCTCGCATGGAGGACATTATATACTGGCTGTTGCCTGTCAGGACAATACCGTTACAATTCTCGATCCCTCCTGGAGAAAGGATAAATTTGACGAACCTGAGCGGAAGGGAAAGGTAGCTGTACATTATCCGTTCTGCCTTTGCAGCACGGAAGTCCTGAAAGAAGATACGGCAAACCGGACACCCGCATACTATTGTTTCAAGAGGAGAACTGATGGAACAGAAACAGAAGCTTGATATCACATGCAGTCACTGCGGTTTTACAGACACGGTATCGTTATATTCGTGGATCGATCCCAACTGGACACCGGAACTGAAAGATCAGCTGCTGGATGGTTCTTTGTTCAGTCATACCTGCAGAAAATGCGGTATGACAGCAGGATTGATTTATCCTCTGCTGTATCATGATTCAAAACAGCAGTTTATGGTGCAGCTCATGGATTCCTTTACAGAAGACCCGTTTGAACAGGCACTGTCTGTCATGTCGGAAGAAGATGAACTGAGGGAACATGCAGCGAGAAAGAACTATCGGATGCGTACCTGCATCCATCCCAATGACATGATTGAAAAGATCCTGATCTTTGACCAGCATCTCGATGACCGCGTACTTGAACTTGAAAAGCTCACCACAGCTGTCTCGCTGATGATGGATAATCCGCAGGTCCATGTAGAAGGACTGTATTATTCACCATCTGATCAGAGCGACGGATTTGTTGTCATGACCGAAGACGGGTTTGCAGGAGAGATCGAACTGGACAAGGTACTTTACCATAAGATCGAGCAGGAAACATTGCCAATGCTGGATGAAGAAATGCTTTCCAAAACAAGGATCGATCATGAATGGGCAGTCAAAGCAATGAATATGAAAAAGAGCAGGAGGCGTGCATAACCTCCTGCATTTTCAATTATTTCAGTGAACGGTAATCGAGTTTCGGAAGATTCAGTGATCTCTGATATTCCCAGAATTCCTCTGTTACCTCCGGATGTGCGAAAATATCATAAGCACCCTGAGCCAGTGCTTTATATCCGAAGATGCCTGCCTTCTGACCAAGAGCTGTACCTGCACAGCATGTCATGCCCCAATGATGTCCAGGACCGCCAAGCAGATTTCCCATGCCTGAAGAATGCATTGTAGGGCAGATATAACTCATGTAGGAAGCATCTGTCGCAGAGCTCTTGACACCATCTTTATGATCATGGAATTCGGAAATGTGCATCGGCATGACTTTATCAAATTCTTCCGGTGCTTCTTTTTCCATGACGCTCTTGTAAAGATCCCTGGCAAACTGCTGTTCTTCATCGGTATACTCAAGATCCGGCAGTTTTAAAGCTGATTTATACAGGAACTGACAGAGCGGAATGTTGTAGATCAGATCCGGCATAGTCATGTTGATATGCTTCTCAACGGATGTCTCTGTCATCATTGCAGCACCGTCAGCTACTTTGCAGGCACGATCATAGATCTCCTTCGCACCCTCCATACCGCTCTTTGAGCGGAAGAAATAACGGACAGCTGCATAGTCCGGTACGACGTTTGGCGCCAGTCCGCCGGCAGTGATGCAGTAATGGATATAGGAACCGGGTTTGACATGTTCTCTCATGAATTCACATCCCATGTTCATCAGCTGAACAGCATCCAATGCTGAGCGTCCGTTCCAGGGCTGACCTGCCGCATGAGCAGTCTTTCCGTAGAACCTGAATTCTACATCATAGATCGCAACACTGTCTCTGGGATCGTAGTCCAGTTCACATGATCCCGGATGCCACATCAGTGCGACATCCATGTCATCGAATAATCCGTTTTTTGCCAGCCATCCTTTACCGACCCCGATCTCTTCAGCAGGTGCTTCGATAAAGCGGAGCGTTCCCTGCAGGTGATCCTGCTCCATGGCATATTTCAGGGCACATGCTGCAGCAGCAGAGCCTCCCGCCATGATACAGTGTCCGCATCCATGACCCGGACCTTCCTTAGGATCTCTGTACGGTTTGTCATTTTGTCCTAAACCAGGCAGGGCATCCAGTTCACCGATAATACCAATAACAGGTTTACCGCTGCCAAATTCTGCAATTACTGCATTCGGACGTGCTTCCGGATTGTCATAATCTTCTGCGCATCTGAGTTCTACATGGTCAAAGCCATGTGTTTTGACGAATTCAGCGCATACCTTTGCTGCATGAGGTGTTTCCAGACCAAGCTCCGGATGTTCCCATACATCACGCATCAGCTGTTTGATGTCAGCGTCATTCTGCTCATACCATTCAGCGATCCATTTGTTCATTGTTTCAGTCATAAATCCTCCGAAAATAATGATGTCATTGTACAGGAAAAAAAGTATACAGCGTCTGATCCGGATATAAAAAAACCATTGCGCAGGGGAAAATCATGAAAAACTATGAAAACATTTGATTGTTTTAAAAAACTTTCGTGGAATCATATTCTTCCTGTCCGTATATATAAGTGTCTGACATAACGGAACGTTCGTTCTGTTGCGACTGTGAAAGGAGACACTGCCATGAAGAGATTCAAAGCTTTGAAAATGCGGATCTATCCGACAGATGAACAGATATCTGTCATCAGACAGACTTTCGGCTCATGCAGGTTTGTCTATAACCATATGCTTGAACGTTACAG